>NZ_JAAKZY010000163.1 GCF_011045015.1 Streptomyces scabichelini | reverse complement strand
GGCGGGGCTTGCGAGGCGTGCGGGGCGGAGGCGTACGACGGTACGTACGAGGGGACGACGGCGAGCAGCACGCTCGGGGTGTGTGCGGCGAGGCGCGCCAACAGGCCGTCGGGGGCGTGCAGTTCGGGCGTGTCGGCCACCGAGTCGACCACGGCGACGACGGCGTCGAAGCCGGCTCCCGCGACGTTGTAGGCGTACCGCTCGCCGGGGCCGTCCCCGGGCCGGTCGTGGGCGGGGAAGACGAGGCGGCTGCGGATCGCGTAGCCGGGGTCGTCGACGGCGAGGACGGGGGAACGGGTGGTGGTGGAGTAGCGGACCTCGGCGTCGGTCAGCTCTGCCAGCGCGACGCCGAGCCGCAGCGGCGCGTACATCAGCTCCTCGAAGCCGAGGACGAGTACGCGCCGGGCGTCGTCCGGCAGCGCGTCCGCGAGCCGCGCGGCCATGGCGGGCAGGGCGCCCTCCAGGCGTATGCGGTGCTCGGGGGTGAAGCCGTGCCGGCCGCCGTCGGGCAGCCCGTCCGGCCAGCCGAGCTGCACGCGCGTGACGGTGCCGGGCTCAGGCAGCCCCGGATGCCCCGCAAGCCCCGGAAGCGGTACGGGGGCCACGGTCGCCGTGTCGTTCTCGTGCTCGGCGACCAGGGCCTGGCCCTTCTCCAGTACGCCGTCGGGCAGTCGTACGGTCCCCGAGGCCGCCGCCACCAGGTCCACGCGCGCGCCGATCTCGCGGGCGAACTCGTCGAGGCGGCCCCGGTCCGCCGGGGAACGCATGTCCACGAGCGCCACGATCACGTAGTGCTCGCGCGGGTAGCGCTCGTGCAGTGCGCGGATCGTGTTGAGCACGGTGTTGCCCGTGGAGAACTCGTCGTCCACGAGGACCAGCGCCCCGTCGCCCGCGAGCAGCCCTGGCTTCTCCGGCAGCAGCAGATGCGAGGTGGCGTGCGAGTGGGACTCCTCGAAGCCGCCCGCGCGCCCGACTCCCTCGACGGGGCGCCGCGTGGAGTGCAGGTAGGGCGCGAGGCCCAGACCGTCCGCGACCGAGTGGCCGAGGCCGGTCGCCGTCTCCGCGTACCCGAGCACCACGGCCCGGCTCGCTCCGCTCTCGCCGAGCAGATCACGCACCCGGTGGCCCAGCTCGTACCCGGCCTGCCACACCGTGAGCGGGCTCTGCGGCACATGCTTGCCGAGCACGTTCGACACGAGCAGATGCGCGCGCTTGGGGTTGCGCCGCAGCGCGAGCCCCAGCAGTGCGCTCAGCTTCTCGTCACCGACGAGTTCGACCCCGAGCCGCTCGGCGACCCAGGTCCCGGTCCACACCACGTTTTCCATTAAATCCCTGTGTTCAGAAATCCCTGTGTTCAACCGGGAGCCCGGCGGAAGTCCCGCTGTTCGCATTCAGCTGGTTCAGCTGGGGAGCCCGGCGGCGAGCAGCTCCACGAAGCCGATGTCCTCGTTCGCGACACCGAAGACCTCGGCGCGCTGCAGGGTGCGCTCGGCCCAGGCGCGGTGCGGCTTCACCTCGTTCATCTTGTTCGTGTACGCGGACCGCAGGACGCCCCCGCCGCCACGTTCGGGTCGCAGTATGTCCTGGGCGTCGCTGTACTCCTCGTGGCTGACCACGGACAGCGCGTGCACGGGCAGTACGTGCGAGGGGTGGATGCAGGTCTTGCCGAGCAGACCGTTGGCCCGGTCGAGGGCGATCTCGCGCAGCAGCCCGTCCATGTCGTGCTCGATCAGCGCGTTGCGCAGGTCCTCGGCCTCCGGGGTGAAGGGGCTGCGGCGCAGTTGCGGCTTGAACATGCGCTCCTGGACCCGGAAGTACTCCCACACGGGCCCCGTCACCGTGAACCCGGTGCCGTCGGCCCGCCCCAGCACGTTCACCACGTCGGCGATCACGGAGGCCACGATCTGCACGTCGTACGCGGTCATGTCGGGCGCCCGGCGCAACCCGTAGGAGGAGCAGAAGTCGGTGACGCCGAGCCTCAGCGCGAGGACCCGCTCGCGGTACTTGTCGACGGCGCGGAAGATGCCCGCCAGGGTCTCCACGCGCGATTCCCGGTAGAGCAGCTCGGGCGATTCGAGGACGGGCATGGCGAACAGCCGCCGCCCGCTCGCGGCCTCGGCCGCGGTGAGCGCCTCCAGGAATGGCACGCCCCGCTCCTCGGTGAACTTCGGCAGTACGAAACCGGACAGCAGGCGTGCCGTGGAGCCGAGCCGTTCGACGAGGTCCGGGATCTGCTCGGGGGTGCGGACGCGGATGAACAGCAGCGGCAGCTCGGTCTCCGGGCAGCGCTCGGCCAGCACTCCGAACTGCCGGACCAGGTTCTCCTCGGCTCCCACGACCTCCGCGTCGTCTATGGAGTCCTCCAGGCACAGCACCATCGAGACGACGCCGCGTCCGGTCTGCTTCACGATGTCGTCGGCCAGCCGCGCTCTGGTCGCGGGGCTGTAGAGGGTGGCGCCGAGGCCCGCGGAGAGCACCCGGGCCGGCGAGTCCGCGGTGAAGACGCACGGCTCCTGGTAGAAGAGGCGCTGCCGCACCTCCGGGGCTATATGCCCGAAATGACGCATGAGACTCCCCCGGGGCGGCTAGATGGCCCGACGATATGTGGCCGGTAATAGTACGTAGAGACCTATGTCGGGGGTTCCCGCCGGGCATGAAATTCAGGTAACGCAGACGAACACAACCATGTCATCCAGCCTCACACGTCCCGAATCCTGTGGCACCCCCACGTTGTCGTGACCAGGACCGAGAAGGCAGGATGACCGCATGACGCACGCGATGCTGAAGGGGTCGAACGTCCCGCTGGAAGCCACGGCGGTACGTTCCGTGCTGCGCTGGACACCGGGCCCGGGCGTCCCGGACGTGGACGCCTCCGCACTGCTCCTCGGGCCCGAGGACCGTGTGCGATCCGACGAGGACTTCGTCTTCTACAACCAGCCCCGGCACCCCTCCGGCAAGGTCTGGCGGCTCGGCAAGAAGCGCGTCGCTGAGGGCCTGACCGACACGATTCAGTCGGATCTTGCGGGCATCGAGAACGGCGTGGGGCGGATCCTCCTGGTCGCGTCGGCCGAAGGCGTCACTTTCGACCGTGTCCGCGCGCTGCGGATCCTGCTGTACGACGCGGCCCTCGCGGACGGTGAGCCGCTGGCGTACTTCGACATCAAGCCGGAGACCGGCGAGGAGACCGCGCTGATCTGCGGCGAGCTGTACCGGCGCGGGGAGGGCTGGAAGTTCCGGGCGCTCGGCGAGGGCTATTCGGACGGTCTCGAGGGGCTGGCCGGCGACTTCGGGATCTCGGTCGACGAGTCCGAGGCCGAGGCCGCAGCTGCGGCTGCGGCTGCGGCTGCGGCTGCGGCTGCCGGGAACTCGGTACCGCTGCCGCCCGAGCAGCCCCCCGCACCCGCACCCGCACTCCCCCAGCAGCCGTCCCAGCCGGCCTACGGCTATCCACCGGAGCCCGCGCCCGCGACCCAGCCGGCGTACGGCTACCCGCAGCCCGCCTCCCCGTCCTCGTACGCCTATCCGCAGACCGCACCACCCCAGCCCGCCGCGGCGAGCGCGCAGCCCGCGTACGGCTACCCACAGCCGGTAGCGGCACTGCCGCCAGACCCGGAGTTCAAGCTGCCGCCGCAGGGCCCGCAGTTCATCGGGCGCTAGGGGGCGCCCCGCCGCGCCCCGTAGGGGCGCGGGGAACTGCGCGACCAACCACAACGGACCCGCAGCCGCCACCAATCCCAACGCCCCGAGCTCCTAGGCGCACCCGCCAAAGCCCAGCGCCTAGCGTTCCGCCTTCGCCTTGTAACCGCGGCCCCACTGAAGCCCCCACCCGTACAGCCGGTCGAGTTCGGCCTGAAACCCGTACACGAACTTCACCTCACGCCGCACGATCAGCTCGTTCTTGACGTTCTCGATCATGACCACCGCGCAGGACCGGGCCTGCGGATGGCGTTCGTCGAGGCCCACCTCGATCCGCGGGCCGTTGCTGGGGTAGAGGGTCACGATGGCGTGCGTACGGTCGAAGGCCGGGGTCTGGTCGTATATGTAGACGAAGACCAGGAGCCGCTTGATCTGCTCCCGGTGGTCGAGATTGACGAAGATCGTCTCGCCGGTGCCCGAGCCGAAGCGGTCGTCGCCGCTGAGTTTCACGTACGGCGCTCCGTTGAGCTCGCCGAAGAAGCTGCCCAGTGGCTGGACGACTCCCTTGGTGCCGTCCGTGAGCTCGTACATGCAGCCCAGGTCGAGGTCGACGTTGACCATGCTCTGGGTGTGCGCCTGCACCACGTCGGGCTTGAACGCCTGGAAGGGATGGCGCAGCAGGCTGCTGCGCCGGCCGCCGCCTATGTCAGAGGTGCGCATCCGCCAGGACAGATTGATGCGCAGATTGCCGTTGGCCGCGCCCTGTTTGGTGAGCGAGACCGTCTGATTCCGTCTGGTCAGTGTGATCGCGTTGGTCGCCGCGCTCCCCGAATCGAACTGCGTCGAGCGCCCACCACGCCACAGGCCGTCCCAGAAGCTCATTCCCACCCCTACGCCGGTACTTCACATCCAGTAATGCCGCGAGGCGGCCGCGAGGAAGTCCTCGCGGCCGCCCCTCACAGAGCGTTCCTCAACCGGGCCGGTGTCACACCCCGGACGAGACTTCGGCCTTCTCGCCCGAGGACTCAGCTTTTCCCTCGGCTTCCGCGAGTGCCTTGTTGCGGCGTACGGAGGACCAGAAGGACCAGGCGATCAGGACGACACCGAGGAGGCCGGTGACGATCTCGTTGACCTCGAAACGGATGGTGATGAGCAGGATCGCGGCGAGAGCACCGATGGCGTAGTGGGCGCCGTGCTCCAGGTAGACGTAGTCGTCGAGGGTGCCCTGGCGGACCAGGTAGACGGTCAGCGACCGGACGTACATGGCGCCGATACCGAGGCCGAGAGCCATCAGGATGATGTCGTTGGTGATGGCGAAGGCGCCGATGACGCCGTCGAAGGAGAACGACGCGTCCAGGACCTCGAGGTAGAGGAACATGAAGAAGGCCGCCTTGCCGACGAGCGCCCCCGCGGTGACCTTCTTGCCCTCGCGCTTGGCTTCCTCCTCGGCCTCGTGCTCGCGTTCTTCCGCTTCCTCGAGGCGGTTCTCGAAGAAGCCGGAGAGCCCGCCGACGACCAGATAGGTGATGAGGCCGGCGACGCCGGAGAGCAGCACCGTCTCCGCCTTGTCGGCCGACCCCGCGTGCAGGTGGGCTTTCGGGGCGAGGGCCAGTGCGGTGATCAGCAGGACGATCAGCGCGATGCAGGCCGACAGCATGTCGACCTTGCCGAGCTTGGCGAGCGGGCGCTCGATCCAGCCGAGCCACTTGATGTCACGGTCCTCGAAGATGAAGTCGAGGAAGATCATCAACAGGAACATGCCGCCGAATGCCGCGATCGACGGGTGTGCGTCCGTGACCAGTTCCTCGTAGTGCTTCGGTTCGTTCAGTGCCAGGTCGACCGCCTCGATGGGGCCGAGCGAGGCGCTGATCGCCACGATCACGACAGGGAAGACCAGCCGCATTCCGAAGACGGCGATCAGAATGCCGATGGTGAGGAAGATCTTCTGCCAGAAGGCACTCATCTTCTTCAGGATTCCGGCGTTGACCACCGCGTTGTCGAAGGACAGCGAGATCTCGAGGATGGACAGGATCAGTACGACCCCGAACGCGGTCCATCCACCGAACAGCACCGCTGCGACCAGGCCGAGCGCGGTGACCGCGAACGACCAGCCGAAGGTTTTCAGAACCACTGGCTACCCAATCATCTGTGTACGGGTCTCCCCCGCGCCGCGCGCGGCTTTACGAAACGTTGACTCCAAAGTCTAGAGCGATGCCCCGCAGCCCTGACGCGTACCCCTGCCCCACGGCTCGGAACTTCCACTCTCCGCCATATCGGTAGACCTCGCCGAAGATCATCGCGGTCTCCGTGGAGGCGTCCTCGGAGAGGTCGTAGCGGGCGAGTTCCTGGCCGTCGGCCTGGTTGACGACGCGGATGAAGGCGTTGCTGACCTGGCCGAAAGTCTGGCCGCGGTTGTCGGCGTCGTGGATAGAGACCGGGAAGATGATCTTGTCGACGTTGGCGGGCACCTTGGAGAGGTCGATCAGGATCGACTCGTCGTCACCCTCGCCCTCACCGGTGAGGTTGTCGCCGGTGTGTTCAACCGAGCCGTCCGGGCTCTTGAGCTGGTTGTAGAAGATGAACCACTCGTCGCCGAGCACCCGGCCGCTGTTGCACATCAGCGCGCTGGCGTCGAGGTCGAAGTCGGCTCCTGTGGTGGAGCGCGCGTCCCAGCCGAGCCCGATCATCACCTGCGTGAGGTTCGGTGCGGCCTTGGAGAGGGAGACATTGCCCCCCTTGGCGAGCGTGACGCCCATGATCCTGGTCCTCCCCGGTCAAGCCTTCAGTTGTCGAGCACGTCCGGCGCCGCACTCGTTGTGTGCGACGCCGGACGGGAGGTGAAGCGGCAGGTCCTGTCGTCGGTCGTCGGCGGCAGGACCCGAAAATTGCTCAGACGTTGACCCCGAAGTCCTGCGCGATGCCGCGCAGGCCCGAGGCGTAGCCCTGGCCGATGGCGCGGAACTTCCACTCCGCGCCGTGGCGGTACAGCTCGCCGAAGACCATCGCGGTCTCCGTGGACGCGTCCTCGGAGAGGTCGTACCGCGCGATCTCTGTGCCGCCGGCCTGGTTCACGACGCGGATGAACGCGTTGCGCACCTGACCGAACGACTGCTGGCGGTTCTCGGCGTCGTAGATCGAGACCGGGAACACGATCTTCTCGACGTCGGCCGGGACGCCGGCGAGGTTGACCTTGATCTGCTCGTCGTCGCCCTCGCCCTCACCGGTGAGGTTGTCGCCGGTGTGCTCGACCGAGCCGTCCTGGCTCTTGAGGTTGTTGAAGAACACGAAGTTGGCGTCGCTGCTGACCTTGCCGTCCGCGTTCGTCAGGATGGCGCTGGCGTCGAGGTCGAAATCGGTGCCGGTGGTGGTACGGACGTCCCACCCCAGACCGACGATGACCGCGGTAAGGCCCGGCGCCTCCTTCGAAAGCGATACGTTGCCGCCCTTGCTGAGGCTGACTCCCACGAGTCCTCCCATTGGTGTCCAGGGGCGGGGAGCCCCGTAATGCGTTGGTATCGGATCAACGTGTCGATCCTAGTGACGAGTTCCCTGTTGACGCAGGCCCTGCGCCCGAAGAATCACAGAGTGTCGAGCGCCTTCACGTACTCGTTCAGGTCGCGCGCGTCCGGCAGTCCGTTCACCACGGTCCAGCGGACGACGCCCTCCTTGTCGATGATGAAGGTCCCGCGCACCGCGCAGCCCTTGTCCTCGTCGAAGACGCCGTACGCGCGCGAGGTCTCGCCGTGCGGCCAGAAGTCGGACAGCAGGGGGTACTCGAAGCCCTCCTGCTCGGCGAAGACGCGCAGCGTGTGGATGGAGTCGTTGGACACGGCGAGCAGCTGGGTGTCGCGGTCGGAGAACTTCGGCAGGTTGTCGCGCAGGGCACACAGCTCGCCGGTGCACACCCCGGTGAAAGCGAACGGGTAGAAGAGCAGCACGACGTTCTTCGCTCCGCGGAACTGGGAGAGCGTCACGGTGGCCCCGTGGTTGTCCTTCAGCTCAAAGTCCGGCGCCTTGCTGCCGACCTCGATCGCCATGGTCCTGGATCCTTTCCCTGGAACTCTTCGGGCAAGCCCACCCTACGCAGCGATCACCACGCCCACGTCCCTGGGGGAACGCCGGAGGGGCTCGCAGAAGCGAGCCCCTCCGGTTTCAAGAAACGAGGTCTTCCCTGGCCGAAAACAGGGTCTGGGGGCGGAGCCCCCGGACAGCGACGGTCAATCCAGCGGAGCGTTACCGCTTGGACTTGGCCGCCTTGGGCGTGGCCAGCCGGCTCCCACTCCAGTCCTTGCCCACGCTGATGCTCTTGGTCTGGGACAGACCCGCGGTCGTCGCGGCTTCGGCGATGTCGCTGGCCTCCACGTAGCCGTCACGGCCGGTCTTCGGTGTCAGCAGCACGATGGCGCCGCCCTCTTCGACGTACGTGGTGGCATCCACCAGCGCATCCGTCAGGTCGCCGTCGTCGTCACGGAACCAGAGCACCACGGCGTCGGCGACGTCGTCGTACTCCTCGTCCACGAGCTCGCTGCCGATGACTGCCTCGATGGCCTCGCGGAGCTCCTGGTCGACGTCGTCGTCGAAGCCGATCTCCTGGACCACCTGCTCGGGCTGGAATCCCAGCCTGGCGGCCAGGCTCGTCCGCTCCTCCGCGTGGTCCGCGGTCGCGCTCACGGGTTGCCTCCTGATCATGTTTGGTAAAGGTTCAAGCCACGCGCGTGCGCGAAGCATTGGCCGTAGTCCACACGGGCGGGACGGATCGCGCAAGTACCCGGCCGTCGAGACCGCCGAAACGGTGACGATCCTGGCGGTGTCGCCGCAACCCCAGACAGCCAATCATGGCTCCAGGTGACGCACACCACAGCGATCTGCCCGGTTTGCGGATTTCCGAACCCTATGAGGGTACGAGACTCGAATGGCTTTGCGGAACGCGTCACGGGTCGGGCGTATCGTTGCGATTTGCCGGTCCCGTCCCCGGTGGAACCGTTCGAACGCCCCGGTTACCCCACGGTAGAGGTGACGTTTCCGTCCCCGAGGTACACGATGGGGACCGGTGCGGACCCCGAGGACAACGGCGAAAACACCGAGAAAGAACCAAGAAGAACCGAGAAGAACGGCCTCCCTGAAAGCGAAGGAACAGCGTGGCTTCCGGACCCGATCGCAACCCGATCATCATTGGCGGCCTTCCGAGTCAGGTACCTGACTTCGATCCCGAAGAGACCCAGGAGTGGCTCGATTCCCTCGACGCCGCCGTCGACGAGCGCGGCCGGGAGCGGGCGCGCTATCTGATGCTGCGGCTGATCGAGCGGGCCCGTGAGAAGCGCGTGGCCGTGCCCGAGATGCGCAGCACGGACTACGTCAACACCATCGCCACCAAGGACGAGCCGTTCTTCCCCGGCAACGAGGAGATCGAGCGCAAGATCCTGAACGCGACCCGGTGGAACGCCGCGGTCATGGTCTCGCGGGCCCAGCGCCCGGGCATCGGCGTCGGCGGCCATATCGCCACCTTCGCGTCCTCCGCCTCCCTCTACGACGTGGGCTTCAACCACTTCTTCCGCGGCAAGGACGAGGGCGACGGCGGCGACCAGGTCTTCTTCCAGGGGCACGCCTCGCCGGGCATCTACGCACGCGCCTTCATGCTGGACCGTCTCTCCGAGCGGCAGCTCGACGGCTTCCGCCAGGAGAAGTCGAAGTACCCGGACGGACTGTCCAGCTACCCGCACCCCCGCTCGATGCCGGACTTCTGGGAGTTCCCGACCGTCTCCATGGGTCTCGGCCCGCTGGGCGCGATCTTCCAGGCGCGGATGAACCGCTACATGGAGGCGCGCGGCATCGCCGACACCTCCAAGTCCCACGTCTGGGCCTTCCTCGGCGACGGCGAGATGGACGAGCCGGAGTCGCTCGGCCAGCTGTCCATCGCCGCACGCGAGGGTCTCGACAACCTGACCTTCGTCGTCAACTGCAACCTCCAGCGGCTCGACGGCCCGGTGCGCGGCAACGGCAAGATCATCCAGGAGCTGGAGTCGCAGTTCCGGGGCGCCGGCTGGAACGTGATCAAGCTGGTCTGGGACCGCACGTGGGACCCGCTGCTCGCGCAGGACCGCGACGGCGTGCTCGTCAACAGGCTGAACACCACGCCCGACGGCCAGTTCCAGACCTATGCCACCGAGACCGGCGCGTACATCCGCCAGCACTTCTTCGGTGACGACCACCGGCTGCGGGCGATGGTCGAGAACATGACCGACGACCAGATCCTGCACCTGGGACGCGGCGGTCACGACCACAAGAAGGTCTACGCGGCGTACGCGGCGGCCAAGGCGCACACCGGTCAGCCGACCGTGATCCTCGCGCAGACCGTCAAGGGCTGGACGCTCGGCCCGAACTTCGAGGGCCGCAACGCCACGCACCAGATGAAGAAGCTGACGGTCGCCGACCTCAAGGGCTTCCGCGACCGGCTGCACCTGCCGATCTCCGACAAGGAGCTGGAGGAGGGCCCGCCGCCGTACTACCACCCGGGCCCCGACTCCGAGGAGATCCAGTACATGCACGACCGCCGCAAGGGCCTGGGCGGTTACGTCCCGACCCGCGTCGTGCGGTCGAAGCCGCTGGAGCTCCCCGGGGACAAGACGTACGCGACGGTGAGGAAGGGCTCCGGCCAGCAGTCGATCGCCACGACCATGGCGTTCGTACGGCTGCTGAAGGACCTCATGCGGGACAAGGAGATCGGCAAGCGCTTCGTGCTGATCGCGCCGGACGAGTACCGCACGTTCGGCATGGACTCGTTCTTCCCGAGCGCGAAGATCTACAACCCGCTGGGCCAGCAGTACGAGGCGGTGGACCGCGATCTGCTCCTCGCGTACAAGGAGTCGCCGACGGGCCAGATGCTGCACGACGGCATCTCGGAGGCCGGCTGCACCGCCTCCCTCATCGCGGCGGGTTCGGCGTACGCGACGCATGGTGAGCCGCTGATCCCGGTGTACGTCTTCTACTCGATGTTCGGTTTCCAGCGCACCGGCGATCAGTTCTGGCAGATGGCCGACCAGTTGGCGCGCGGATTCGTACTGGGCGCGACGGCCGGACGTACGACTCTGACGGGTGAGGGTCTGCAACACGCGGACGGCCACTCGCAACTGCTGGCCTCGACGAACCCGGGCTGTGTCGCGTACGACCCGGCCTTCGGGTTCGAGATCGCGCACATCGTGCGGGACGGACTGCGCCGAATGTACGGCTCGGACGACGAACACCCGCACGGCGAGGACGTCTTCTACTACCTCACCGTCTACAACGAGCCGATCCAGCACCCGGCCGAACCGGAGAACGTGGACGTCGAGGGCATCCTCAAGGGCATCCACCGCCTCTCGGCGGGCACTTCGGGCTCCATCCCGGCGCAGATCATGGCGTCCGGCGTCTCGGTGCCGTGGGCCCTCGAGGCGCAGAAGATCCTCGCCGAGGAGTGGAACGTCAAGGCGGACGTCTGGTCGGCGACCTCCTGGAACGAGCTGCGGCGCGAGGCCGTCGAGGTGGAGCAGCACAACCTCCTGCACCCCGAGGAGGAGCAGCGCGTTCCGTATGTGACGCGGAAGCTCTCGAGCTCCGAGGGTCCGTTCGTGGCCGTCTCCGACTGGATGCGATCGGTTCCGGACCAGATCTCGCGCTGGGTGCCCGGTACGTACCAGTCGCTGGGCGCGGACGGCTTCGGCTTCGCGGACACCCGCGGTGCCGCTCGGCGCTACTTCCACATCGACGCGCAGTCGATCGTGGTCGCGGTCCTCACGGAGCTGGCCCGCGAGGGGAAGGTCGATCGCTCGACCCTCAAGCAGGCCGTCGACCGCTATCAGCTGCTGGATGTTTCAGCGGCGGATCCTGGTGCTGCGGGCGGCGACGCGTAGGCGCTCCGCTTGGGGGGCGGTTCCAAGGTGCGTTCCTTGACTGCGGGTGCGTTGTGGCTGGTCGCGCAGTTCCCCGCGCCCCTAAAAAGCCTGCGGCACACCGCGCCCGGAGAAAGCACGCGCCCTGGGAAAGCCCGCACCCCCAACTACCCGCTCCCTCCCACCGGCGGGAGGGGGCGTGGGTCGGTGCGTCGTATGCCCGTCGCGTAGGTTCGTTCTCAGGCCACCAGGGCCGTGTACCGACACCGGGCCGTATGCCCACCCTGCGACGGGCTGACGCACCGGCCCACGACCCCGCACCCACCACAAACCCAGGGGCGCGAGGAACTGCGCGACAAGCCACGACGGCGCTGCAGCCGATAATGCGGACATGGACGAGAGATCGGCACAACATCGTTGGGAACGGCGCACTCAGCGACCGTTGATGGGACTGGCGATGGTGTTCGCCGTCGCCTACGCGGTGCCGATCGTCCGGCCCGACGCCGGTCAGGGCGTGACGACCGCGTGCGCAGCAGTGGAGTGGGCGGTGTGGGGAGCCTTCTCCCTCGACTACCTCGTACGGCTCGTACTGGCCGAGCAGCGCCGCGAGTTCGTCCGCACGCACTGGCTCGACCTGTGCGCCGTACTGCTGCCACTGATCCAGCCGCTACGGCTGCTCAGGGTCGTCGCCACAGTGCTGCTCGTCGGACAGCGGGCCAGGATGGCCACGCAGATCCGGCTGACCACGTACGTCGCGGGCGCCGTGGTGGCGCTGATGATGTTCGGCTCGCTCGCCGTGCTGTCCGTCGAACGGCAGTCACCGGACGGCAACATCAAGACGATGGGTGACGCGGTGTGGTGGTCGTTCACCACGATGACGACCGTCGGATACGGCGACCACGCGCCCACGACCGGGCTCGGCCGCATGATCGCCGTCGGGCTGATGCTCTCCGGGATCGCCCTGCTCGGTGTGGTCACCGCCAATATCGCGGCCTGGTTCATCGCCCGCTTCGAGTCGGACGACGTGGAGGAGCGACGGCAGACGGCAGCGATCGAGACCCTCACGGAGGAGGTACGGGCGCTGCGCGCGCAGGTGGCCGCGATGTCCGAACCCTCAAGGACGCAAGGGGCCCAAGCGCTCCCCGGGAAGGGCGGCACAGAAGTAACGGCCCCGCGCCCCTGACGGGGCGCGGGGTTCCCTCACGTCCCGCGGATCAGAACATTCCGTTCGCGGGAGCCGCGGCCCCGGCGATCCAGACGATCGCCAGGACGGTGTCGATCGCGCCCAGCACCACGGCGACAAGCGCCGGTACCGGGCGAGCGCCACTCCAGCTGCGCCCCATGGCGAGCCAGCCGCATACGATCGCCACCGGGCCGAGGATGATGCCCAGTACGAAGAATCCGGCGACCGCACAGATGGCTCCGATGATTCCGAGCGTCGCGCGATCCGGCCCGCTCCGATGCCACGTCCGGCCCCGTGAGCGGGGGTGCTTGCGCGTGGTGTGACCGAAGCCCGCCATCATCAACTCCCTGGAACTGTGCACCGACCGGATATCGGCCGGCCGGTGCCTGCCGGTTCGGGCTTGATGCGGCGAGTACCACGGTTCGCCTTCACTAGACACACAATTGGTGCCTTTTTCTCCGGACTTGCCGTTGATTCCTGCGGCTCCGCGGCGCGCCATCCCCCTCCGGCAGCGCGCCGCGGCCTGGCCCGACTGCCGTGGCGTACGGATCAGTTGAAACACTCTGGCCGCCGGCACGGTCCGTACGAAAGTCGTACGGACCGGCGTCACCCTGATAGGCGAAAGCCCCGCCGGGCAGACCCGACGGGGCGTCAGACGCGGTGGACGGTGCTTCAGATGTGGCCCACCCCCGCACCGGCGTCCGCGTTGGCGCCGCGCTTGGTGAGGAAGGCGACGAAGACCGCCACGACGGCGACGCCGGCGGCGACCAGGCTGGCCAGGCTCATGCCGGAGATGAACGTTTCGTGGGCGACGTCGGTGATCTTCTCGGCGATCGGCCCCGGGGTGTTCGGGGGCACCGGTGCGGCGCCGACCTGGACCGCCTCGGAGGCCTGGTGGAGCTGGGCCTCGTTGAGCGGCGGGAGTTCGGCGTCCGCCCAGTTGCCCTCGAGGTCGCCGTCGACCTTGGAGGCCATCACGGCGCCGAGGACGGCCGTACCGAGGCTGCCGCCGATCTGCATCGCGGCCTGCTGGAGACCGCCGGCGACACCGGAGAGCTCCATCGGCGCGTTGCCCACGATGACTTCGGTCGCGCCGACCATGACGGGCGCGAGGCCGAGGCCGAGGAGGGCGAACCAGATGGACATGAGTCCGCTGCCCGTGTCCTTCTCCAGCGTCGACATGCCGTACATGGCGATGGCCGTGCACGCCATGCCGCCCGCGAGCGGGATGCGCGGCCCGACCTTGGTGATCATGGCGCCCGCGAGAGGCGAGCCCACGATCATCATGCCGGTGAGCGGCAGCAGGTGCAGGCCCGCGTCGATGGGGCTCATGCCGTGCACGTTCTGCAGGTAGAAGGTGACGAAGAACAGGCCGCCCATGAAGGCGATGGCCATGAGCACCATCAGCACCACACCGGCGGACAGCGGTACGGAGCGGAAGAGGGCCAGCGGGATGAGCGGCTCCTTGACCTTCGTCTCCCAGAACGCGAACAGGCCGAAGCCGAGCACGGAGACACCCAGGAACGTCCAGGTCAGTCCGTCGCCCCAGCCCCACTCGGGGGCCTTGATGAGGGCCCAGACCAGGCAGAACATGGCGCTGGACAGGAGCCCGATGCCGAGCAGGTCGAAGGACCGCGGCGCGTTCTTCGCACGGTGGTCGGTCAGGATCCATATGCCGAGGACGACGGCCAGGATGCCGACCGGGACGTTGATGAAGAAGACGGACTGCCAGTTGACGTTCTCGACCAGCACGCCGCCGAGGATCGGGCCGCCCGCGGTGGAGGCGCCGATCACCATGCCCCAGATGCCGATGGCCATGTTCAGCTTCTCGGCGGGGAAGGTGGCCCGCAGCAGTCCGAGCGCGGCCGGCATGAGGAGCGCGCCGAACAGACCTTGCAGGACGCGGAACGTGACGACCATGGCGATGGAGCTGGACAGTCCGATGACGCCCGAGGCCGCCGCGAATCCCACGACGCCTATGAGGAAGGTCTGCCGGTGGCCGAACCGGTCGCCGAGCTTGCCCGCCGTGATCAGCGTGACCGCGAGGGCGAGGAAGTAACCGTTGGTGATCCACTGGACGTCGGCGAAGCTGGCGCCCAGGTCTTTCTGGATGGCCGGGTTGGCGATGGCCACGATGGTGCCGTCGAGGGCCACCATCATGACGCCCACGGCCACGGTGATGAGAGTGAGCCAGGGGTGGCCACGCAGCCCCCGGTCCGGTGTCTGGACCGACGGGGCGATTGGCGTCTTGTCCCCCGAGCCCGTCGTGTCGACAGTGGTCTGACTAGTCATGCCTTCGAGGCTAATGACAGCCGCTGACAGTTGACAAACCAATTCACAAGTCGGTAACTGTCATGTCACTCACGGATAGGGTGAGCTGGGCAAAAAGGCTTCGAAACGAACAGTTCGGGAGGGGGCGGGCTCATGGACACGGTGCCCCGGCCGGGGCTGCGCGAGCGCAAGAAGCAGCGCACCCGGGACGCGCTGCTGCGGGCCGCCCTTGAGCTGTTCACGACCAAGGGGTACGAGCAGACGACCGTCGACGAGATCGCCGAGGCCGTCGATGTGTCCCAGCGCACCTTCTTCCGGTACTTCGCGGGCAAGGAGGATGCCGCCTTCGCCGTCCAGGAGATGGCGGAGGCGCACTTCGTCGACCTGGTGCGCGAACGTCCGCTCCACGAGAGCCCCCTTGAGGCGCTGCGCCGGGCCGTCCTCGAGGGCTGGGACACCCTGAACGAGACCGTCGAGAGCGTCATCCCGGTCGAACTGCACATGCGTACGTACCAGTTGATCGAGTCGACGCCCGCCCTGGTCGCCGCCCATCTGCGCCGCACCGAGAAACTGGAGGAGGAGCTCGCGCGGTTGATCGCAGAGCGTGAGGGCCTGGATGTGGACGCCGATCCGCGGCCGCGGGTGGCGGTGGCCGTGTTCAGCGGGGTGATGCGGGTGACCGGGCGGCTGTGGAGCGCGGGCGAGGACCTCAGCCCCGAGGCGATCCGGACACTGACCGCCACATATCTCGACCAGGTGGGGCCCGCGTTGACCCAGAACTGGCACGCAGCGTGACGATTTAACTCCCACTGAGCCCGGATTGCCCCAATTACCCGACCAGAAACGTGATCCCCCTCACTCGGTTAACGCGAGACACTCTTGTTCTCTTAGTGTGTCCTCCCAGTGACTTCCTTCGACTCCCCTCCCCAACTCAACGTCTGGCGCGCTCTGCTCGCTCTGGCCGTTGTTTTCGTCATGCTGGCGACCACCGGCTGGACCGTCGTACGCAACCACAGAGCAGCGGCGACACCGCTCGAAGCGTCCCTCTCCGCCTGGGAACGCGGTCACATCGCCGGACTCCGGCTGCCGGACCCCGACTCCGCGCCGGCCCGCCTGACCCGCTTCTTCGCCTCGCTCGACGCCCCACAGCGCGCCCGGCTCGCCACCCGCTATCCGCTCGCGGTCGGCAACATGAACGGGGCGCCGGTGGAACTCCGCTACCGCGCCAACCGCATCGCGATCGACCAGGCGCGCAGGACCGAACGACAACGCATGCACGACGAACGGCTCTCGCCCGCCGGACAGCACGAGGCGGGCCGCCGTATGCATCGCTACGAGGACCTGCTGCAAAAGGACCGTCAGATCCTCGCCTTCGACCCGCTGGGCGCCGGCCGGGTCGCCGAGGTCTTCGGAGACCTCGGCAAGGCGCAGCGCATTTCGGTCGTGGTGCCGGGCGTCGACACCGACGTACTGAACTTCCAGCGCACCGACCGCGAGTTCTCCGCACCCGTCGGCATGGCGAGGTCGCTGTACCTCGAGGAGCGCACGGCGAGCCCGGCCACGCGTACGGCCGTGATCGCCTGGGCCGACTACACGGCGCCCAGCGGGCTCGGCATGGACGCGGCCACCGGTGTGCGCGCCGAGCAGGGCGCGGTCCGGCTCGACGCCCTCGTGAGGACGCTGCCCGGCCGTTCGCCCGTCGCGCTGTACTGCCACAGCTACGGCTCCGTGGTCTGCGGCGTCGCCGCGCACACGCTGCCGTCCCGGGTGTCCGACATAGCGGTCGCGGGCAGCCCCGGCATGCGGGTCGCGAACGCCGCGCAGCTGCACACCTCCGCGCGGGTGTGGGCCACGCGGGACGCCGACGACTGGATCCAGGACGTGCCCTATCTGGAGGTCGGCGGGCTCGGCCACGGGGCCGACCCGGTGTCCTCGGGATTCGGGGCCCGGGTGCTGTCGGCGCAGGGCGCGAAGGGCCACGCCGGCTATTTCGAACCCGGTACGGAGAGCCTGCGGAACTTCGCCGAGATCGGCATTGGCGCGTACCGCGCGGTGAGCTGTGCACACGAGGATGACGTGTGCCAGAAGGGATTGTCCGACATGGCTGAAGCCGGACGCGCGTAGAGACCGAAGAAACCGCGGTTCGCCCGGGGAGGGGACGAGGAAGCGCATGGCGCATACGATGGCCCGCATGGGTGACGTACTGGCCGGATTTCATGCCGCCTGGGAGTTCGAGTCCGACTCCGTGCTCATCCGCTTCGAACGGGGGATCCGTACGCCGAAGCTCTTCCAGGCGCTCGGTGAGCGCCGCATCCCCCTCGAGGCGATTGCGGCGGTGACCCTGACCCCCGGCAGACGCGGGACGGTCGTCCTGCGCGCCGAGCCGAGGGCGGGCGCGGACCCGCTGATGGAGGCGGCCGCCGGACAGCTCAAGGAAGCATGCGACCCCTACCGTCTCGTACTCCCGGGCGACCGCGAGACGCTCGCCGAGTACTACGCGGACGAGCTGCGGGCCCTGCTCGTCCCCGACGACCCGGACGACGACCCGGTCCCGGCGGAGCGTTATCTGGTGGACCCGCCCGAGGTGCCGCTGCAGTTCAAGGCGTACGACGGGAAGGCGTCCTTCGACGGCAAGTCGGTGTCCTTCCGGTGGTTCTGGACGGGCGCCTCGTCCGCCAAGTGGAAAGCGGGCGACCAGAGTTTCACGGTCTCGGAGCTGACCGGGGTCGAGTGGCGCTCACCCGAGGTCTTCGAGGGCCATCTGCGGCTGCTGCGCCGCGACCCGGGCTATGTGCAGCCCGCGCAGGCCGACCAGGACCCGGCGGCGGTCGTCTTCGGCCTCGGTTACGGGCCCGTCCACGAGTCGCTGCCCTTCGCGGCCTCGGTGCTCGCGGCGGTACGCGCGGCCGGTCCCCCGGCGAAGAGCGACGGCACCCCGTCCGCCCGGCGCCGCGACCCCGCGGACATCGCCGACCGCATCCGCCACCTCGGCGAGCTGCACCAGGCGGGACTGGTGACGGACGAGGAGTTCACGTCGAAGAAGGCCGACCTGCTGGCGGAGCTGTGACAGGCCGTGCTGTGACAGGCCGTCATACCGCTCGTACCTGGGTATGAGGCGCGGTTCGGCTCTCAGGTAGGACGCGGTGGTGAAATCTTCCCGCCTACGCTGATCAAGTCA
This sequence comes from Streptomyces scabichelini, assembly GCF_011045015.1. Taxonomy (GTDB): domain Bacteria; phylum Actinomycetota; class Actinomycetes; order Streptomycetales; family Streptomycetaceae; genus Streptomyces; species Streptomyces scabichelini. The sequence goes on along the minus strand of NZ_JAAKZY010000163.1, from coordinate 5,466 downwards.
TGAGCAATGCGGCGACTCCTCCCGGCCAGGAGCCCCGCGCACCGGCCGACGAGAGCGCCGGGCACGGGGCGCGGCACCGTGCGCTCGCCGCCGTCCGGCGCAGGCTGGGCACCGCACGGGACGGGCTGCGGGCGGCCGGGCCCTCGCTGCGTGAGGCCTCAGCGACCTTCGTCCCGCCCACCGGTGCGGCCGAGCCGCTGCTCGCGCAGGCACCCAAGCGCTGGATGCGGCGGCTGCCGTACGTGATCGTGCTGGGCTTCGCCGCCGTCCTGGTCCCGGTCACGGCCCAGGTCCTGGGGTCCGACTACGGGGTGAACGACGGGCTCTCGGGCGCGCTCGGCTTCGCCCAGGCCGCACCTCTGTTACTGGCCGTGAGCCGCCCCCTGCTGGCATGGTGGATCATCTTCCCGGCGAACCTCATCGGGGCGATCGCCGTGCTGAACGACGGCGCGGGGCGGCCCTCTCCCTTCACCGCCATGGCCATCGTGGGCTATGTGGTCCTGTGCCTGGCGCTCTCCCTGCGCGAGACGCGCCGCACGGTGATAGGCGTCTGGCTGGCCACCGCGGTCATGAGCCTCGTCCTGGCCGCGCCCGAGGCCTCCTCTGACAGCCAGGACACCAGCGTGCTGATGATCGTCCTCAGCGGCGCCGCACTGCTGCTGGGCACGCTGCTGCGCGAGCGCGGCGAGACCCGGCGGCGGCTCGTCGAGCAGGAGACCATCAGCGAGGCCGAGCGCGCCCGGCGCACACTGCTGGAGGAACGGGCCCGCATCGCCCGGGAGTTGCACGACGTGGTGGCCCACCACATGACCGTGATCTCGGTCCAGGCGGACTCCGCGCCGTACCGGCTCGCCGACGTCTCCGACGACGTGCGGGGCGAGTTCGAGTCGATAGCCGTCGGCGCCCGCGACTCGCTGAGCGAGATGCGACGGCTCCTTCAGGTGCTGCGCAGTGAGGACACGCAGGACGAGCGGGCACCGCAGCCGGGCCTGGACAAACTGCGCCAGCTCGTCGAGGCCACCAGACGCGGCGGTGTCCCGGTCGAACTGTCGCTTCCCGAGCCGACTCTTGTGAAGGAGTGGGCGAAGGTGTCGCCCGCCGTGGACCTGTCCGCCTACCGCATCGTGCAGGAGGCCCTGTCGAACGTCGTACGGCACGCCCCCGGCGCCCCCACCCAGGTGTCGCTCTCCACCGACGGCCGGCATCTGACGGTGCTCGTCGTCAACGGGCCCGGGGCGAAGCCGGTTTCGGGGCTTGAGTCGAGCGGCACCGGACACGGCCTGGTCGGCATGGGAGAGCGCGTACGGCTGGTCGGCGGCTCGCTGGATGTAGGACCGCTGCCCGACGGAGGGTTCCGTGTCGCGGCCCGGCTGCCGGTGGCCGAGCCCCCGTCGCCCGCAGAGGAGCCCATGCCCGAGCCCATATCCGAGCCCATATCCGCAGAGCAATCCGCACAGCAGTCCGCGAAGGAGCCCGGCCCTCCATGACCATCCGTGTGATCATCGTCGACGACCAGGCCATGGTCCGCGCCGGTTTCGCGGCCCTGCTGGCGGCGCAGAGCGACATCGACGTGGTGGGCGAGGCGGCGGACGGCAGAAAGGGAGTCGAGCTGGCCCGCGGCACGCGCCCCGACGTCGTCCTCATGGACGTACGGATGCCGGAGATGGACGGCCTGGCCGCGGCGCGCGTACTGCTGAATCCCCAAGAGAACCACAAGAACCACGAGGAGGCCGTACAGGGGCTGAAGGTGCTGATGCTCACCACCTTCGACGCGGACGACTATGTGTACGAGGCGCTGCGCGCCGGAGCGTCCGGGTTCCTCCTCAAGGACGCGCCGCCCGCCGACCTGATCGCGGCGGTGCGCGTGGTGGCCGCCGGGGACGCACTGCTGGCCCCGAAGGTGACGCGCCGTCTGATCGCCGACTTCGCGCAGCAGCGCCCCGCCCCACGCAGAAGTCCCGCACTGCGCCTGGAGGGCCTGACGCCGCGTGAGACCGAGGTGCTGGAGCTGGTCGCCCGCGGCCTGTCGAACCAGGAGATAGCGGACCACCTGGTGCTGGCCGAGCAGACGGTGAAGACCCACATCGGCCGCGTACTGGCGAAGCTGGACCTCCGCGACCGCGCGCAGGCCGTGATCTTCGCGTACGAGTCGGGGCTTGTCACGCCCGGCGACCGATGAGCCGCCGGACGTCCCCCCGCCTTGCCACCGGGTCCTGACACCGGCGTCCTTACTTCACGCGTGCTTGCTCCCGGCGTCCTTACTCCCGGCCGGCCGACGTGAACGTCATGTCGGGGTAGCGGTCACCGGCCACCTTGGAGGCGATCGGCTCCAGCAGGGCCATGTCCTCCTCGCCGAGGACGATGCGCGTGGCCGCCGCGTTCTCCTCGATGCGGGTGCGCTTGCGGGTGCCCGGGATCGGCACGACCGGCATCCCGCGCAGGGCCGCCTGCTGCTGCACCCAGGCCAGCGCGACCTGCCCGAGCGAGGCGCCGTGGGCTTCGGCGACCGCGCGCACCGGCTCCAGAAGCGCCGCGTTGGCGGCCGCGTTGTCACCCGTGAAGCGGGGCTGCTGACGGCGGAAGTCGTCGGCGGTCAGGTCCTGTTCGGCGTTGGCGAAGGAGCCTGTGAGGAAGCCGCGGCCGAGCGGCGAGTACGGGACCAGGGCCACGCCCAGCTCCCGGGCGGCGGGTACGACCCCTGCCTCGATGTCGCGGCTGAACAGCGACCACTCCGACTGCACGGCCGCGATCGGGTGCACGGACTGCGCCGCGCGCAACTCGCCGCCGGTGACCTCGCTCAGGCCCAGCTGCTTGACCTTGCCCTCGCGCACCAGCTCGGCCATGACGCCGACGGTCTCCTCGATGGGGAAGTTCACGTCGCGGCGGTGCATGTAGTAGAGGTCGATCACGTCGACGTCCAGGCGCCTGAGGCTCGCCTCGACGGCCTGGCGGATGTACGGCGGGTCGTTGCGGATGATCCGCTTCGTCGGCTCGCCCGGCGGGATCGACAGGGCGAACTTCGTCGCGATGACGACCTCGTCGCGGTGGGCCTTGAAGAAAGGGGAGAGGAACTTCTCGTTCTCGCCCTGGCCGTAGGCGTCGGCGGTGTCGTAGAGCGTCACGCCCAGCTCCAGCGCACGCTCCAAGGTGGCGCGGGCCTCCTCGGTGTCCGTCGGGCCGTACGCGAAGCTCATGCCCATGCAGCCGAGGCCCTGTACTCCGACCTCGGGGCCGCCCGTGCCGAGCTCCACTGTGGCGATCTTGCTGTCCGTCATCAGGACCTCTCCGACGCCAGGGCCCGCCCGGCGTCCGCGTAGAAATTGATCTTGCGGTCGAGTACCGCGAGCGTGTCCTGGAGTTCGGCGATCCGGGACAGGACGTCCTGCCGGGTCGCCTTGAGGAGCTCGAAGCGGTCGCCATAGGTGTGGTCGCCCTCGCGCACCAGTTCCGCGTACCGCACCATGTCCGCGACCGGCATGCCGGTCAGCCGGAGCTTGCCCACGAGGTCGAGCCAGTCGAGGTCGCGATTGCTGTAGCGGCGCTGGCCGGTGTGTGAGCGGTCGATGTGCGGCATCAGCCCGATCCGCTCGTACCAGCGGAGGGTGTGCGCCGTCAGGCCGGTGAAGGCGACGACCTCGCTGATGGTGTAGTTGTCCTGTCCGTCCGGGCGCCGGTCCGCGTGCGGCGGGGCGGCACAGCTGTGGGTCTCGGGGCCAGTGGTCTCCATCACCGTCATGGCCCCCACGCTAAAACCTTGGAGTGCACTCCAAGCAAGCGGAATTGAGCAGAAATCCGCAGGACCCACCACGGCCGCGGTCGCTACCGTGCGGCTCATGAGTCTCGTACGCCGTGCCACACCCGAAGACGCCGCGGAACTGCTCCGGTTGCGCCAAGTGATGATCGACTCGATGCTGCCGTCGGGCGGGCCCACCGACACCGACTGGCACGCCGAGTCCCTTCCGACGGTACGCCACAAACTCGCCGACCCCGACGGGGACTTCGCCGCCTTCGTGATCGACCACCCTTCGCGGCTCGGCGCGCTCGCGGCGCTGGTGGTCGGGACGATCGAGTACCGGATCGGGCGGGCCGGGAACCCGCACGGGTCGGTCGGGCACGTGTTCAGCGTCGCCACGGACCCGGACGCACGGCGCCGCGGCTACGCACGCGCCTGCATGGAGGAACTCCTGGACTGGTTCCGCGAGAAGGGCACCGCGCAGGTCGACCTGAACGCCTCCGCGGAGGCCGAGCCGCTGTACGCGTCGCTGGGCTTCGTGCGGAAGCCGGACCCCTCGATGCGGTTGACCTTCTGAGCGGGCTTAGGCTCGACCCATGTTCTTGCCCTCGTCCTCCCCCTCGCCCCTGCAGAGCCTGGCGCTGATCGAGAACTGGCCCGTGCCCACCGCCGCCGCGGCCGTCGTGCGCGCGGACGGCACGCTGCTCGGGGCGCACGGGCCCACCGGGCAGCGGTTCGCGCTCGCCTCGGTCACCAAGCCGCTCGCGGCGTACGCGGTGCTCGTCGCGTACGAGGAGGGCGCGATCGAGCTCGACGAGCCGGCCGGGCCCGAGGGTTCAACCGTCCGCCATCTCCTCGCGCACACCAGCGGGCTCGCCTTCGACGAGCACCGGGTGACGGCGGCGCCCGGGGTGCGGCGGCTGTACTCCAACGCCGGGTTCGAGCAGCTCGGGGACCATGTGGCGAAGGCGACGGAGATGCCCTTCGGGGAGTATCTGCGGCAGGCGGTGCTGGAGCCGTTGGCGATGACCTCGACCACGCTCGACGGGTCCCCCGCCAAGGACGGCGTCTCGACCGTCGACGACCTGGTCCGTTTCGCGGCCGAGGTGCAGGCGCCGCGGCTCCTCGATCCGCGGACGGTCGCCGAGGTGATGACGGTCCAGTACCCCGGTACGAAGGGTGTCCTGCCCGGGTACGGCCACCAGAACCCCAACGACTGGGGTCTCGGCTTCGAGATCCGCGACGCCAAGTCGCCCCACTGGACGGGCAGTTCGTCCTCTCCGCGGACCTTCGGCCACTTCGGCCAGTCCGGTACGTTCCTGTGGATCGACCCGGAGGCGGGGGTCGCGTGCACGGCCCTCACGGACCGGGCCTTCGGCCCGTGGGCCATCGAGGCGTGGCCGCCCTTCACGGACGCGGTGCTCTCCGAGGTACGCGGCTGACTTCTGCGGCTGGGTTCGGCGGGGGCGAAGAATCAGCCGGCCCGCACCCGCAAGAGAGCTCCACCCCAGCGCAGCCGCTACCCCGACATCTCCCACACCAGCAACTCCGCCGGAGCCCCGGCCCCGGCCCCGGCCCCCGCCTCCAAGTCCTTCGCGTCCGTGATCCGGGCCGAATCACCCGGCCCCAACTCCACGGCGTCCAGCCGCACTTCACCCCGCACCACATGCACGTACACGAATGCGGCGTCCGGCACAGCCGTCCGCTCCCCCGCCCCCAGCCGCCGCACATGC
>NZ_JAAKZY010000162.1 GCF_011045015.1 Streptomyces scabichelini | reverse complement strand
CGATCCCACCCACCGGCGGCTCCTCCCGCCCCATCGCGATCCGCCCGGCCAGGGCCCCCGCCTCCGACAGCGGCAGCCGCACCGTCGTGAGAGCGGGCACCGCGTCGACGCTGAAGGGCAGGTCGTCGAAGCCGGCGACCGAGACGTCGTCGGGGATACGGAGCCCGGAGTCGCGCAGGGCGGCGCACGCGCCGAGGGCGACGGTGTCGTTGGCGGCGACGATGGCGGTCAACTCCGGGTCACGGCGCAGGAGTTCGAGCGTGGTCTCGTAACCGGAGCTGCGGTCGTAACGGCCGTGCACGGTGTGGCGGGGATCGTCGGGGAGGTCGTGCGCGGCCAGTGCGGCCCGATGGCCCTCCAGGCGGTGTCGCGTCGTCGTCCGTTCCTCCGGTCCCGCGATATAGCCCATACGGCGATGGCCGAGCTCGATCAGGTGCTCGGTGAGCTCCCGGCCGCCGCCGCGGTTGTCGAACGTGAGGGCCACCGCGTCGGTGTCCGCCGGCGCGGGCGGCCGTCCGCACAGCACCACCCGGGTGCCCGCGTCCGCCAGCTTCCGCAGCTTCGTCGCGACGGCCGCCGCGTGCGCGGTGTTCTCGACGGCCCCGCCGGTCAGCACCACCGCGGCGGCGCGTTGGCGCTGAAGGAGCGTGAGGTATGTGAGCTCGCGCTCCGGGGAGCCGCCCGTGTTGCAGACGACGCCGAGGCGCTCCCCGCCCGCGCGCCCGCCAGGACCGCCGATCTCGGACTGGATCGCCGCCGCCATGATCCCGAAGAAGGGGTCGGCGATGTCGTTGACCAGGACCCCGACGAGGTCGGAGGTCGCGGCGGCCAGCGCGCTCGCCGGGCCGTTCAGTACGTAGTCCAGCTCGTCCACGGCCCGCAGCACCCGCTCCCGCGTCGTTGCCGCAACGGGATAGTTGCCGTTCAGCACGCGGGACACGGTGGCGGGCGAGACCTGCGCGCGAGCCGCCACGTCCGCCAGGGTCACGGTCATCTATCGTCCTCCGGTCGGGCCTCTGCATACGTCGTTACGTCTGTCGTTATATCTGTCGTTACATCTGTACATCCGGCGTTACATCTGTCGATACATCGTCAATCACTTGGGGCAGTACATGGTCAACTGCTCGGGCGCCATGGATACGCCAACCCCGCCGCGTCACGCACACGACCGCATGTCTCGCATATATCACCACCGCGCGGTCTTGTCCGATGTGCTGCACAGAGGCTAGCTTCTCATCAGATAGAAAGCGCTTGCTGTAACGCTCACCTGTTCACCTGTGGGGCGTACGCGGCGCAGGACGCGTACGAAGGGAATGACGTGACACGCAAGACGGTGCGCATCGCGATGAACGGCGTGACGGGACGCATGGGCTACCGACAGCATCTCGTCCGCTCGATCCTCGCCCTGCGTGAACAGGGCGGCCTCGATCTGGGCGACGGCGACGTGCTGTGGCCCGAGCCGGTGCTCGTCGGCCGCCGCGAGCACGCGCTGAAGGCGCTCGCGGAGCAGCACGGCCTCGACCACTGGTCCACGAACCTCGACGCCGTGCTCGCCGACCCGGCCGTCGACATCTACTTCGACGCGCAGGTCACCTCCGCCCGCGAGGAGGCGATCAAGCAGGCGATCGCGGCCGGCAAGCACATCTACACCGAGAAGCCGACCGCGACCGGTCTCGACGGCGCCCTGGAACTCGCCCGGCTGGCCAACGCGAAAGGCATCAAGCACGGCGTCGTCCAGGACAAACTCTTCCTCCCCGGCCTGCTCAAGCTGAAGCGCCTCATCGACGGCGGCTTCTTCGGGCGGATCCTGTCCATCCGCGGCGAGTTCGGCTACTGGGTCTTCGAGGGCGACTGGCAGTCCGCCCAGCGCCCGTCCTGGAACTACCGGCACGAGGACGGCGGCGGCATCGTCGTGGACATGTTCCCGCACTGGGAGTACGTCCTCCACGAGCTGTTCGGCCGCGTCAGGTCCGTACAGGCGCTGACCGCGACCCACATCCCGCAGCGCTGGGACGAGCAGGGCAAGCCGTACGCCGCGACGGCCGACGACGCCGCGTACGGCATCTTCGAGCTGGAGAACGGCGCCATCGCCCAGATCAACTCCTCCTGGACCGTACGCGTCAACCGCGACGAGCTGGTGGAGTTCCAGGTCGACGGAACCGAGGGCTCGGCGGTCGCGGGCCTGCGCAACTGCCGTGTCCAGCACCGCAGTTCCACCCCCAAGCCGGTCTGGAACCCGGACATCCCCGCCACCGAGGTCTTCCGCGACCAGTGGCAGGAGGTCCCGGACAACGCCGAGTTCGACAACGGCTTCAAGGCCCAGTGGGAGCTCTTCCTCAAGCACGTGTACGCCGACGCGCCCTACCACTGGGACCTCCTCGCCGGCGCCCGCGGCGTCCAGCTCGCCGAACTGGGGCTGAAGTCCTCGGCCGAGGGCCGCCGTTTCGACGTACCGGAGATCTCGCTGTGACCATCCGACTTCCCGGTGCGGGTGGCGAGTTGCGCACCTACACGCCCCGCACCGAACCCCTCTCCGTCACCACCGGCACCCCCTTCACCTCTCGTACGGTCTTCTCGGCGGCGCACGTCGTGGCCGATCCGTATGCGGACGTCTCGCCGGACTCCCCGGCGGCCGTCGACTGGGACGCCACCCTCGCCTTCCGCCGTCACCTGTGGTCCCACGGGCTCGGCGTCGCGGAGGCGATGGACACGGCTCAGCGGGGGATGGGCCTGGACTGGGCGGGCGCGGCGGAACTGATCCGCCGCTCGGCCGCGGAGGCCAGGTCCGTCGGCGGGCTGATTGCGTGCGGGGTGGGCACGGACCAGCTGTCCGCCACCGAGATCGGTTATCCGTACAGCCTCGACGAGATCCGGGCCGGGTACGAGGAGCAGCTCGCGGTGGTCGAGGACGCGGGCTCCCAGGCCATCCTGATGGCCTCCCGGGCCCTGGCCGCCGTGGCCAAGAGCCCTCAGGACTATCTGGAGGTCTACGGCCATCTGCTGCGCCAGGCTGCCGAGCCGGTGATCCTGCACTGGCTCGGCCCGATGTTCGACCCGGCGCTGGAGGGCTACTGGGGCAGCACCGACCTGGACGCCGCCACCAACACCTTCCTGGAGGTCATCGCCGCCCACCCCGACAAGGTCGACGGCATCAAGGTCTCCCTCCTGGACGCCCAGCGCGAGATCGACCTGCGCCGCAAGCTCCCCGACGGGGTGCGCTGCTACACCGGCGACGACTTCAACTACCCCGAGCTGATCGCGGGCGACGACCAGGGCTTCAGCCACGCCTTGCTGGGCATCTTCGACCCACTCGGGCCGCTCGCGGCGGAGGCGGTCCGGGTCCTCGACACCGGCAACAGGGAGGCCTTCCGTGAACTCCTCGACCCCACAGTCGAGTTGTCCCGCCACCTCTTCCAGACCCCGACGCGCTTCTACAAGACGGGCGTGGTCTTCCTGGCCTGGCTCGCGGGCCACCAGTCGCACTTCACGATGGTCGGCGGCTACCAGTCGGCGCGCTCGCTTCCACACTTCGCCCGCGCGTACGAACTCGCTGACGGCCTTGGCCTGTTCCCGGACCCGGCGCTGGCGGAGGCGCGGATGAAGAACCTGCTGACGGTGTACGGAGTGACCCAGTGAGCAACCAGGACCTGGCGCGTTTCTCGATCAACCAGATGACGGTGAAGCAGCTGTCGCTCCCCGAACTGGTCGACGCCTGCGTCGACTTGGGCGTACCGGGGGTCGGCCTGTGGCGCGAACCGGTCCAGTCGTACGGCGTGGAGGCGACCGCGAAGCTGATCCGCGAGGCGGGTCTCGCGGTGACGACGTTGTGCCGGGGCGGCTTCTTCACGGCGATCGACCCGGAGGAGAGGGCGAAGGCCCTTGCGGACAACCGCCTGGCCATCGACGAGGCGGCCACCCTCGGCACGGACACCTTGGTTCTGGTCTCGGGCGGCCTTCCGTCCGGCTCGAAGGACCTGCACGGCGCGAGGGAGCGCATCGCCGACGCACTGGCCGAGCTGGGGCCGTACGCGGCTTCGCAGGGCGTCCGGCTGGCCATCGAACCCCTCCACCCGATGTACGCCTCGGACCGCTGCGTCGTCTCCACCCTCACCCAGGCCCTGGACCTCGCGGAACGCTTCCCGGCGAACCAGGTCGGCGTGACGGTCGACACGTACCACATCTGGTGGGACGACACGGCTCCGGAGCAGATCGCCCGCGCGGGCGTCGGCGGCCGCATCCACACTTTCCAACTGGCCGACTGGACCACCCCGTTGCCTGAGGGCGTCCTCACCGGACGCGGCCAGATCGGCGACGGGTCCATCGACATGCGCGAGTGGCGTGCGTACGTCGAGGAGGCGGGCTACACCGGGCCCATCGAGGTCGAGCTCTTCAACGACGGCTTGTGGGCCCGCGACGGCCGCGAGGTCCTCGCGGAAACGGCGGCGCGGTTCGTGGAGCACGCGGTGTAGCGGAGGCTCACGCGGTGGCGCATTGCGGCGGTCGGCCCTCCGGTGCGGAGAGCGGACCGCCGCGCGCATGGCTGCCTGTGATCTCTTCCGCAGGCGGGCGGCGAGAGGGCATTGTGTGGCCTGTGAGCGACGTTGCCCTCTACTTCCCGTACGTCAACCTCCCCGGCGACGCCTGGGTCAAGGCCGCAGCCCTGCACTGGCCACAGCTCGGGCGGATCCGCCCGCGCGGCTACTACGGCCTCCGGGACTCGGACACGGTCAAGCGGCTCCGGGACGAACTCGACTTCATCGTGAACGTAAGGCCCGGCTGGGGCCGCGAGTCCGGGGCGGACGACGACGTCCTGGCGAGAGTGGATCGTGATTACACCCCTCGGAACCGGCGGTTGCTCGGTATCGAGGATCAAGTCGACGCGCTGTTCTACGACTTCCTCGACAGATACCAGGGTGAGCTGATTCCCCGGTACGGGGCCGCTGCGCTCGGTGTTGAATCCCTCCGCACCTGGGACGTGTACGACGAACTCCTGCCGCTCGACCCCCCGTTGGAGAAGGTGCATCCGGGCAAGATGACCTACCAGCTGGCGCACCGGCTGGCGGATGCCGGACTGCTCGTGTCCAGGAGCTACCGGTGGCGCCGCGCATCCGACGGGAAGGTCCTCCATGTGAGCGACCTGGCGATGCACCGTCGCCTGGCTGGTGTCTATCTGGCGATCCTCGCGGACGTGGTCGCCCGGAAGAACGGGATGACTCCGGTCACCGATCAGGCGCTGATATGTGCCGCCACCTCGGGCTGGACGATCGAGACCATGGCAGAGATCCTGCTCGCCGACGACACCGGGACGGCGACGGAAGGACCGGCGGAAGGATCGGCGGAGGGCCGGACGGACTACGGTCACGTATTCGCGGTGATGGCCATGCAGACCGTCGTCCCCCGGGATCTGACAGAGGTGCCAGTCGAGCGGATCATCGAAGCCCGGCGGCGACTGCTGCCGGAACTGATGCGCTATCGCGAGTTCCTCGACTCGCTCACGCCGGACTTCGTCGAGATCAGTGGGGTGCCGGACCCCGGGGTGCGAGCGGCCAAACTGCGCAACCATGTGGAGAGCAAGATCGCGCAGCCGATCGACGAGATGGAACGCGAGCTCGGCCGACTCGGGATGCAGCCTGTCCGAGCCGTCCTGAGCCTCCAGACACTCGCACCGCCGGCGGCGCTGGGAGTACTGGCCGGTGCTGTTCACATGCCGTCTGTCGTCACCGGTGCGGGCGTGATCGCAGGGTGCCTCGTCGGAGCGACGAGCACTGCGCTCGACCAGCGAAGGCAGGTCCTCGCCGGCCACCCCACCGGCTACCTGCTGAACCTGCGCCACGAACTGAGCCCCTCCGACACCGTCGCCCACATCCGCTCCGCCATCCGACGGGCGGCACTGCGGCGACGACGCCGACGGTGACCACCACTGAGTCTTGAGAGTTGAGGACAACCGAGCCGCCACAAGGCGCGGCCCTCTGATCCGCAGCTCTGTAGAGACCCCGGTCACAGGGTGTGAGGCGGCCTTGCTGCCCTCGGCTGACCTGCAGGGGCGCAGGGGGTCCGCTGCCACGACAGAAGCCGGCGAATGCTTTGGGGCTCCGGAGCGTCGGTATGGGCGCTGTGGCTGCGGCACGGCTGATGCGGACCTCCCGGGCCGAATCTAGACTGGCGATGGCGCAGAAAGTCCCGACTTAGGAGATATGCACCATGGCTAAACGAGGGAACAAGCGACGCGGCCGTAAGAAGAAGAAGGCCAATCACGGCAAGCGTCCCAACGCCTGAGCCAACCGAGCAGACGGCCGAGTCTGTCAACATTCCGACGACGAGCCGTTCCAGGCGGGATGGCTCCGCCGGACGTGCATCCGGCGGGGCCTTCCTGCGGGCGGTCGCCGCGTGGTGGAACCTCTGGGTGTCAGAGCGGACGGGCGGGAGAGAGCAGGGTCAGCCCTGCCCCGGTCTCCTCACTCCTCAGCTCCGGCGACATCCTCAGGAGCTTCTCCGCGAGCGGGTCGCGCACAAGCACCCGGTCCCGGATGACCGGCAGCCTTTCCCCGTCGTAGAGCACGGCCGAGTCCCAGTCGTCAGGGTCACCTGCACCCCGTCGATCGACGATCACAGCGCGGGTCGGCGTCGGAAGTCCCGTCGCCGCAGCGACGACGGCTGCCTCGACCGTGTCGGCCTCCTCCAAGGTGAGGCCGTCCAGCCAGAGCGTCTGGATCTCGCAACCGAACGGTTGGTACTCGTATCCGTCGATCACGTTGGTGTCCGCGGAGAACCACCAGTCCATCGTGATGGACGCGAAGCGCAGACTCAGAAGGCGGCCGAGCTCCTCCTGACTCATGAGGACCTGTCCCCCCTCGACGTCGATGACCATGGCTGCACCCTTCACCGGGTGCACGAGCCCGATGCCGTGTGCCTCGAAGAGTTCCACCTGTTCGGCGAAGACTGACGTGGCCCCTGACTCCCTGTACCAGCGGATGAATCCGTCAGCCATGGCTAGCAGTCCGGCAGCGTGAAGATGTGCACATTCTCGTCTCCAAACACCCTGCGAGCCCGGCTGTCGCGCACGGTGGACGCCGGGTTCCACGGCTCCGGTGATTGATCGATTTCGGCGGGGCAGGGCGTCGCTGCTGGTCAGCCGGGGCTGGGCAGTACTTGGAGCCGTGCCGGGGCCTCGGTGATGACATCGGTCCAGGGCCAGTGCTTCGCGAGGCGGAGGATGCGGCGGCGTTCGGTGGTGACGAGTTGGGCGGTGGTTCCTTCGCCCGGGTCCGTACGCGACCGCTGCGGTCGACGACGTACGGGCCGGGCCTTCGAACTGAGGCTCTCCCTGGTGCCGGGTTCACTGCGCATAGAGGTGACGGACGCGCGGCCCGAACAGCGCTCACCCGGCCCCGGTGACGTACGCCCCGCATGCCCTTCGACTGGCGCGCTACAGACGGAGCGACGTCCGCGTCTCCTGTACCTCCTGGTCGTCAGTGACAGCACCGGACGCTACCGCCCCGCCGAGGAGTGCCGTGACGAGCGCCGCCGCACCGACGAACGCCCACCGTGACCGCCATGACCGCTTGGGACCACTGTTGACCCTGTCGCGCGCGAGTGGGGAGTTCACGTGCCCGCAGGCGATGGTGGTGCGCGCGTCCACCCACGCCTCCGCCTCCGCCTCCCGCACTCCGCATGCCGCGACGAACGCGACGACCAACTCCTCCCGGGGCAGCCGTTCTCTGCCGAGCATGGTCGCCGCCGTGGAGTACGGCAGGGAGTGGCCCGCGTCCGCCGCGTGGCGTTCCAGCCGGCGGTAGCTCAGGCCCGACCAGGCCTTGAGGCGCCGGAGCGCCGCCACGAAGGCGGCGGCGTCGGTGTGCGGCGGTGTGGGCGGTGCGGTGGTCATGACGGTGGTCCCCCCTGAGCTGGACGTACACGGGCTCGCACAAGCTCGAACACCCTGACAGCTTGAGGAACGGCGACAGTGATGGTCAACCTCGGTGCGGATTCCCGACGTTGGAGGTCATATGGGTCTGCCCCGCTGCCGTCGTACGGCCGCTCCCGTCGCCGCGCTGGCGGCTCTGCTGATGATCGGCGCGTGCGCCGAAGAGCCCGCCGCAGGGAGACCGGCCACCGGGTCCGCCGCGGCCGCCCCGAAGGCGCGCGACGGGGAGTCGGTCGCCGGCTTCCTCCACCGCACGCTCCCGGCTGGGGCCAGTGGCACTGTGATCGCCGCACGCGGCGACGAACTCGCGTACTGCGGAGGCTTCGGGACGGCGGACCGCGCCGCCGGCACACCCGCGAGCTGCCGGACCGTGTACGACGCAGGGTCGATCACCAAGCAGTTCACCGCCGCCGCGATCCTGAAGCTGGAAGTGATGGGGCGGCTGCGGGTGAGCGACCGGATCAGCCGGTTCCTCGGGCCGGTGCCCGAGGACAAGCGCGACATCACGATCGAGCAGTTGCTCACGCACACGTCGGGCATGGTCGAGGGGCTCGGCGACGACTACGACCCCCTCTCGCGCGACGAGCTCGTGCGGCGGGCTCTCGCATCGAAGCCGGAGTCCGCCCCGGGGAAGGAGTTCCTCTACTCCAACACCGGCTACAGCCTGCTCGCCGTGATCGTGGAAGAGGCGTCCGGAGAGGACTACGAGCCGTTCCTGGCCCGGCACCTGTTCGCCCCGGCCGGGATGGACGCGACCGGATACGTACTGCCCCGGTGGCCGCGGCACCTGGTCGCGGTGGAGTACGACAGCAAGGGCCGGAGCCAGGGCAGGCCCTTCGACCACCCCTGGGCCGCCGACGGGCCGTACTGGAACCTGCGCGGCAACGGCGGCATGCTCTCCACCGCACAGGACATGTTCCGCTGGCACCGCGCCCTCCTGGGCGACGAGATCCTGCCGGCGCGGGCCAGGCAGCAGCTCTTCGCGCCCCGCGTACGGATACCCGGACACGAAGACTCGTACGGATACGGCTGGGCCGTCCGCGAGACCCCCGACGGCCGGGTCGTCTGGCACAACGGCGGCAACGACTGGTCGCTGGCGTACCTCTCCAGGTCGCTGCGCGACGGAGTCCTCGTGTACTGGGTGAGCAACCACGCCTACCAGGACGGCAAGTGGAACCTCCAGGACCAGGAGGAGAAGCTGACCCAGGGCATCGCCGACCGCGTCCGCGCCGAAGGCGACTGAGGCCTCGGTCTTCACCGGCCGACCCGGCTCCAGCACACCTCAAAAAAATCTCAAGACACCGTGCAACCCTCTCCGCACCCCGTGGGTCGTACTTGGCATCAGGACTTCTGGAGGGGATCTGGGGGGATCGCGGGGGAGTTCTGATGTTGGGGGAGGGAAACCGAGGGGGCCCGGTCGACGGACTGGGCCTCCTCGAAGTTTGTCCGGGCACTCATGGCTCCGGGCGCTCAGGCCGGGGCTCAGGCCGGGGCTCAGAAGAAGACCCCGCACCGCAGCAGCACATTCGCGTACGGACGGGCCTCGCCGGTTCGTACGATCAGGCGCGCGTCCGCCGACAGGGTCTTGAGTTCGTCGTGGGGGACGAGGGACAGTGCGGCCGGGAAGTGCTGGTCCAGCAGTTTCGAAGCCGGCGGGTTCGCCTCCCGTATCTCGCGCGCAGCCGTCGCGGCCTCCACGACCAGTTCGTCCAGGAGGCCGTCCAGGATCTCCGCGAAGGACGGGACGCCGGCGCGGAAGGCGAGGTCCACGACGCGAGGGCCCGACGGGATGGGCATGCCGGCGTCGCAGACGAGTACGCCGTCGCCGTGGCCCAGTTCGGCTATGGCGCCCGCCAGGTGACGGTTCAGGATTCCGGCTCGCTTCACTGGGTCTCACCTCGCTGAGGCGTGCCGGGTTCGGTGGCCGCCCCGCTTTTCCGGCCGGGGGTCCGGGGGTTGTCCCCCGGGATAGCACTGCATAGGGCCGCGACCTCCTCGGCGGTCGGGAACGAGGCCTGGGCGCCCTCCCGGGTGACGGCCACGGCGCCCACGCGCGCCGCGTACGCCGCCGAGTCCGCGAGGGACTCCCCGGCGCCCAGCCGCCAGGCCAGTGCCGCGGTGAAGGAGTCGCCCGCGCCCGTCGTGTCCACCGCGGTCACCTTCACGGACGGGACCCGGGCGGCCGTGCCGCGGGCGTCGGCGACCAGCGCGCCCTCCTCGCCCAGGGTGACGACCACCGAACGCGGGCCGAGCGCGAGAAGCGCCTCCGCCCACTGTTCGGGCGTCTCGCCGGCGTCGGCGCCGAGGACGACCCGCGCCTCGTGCTCGTTCACGATCAGCGGGTCGCAGGCCGCGAGCACCTCCTCGGGCAACTCCCGGGGCGGGGACGGGTTCAGTACGAAACGGGTGCCGGGCCGCAAGCCCCGTACGACCTCCACGACCGTCTCCAGCGGGATCTCCAGCTGGACCGAGACCACCCGGGAGGCGGCGAGGAGGGACGACGCCGCGCGGACGTCGTCCGGGGTCAGTCGGCTGTTCGCACCGGGTGACACGACGATGCTGTTGTCGCCGGACGGGTCCACCGTGATCAGCGCGACCCCGGTGGGCGCCCCGCCGACCAGAACGCCGGCCGTGTCGACCCCGGCCGCCCGCTGCGAGTCGAGCAGCAGCCGGCCGTGCGCGTCGTCGCCGACGCGGGCCAGCAGCGCCGTACGGGCCCCGAGGCGGGCGGCGGCGACCGCCTGGTTGGCGCCCTTGCCGCCCGGGTGGGTGGCCAGGTCGGAGCCGAGCACGGTCTCCCCGGCACCGGGCCGGCGCTCGACACCGATGACCAGATCGGCGTTGGCCGATCCCACGACCAGCAGGTCGTAGTCGTACATGAACCGTCTCCCTGTAGGGGTGAGTTGAGGGCGGGCGGCTTCCCCTGGCCGCCCGCCCGACCGTCTGCTCCCGACCGTCTACTGACGTCAGCCGCTGAACTCGTCCACGTTCTCCGTCGTGACCACCTTCACCGGAACCTTCACCGTCGCGGCGACCTTCTCACCGTCCGCCGCCTTGAGCGCGTTCTCGACCGCTATCCGGCCGAGTTCCGTCGGCTGCTGCGCCACGGAGGCGTACATCGTGCCCTCCTTGACGGCCTTCAGACCGTCCGGCGTGCCGTCGAAGCCGACGACCTGGACCGACTTGCCGGCCTTCGAACCGAGCGCCTTGATCGCGCCGAGGGCCATCTCGTCGTTCTCGGCGAAGACGCCGTTGATGCCGGAGTGCGCCTGGAGCAGGTTCGTCATGACGTCGAGGCCCTTGGTGCGGTCGAAGTCCGCGGGCTGCTTGGCGACGACCTTGATGCCCGGGTAGGCCTTGAGGCCCTCGGCGAAGCCCGCGCCGCGCTCGCGGCTGGCGGACGTGCCCGCCTGGCCCTGAAGGATCACGATCGTGCCCTTGCCGCCCAGCTTCTCGGCCAGTGCCTTGGCGCCCAGTTTGCCGCCCGCGATGTTGTCGGAGGCGACGAGGGTGGCCGTGTCCGCCTTGTTGACGCCCCGGTCGACGCCGACGACGGGGATGTCGGCCTTGTTCGCGGAGCGTACCGAGGGGCCCGCCGCGTCCGAGTCCACCGGGTTCACGATGATCGAACCGACGCCCTCGCTGGTGAAGTTCTGCAACTGGTTGGCCTGCTGGGACGCGTCGTTCTGGGCGTCCGTGACGGTCAGGTCCGCGCCCGCCTTCTTCGCGGCCTCCTCCGCGCCCTGCCTGATCTGGACGAAGAAGGGATTGTTCAGGGTCGACAGGGACAGGCCGATCTTCTGGCTCGACGCGCTCGACGAGGACGAGCCGCCGTTGAGGAGGGAGGTCGCGCCCACGACCGCCGCCACGATGACGACCGCGAGCGCGTACTTCACCGCCTGCGGCCCCTTGCGGCCCGACGCACCGGTCCCGGCGGCGACCGGAGTCGCCCCCGCCTTGCGCCGCAGGGTGTCAAGCAGCACGGCCAGCGCGATGACGACACCGATGACGACCTGCTGCCAGAAGGCCGACACGGAAAGGAGGTTGAGCCCGTTGCGCAGCACCGCCAGGATCAGCGCGCCGATCAGGGTGCCG
The DNA here is from genome assembly GCF_011045015.1 of Streptomyces scabichelini. Lineage (GTDB taxonomy): Bacteria > Actinomycetota > Actinomycetes > Streptomycetales > Streptomycetaceae > Streptomyces > Streptomyces scabichelini. The sequence goes on along the minus strand of NZ_JAAKZY010000162.1, from coordinate 11,617 downwards.
GAGGCCTTGCCCGTACCGCCCGCGAGAGAGGCGCCGCCGATGACGACCGCGGCGATCGCGTCCAGCTCGTAGCCCTGCGCGGCCTGCGGCTGCGCGGAGGAGAGGCGGGAGGCGAGCACGATGCCCGCGGCCGCCGCGAACAGACCCGACAACGCGTAGATCGCGAGCTTCTGCCTCTTCACGCGGAGACCGGAGAGGCGGGCCGCCTCCTCGTTGCCGCCGATCGCGTACATGGATCGGCCGAGGTACGTACGGCCCAGGACCAGGGCCGTGATCAGGCCCATCACGATCATCACGAGGACCGGGACGGGCAGCCAGCCGCCGAGCGTGTCACCGAGGTGTGAGACCGAGTCGGGGAAGGCGATGGGGCTGCCCTGCGAGATGACGAGCGACAGTCCGCGGCCCACCGACAGCATGGCGAGCGTCGCGATGAACGGCGGCAGCTTCCCGTACGAGATCAGGACGCCGTTGACCAGGCCGCACGCCACGCCGGTGGCGATCGCGAGGAGCACCGCGATCCAGACCGGTACGCCCTCCGATGTGGCCGTCCAGGCGAGGACGGTGGCGGACAGGGCGGCCACGGAACCGACCGACAGGTCGATGCCCGCCGAGACGATCACAAAGGTCACACCGAAGGCGAGGATGGCGGTCACGGCCGCCTGGACGCCGACGTTCAGCAGGTTGTCCGTCGTCAGGAAGTCGCCGGACAGGGCCGACATCACGATGACGAGGATGATGAGCGCGGTCAGCGCGCCGTTGTCGAGCAGGAGACGTCGAAGCCCCGAGGCGCCACTCGCGCCCGTCGTGCTCTTGAGCGTGTCAGTGGCCACGGGAGTCCTCCACAGCGGTAACAGCGGTAACAGGGGTGGTGGTAGTGGGTGTGCTGACGGCGAGTGCCATCACGGAGTCCTGGGTGGCCTCGTCGGCCGAGAGTTCGCCCGCGATCCGGCCCTGTGCCATGACCAGCACCCGGTCGCTCATGCCGAGCACCTCCGGCAGGTCGCTGGAGATCATCAGGACCGCGGCGCCCGCGGCCGTCAGTTCGTTGACGAGCTGGTAGATCTCGACCTTGGCGCCGACGTCGATCCCGCGCGTCGGCTCGTCGAGGATCAGCACCTTGGTGTCGGCGAGCAGCCATTTGCCGATGACGACCTTCTGCTGGTTGCCGCCGGAGAGGGTGCGCACGTGCTGACCGAGGCCGGCCATCCGCACGCCGAGCTGCTCGGCGATCCGCGCGGCGGCCTCCCGCTGGCCCTTGAGGTCGACGAGCCCGCCGCGGGTCGCCGCGCGCATCGTCACGAGGCCGAGGTTCTCCTCCACGGAGGCGTCCAGGAGCAGCCCCTGCCCCTTGCGGTCCTCGGGTACGAGGCCGATGCCCGCGGTCATCGCCGCGCTGACGTCGTGCCCGGGCAGCCGCGCGCCCGCGACCCGCACCGAGCCCCTGTCGTACGGGTCGGCGCCGAAGACCGCGCGTACGACCTCGGTACGTCCCGCGCCGACGAGGCCCGCGATGCCGACGACCTCACCGGCCCGCACCTCGAAGCTCACATCGTGGAAGACGCCGTCCCTGGTGAGCCCCTCGACGGTGAGCAACGCGGCCCCGGCGTCGGCCGGTTCGGCGGCCGGTTCGGCGGTCCGTTCGGCGGGGCGCTCGCGCGGATACTGCTGCTCGATCGAACGGCCCACCATGAGGCGTACGAGTTCGTCCTCGGGCGTGGACGCGGGTACCTGGCCGACGCTCCTGCCGTCCCGGAGGACAGTGACGCGGTCTCCCAGGGCGGCGATTTCCTCGAGGTGGTGCGTGATGAAGACGACGCCGACGCCGTCCTCGCGCAGCGTGCGCACGATCCCGAAGAGTTTTTCGACCTCTTCGGAGGTGAGCACCGCGGTCGGCTCGTCCATGATCAGGACGCGTGCCCTCAGGCTGAGTGCCTTTGCGATCTCGACCATCTGGAGGCGGGCGATTCCGAGTTCGCGCACCCGCGCGCGTGGGGACACGTGCACACCGACCCGCTCCAGCAGCTCGGCGGCCTCCGCCTCCATCCGCTTCAGGTCGATCAGCCCGAAGCGGCGCGGCTGGCGGCCCAGGAAGATGTTCTCGGCGACCGTCAGATCGGGGACCAGGTTGAACTCCTGGTAGATGGTCGCGATGCCGAGCCGCTCGGCGTCCTGCGCGCCATGGACGCGGACCTCCTTCCCGCCGACCACCACGCGCCCTGCGTCGGGCCGGTAGGCGCCGGACAGCATCTTGATGAGGGTGCTCTTGCCGGCGCCGTTCTCACCGAGCAGTACGTGCACCTCGCCGCGGCGCAGGTCGAAGTCGACGCCGTCGAGCGCGACCACGCCGGGGAAGGTCTTGCGTATCCCTTCGATGCGCAGCAACTCGTCTGCCGGACGGGGCGATTCGTCTTCGGTACGCGGCAACTCGTCCTGATTGCTCACGTGTTGCTCCTTTGCGGGGACGGGGGTTGCGGGGAGAGGCCCCGCGGGGACGCGGGTTCACCGCACGAGCGGCGGACGACGAGACGGGCGAGGAAGGTCTCGGACTGCGGGGGCCGCCCCTCGATGCGGTCGACGAGGGCGCGTACGGCGGCCCGGCCCAGCTCGCCCGTCGGCTGGGCGATCGCCGTGATCGGCGGATCGGTGTGCACGAACCACGGGATGTCGTCGAACGCGGCGAGCGCGATGTCGTGCGGAACCCGCATCCCGCGCGCGCGGATGGCGTCCAGCGCGCCCAGGGCCATCAAGTTGTCGGCGGCGAAGACGACTTCGGGCGGCTCGGGCAGGTCGAGGAACGCCTCGGTGGCCCGGCGTCCGCTCTCCGCCTGGAAATCGCCCTGCCCTATGTACGCGTCGGGCAGCGGGAGGCCGTACTCGCGCAGGGCCGCCCGGAACGCCTCCACGCGCTCGCTGCCGGTCGTGGTGGCCGCCGGGCCCGCGATGATGGCGAGCCTGCGGTGGCCGAGGCCGTGCAGATGGGCGACGAGATCGCGTACGGCCGCGCGCCCGTCCGCCCTGATCACCGGCACGTCCACGGCCGGGATCCACCGGTCCACGAACACCATCGGGGTCCCCCCGCGCGCGGCGTCCAGCGTCAGTGGGGAGCCGCCGTCGGTGGGAGACACCAGGAGGCCGTCGATCCGGCGGTCGAGGAGGTTGCGGATGTGGTGGTCCTGCAACTCCGGTTTCTCGTCGGCGTTTCCGATGATGACGCTGTAGCCGAGAGCGCGGGCCTCCTCCTCGACGGACCGGGCCAGCTCGGTGAAGTAAGGGTTGAGTACGTCGCTGATGACCAGGCCGAGCGTGTGGGTCTGGTCGGTGCGCAGGGAGCGGGCGACGGCGTTGGGGCGGTAGCCCAGCGTCTCGACGGCGGCGAGCACGCGCGTGCGTGCTTCGGCGCTGACCGACGGATGGTCGTTCAGGACGCGCGAGACCGTGGCGACGGACACGCCAGCCTCGGCAGCGACGTTCTTGATGCTCGCCATCGCCGCTCCACCTCCTTGTGGATCGTTCGAATGTCGATGGTCGCGAAGTTCGTGGAATCGATTACATCGACGCGTGTATGAAGGATTGGAATCGATTACACGACGGTTGATCAAGCCCTCAACCACATCCCGAGACCGGATCGTGATGAGGCGTGCGGCTCGCGCGGCCATCCGCACGCTGGGGGCGCGCAGCCGGAGCCGCACCCCACGCGGTGCTCCTGTTGCGCCGTTTCCTGATGGTTCCGCCCGGAGAGTGTTCAGTCACCCCCATCCGAACGGCAGTGAAGCGAGGCTATCCATGGCCTACATGCGGCAGCGGCTGACCATCTTGACCCTTTCCGTCCTGGCGGTCCTCTCCGCAGGCCTGGTCGGCAGCAGCCCGGCCTCTGCCCAGGCGGTGGAAGGCGGGCTGTGCACGAACGGAAGCGCCAGCCTCGACATCGGCGGCACCCACCTCGCGGTCGGGCGTGGCGCGCAGGACGACTGCGTCAGGTTCAGCGTCGGGTGAGCTGCTGATCGCCCCGGACCGGGGCTGTCGGTGCCGGGCGGTACCGTCGGATCATGTCCAATCAGGCGGGGGCCTCCCAGGCGGGCGAGCGGCGACTGGCCACGCTGGAAGGCGTACTCGAACGCATCACGTACGCCAACGAGGAGAACGGGTACACGGTCGCCCGGGTAGACACCGGCCGGGGCGGCGGCGACCTGCTGACCGTCGTGGGTGCGCTGCTCGGTGCCCAGGTGGGGGAGTCCCTGCGGATGGAGGGCCGCTGGGGCTCACATCCGCAGTACGGCAAGCAGTTCACGGTGGAGAACTACACGACGGTGCTGCCCGCGACCGTCCAGGGCATCCGCCGCTACCTGGGATCCGGCCTGGTCAAGGGCATCGGCCCGGTCTTCGCGGACCGCATCACCCAGCACTTCGGGCTCGACACCCTCCAGATCATCGAGGAGGAGCCCAAGCGGCTCATCGAGGTGCCGGGGCTCGGGCCGAAGCGGACCAAGAAGATCGCCGACGCCTGGGAGGAGCAGAAGGCGATCAAGGAGGTCATGCTCTTCCTCCAGACCGTCGAGGTGTCGACGTCGATCGCGGTCCGCATCTACAAGAAGTACGGCGACGCGTCGATCTCGGTCGTGAAGAACCAGCCGTACCGGCTCGCGTCCGACGTCTGGGGCATCGGCTTCCTCACCGCCGACAAGATCGCCCAGTCCGTCGGCATCCCGCACGACAGCCCGGAGCGCGTCAAGGCCGGTCTCCAGTACGCCCTTTCGCAGTCCACCGACCAGGGCCACTGCTTCCTCCCCGAGGAGCAGCTGATCGCGGACGCGGTGAAGCTGCTCCAGGTGGACACCGGACTTGTCATCGAGTGCCTGGCGGAGCTGGCGGCGCCCCAGGAGGACGACGGCGACCCCGGAGTCGTACGGGAAAAGGTCCCCGGCCACGACGGCGGCGACCCGGTGACGGCCGTCTACCTGGTCCCCTTCCACCGGGCCGAACTGTCCCTGTCCGCCCAGCTGTTGCGTCTCCTGCGCACCGACGAGGACCGGATGCCCGGCTTCCGGAACGTGGCCTGGGACAAGGCCCTGGCCTGGCTCAAGGACCGTACGGGAGCGGAGCTGGCCCCCGAGCAGGAGGAGGCCGTCCGCCTCGCGCTCACCCAGAAGGTCGCCGTGCTCACCGGAGGCCCCGGCTGCGGAAAGTCCTTCACGGTCCGCTCGATCGTGGAGCTGGCCCGCGCCAAGAAGGCCAAGGTCGTACTGGCCGCGCCCACGGGCCGCGCCGCCAAGCGCCTGGCGGAGCTCACGGGCGCGGAGGCCTCGACCGTGCACCGGCTCCTGGAGCTGAAGCCCGGCGGGGACGCGGCGTACGACAAGGACCGGCCGCTGGACGCCGACCTGGTGGTGGTCGACGAGGCCTCGATGCTCGACCTTCTCCTCGCCAACAAGCTGGTCAAGGCGGTGCCTCCGGGGGCGCATCTGCTCTTCGTGGGAGACGTCGACCAGCTGCCGAGCGTCGGCGCGGGGGAGGTCCTGCGTGACCTGCTCGCCGAAGGCGGCCCGATCCCCGCCGTCCGCCTCACCCGGGTCTTCCGCCAGGCCCAGCAGTCGGGAGTCGTGACCAACGCGCACCGCATCAACGCGGGCAAGCAGCCGGTCACCCAGGACCTGAAGGACTTCTTCCTCTTCGTCGAGGACGACACGGAGGAGGCGGGCCGGCTCACGGTGGATGTGGCGGCCCGGCGCATTCCCGCGAAGTTCGGCCTCGATCCGCGCCGCGACGTCCAGGTCCTCGCGCCCATGCACCGGGGCCCGGCAGGCGCAGGCACCCTCAACGGACTGCTCCAGCAGGCGATCACGCCCGCCCGCCCCGACCTCGCCGAGAAGCGCTTCGGCGGCCGTGTCTTCCGCGTCGGCGACAAGGTCACGCAGATTCGCAACAATTATGAGAAGGGCAAGAACGGTGTCTTCAACGGCACGGTCGGCGTGGTCACCTCCCTCAACGTGGACGACCAGCGGCTGACGGTGCTGACGGACGAGGACGAGGAGGTGCCGTACGAATTCGACGAGCTCGACGAGCTGGCGCACGCGTACGCGGTGACGATCCACCGCTCCCAGGGCAGTGAGTACCCGGCGGTGGTGATCCCGGTGACCACCAGCGCCTGGATGATGCTCCAGCGCAACCTGCTCTACACGGCCGTCACGCGCGCCAAGAAGCTTGTGGTGCTGGTCGGTTCACGCAAGGCGATAGGGCAGGCGGTGCGCACGGTGTCGGCGGGCCGACGTTGTACGGCCCTGGATTTCCGGCTCTCACCCCGGCCTCTCGGACCGTGAGCCAGATTTGATCGATCAAACGAGTCGCAATGGTCACAGAGCACTTCCGCAGGCAGGGCGAAGGGGGGCAGGATGAGCAGAGTGACGGCACTGAGTGCCGCCAATAGGCCCAATGGTCGACCCCGAGTGCACTCTCCTGCGCCAAATGGGGGATGGTAGAAGCAGTCAGGGCACCTCGAAGAAGAGGCACAACGTCGGTGAGGGATGACGTGAGCGACAACTCTGTAGTACTGCGGTACGGCGACGGCGAGTACACCTACCCGGTGATCGACAGCACCGTCGGCGACAAGGGCTTCGACATCGGGAAGCTCCGCGCCCAGACCGGTCTGGTGACGCTGGACAGTGGTTACGGCAACACCGCCGCCTATAAATCCGCCATCACCTACCTCGACGGTGAGCAGGGCATCCTCCGGTACCGCGGTTACCCCATCGAGCAGCTGGCAGAGCGCTCCACCTTCCTCGAGGTGGCCTACCTGCTGATCAACGGTGAGCTTCCGACGGTCGACGAGCTCTCCACCTTCAAGGGCGACATCACGCAGCACACCCTGCTGCATGAGGACGTCAAGAACTTCTACCGTGGCTTCCCGCGCGACGCCCACCCGATGGCGATGCTGTCCTCGGTGGTCTCCGCGCTGTCCACCTTCTACCAGGACAGCCACAACCCGTTCGACGAGACGCAGCGCAACCTCTCCACGATCCGGCTGCTCGCCAAGCTTCCGACGATCGCGGCGTACGCGTACAAGAAGTCGATCGGCCATCCCTTCGTCTACCCGCGCAACGACCTCGGCTACGTCGAGAACTTCCTGCGCATGACCTTCTCGGTCCCCGCCCAGGAGTACGACCTCGACCCGGTCGTCGTCTCCGCGCTCGACAAGCTGCTGATCCTGCACGCGGACCACGAGCAGAACTGTTCGACGTCCACGGTCCGTCTGGTCGGCTCCTCGCAGGCGAACATGTTCGCCTCGATCTCCGCCGGCATCTCGGCGCTCTGGGGCCCGCTGCACGGCGGCGCCAACCAGTCGGTGCTGGAGATGCTGGAGGGCATCCAGGCCAACGGCGGCGACGTGGACTCCTTCATCCGCAAGGTGAAGAACAAGGAGGACGGCGTCCGCCTGATGGGCTTCGGCCACCGGGTGTACAAGTCCTTCGACCCGCGCGCCAAGATCATCAAGGCTGCCGCGCACGACGTCCTCTCGGCCCTCGGCAAGTCCGACGAGCTGCTGGACATCGCGCTCAAGCTGGAGGAGCACGCGCTCTCCGACGACTACTTCGTCTCGCGCAACCTCTACCCGAACGTGGACTTCTACACCGGCCTGATCTACCGCGCCATGGGCTTCCCGACCGAGATGTTCACGGTCCTGTTCGCCCTCGGCCGGCTGCCGGGCTGGATCGCGCAGTGGCACGAGATGATCAAGGAGCCGGGTTCGCGCATCGGCCGCCCGCGCCAGATCTACACGGGCGAGGTCCTGCGGGACTTCGTGCCGGTCGAGGCGCGTTAGCTCCGCTGGTAGGGCGGTTCTTCGTCTGCGGGTTGTGGGGGCTGGTCGCGCAGTTCCCCGCGCCCCTTACGGGGCGCCCGGAGTCCCGTCGAGACCTTAAAAGAAAACGGAAGGCGCCCCGCTGCCGGTCCCCCCACGGGCCGGAGTCGGGGCGCCTTCCTTGTCCCGGTGCGGATTCCCCCCACGGGATCCGGCCGGGCGTCTGAGGACAGCGCCTGAATCGCTGTGATCTAAAGCTGTGATCTAAACGAGCAAAACTCTCACTGCTACTGCACTACTGCTGCCTACCACTGCGAGTGCGGTCTGCCGGGACGCGTACGTACGGGAGGGCCGCTCAAAGCTCCCCGGTGTACGTGCCCCGGCAACGCAATTCTGAGAACGTCCCCCAAGACATCCTCAGATGCCAGTCACGCCCCCCAAGACGCTTCTGACATCGCCAACTTAGACTCACGAACCCCTTCGATGGTTACCTTCACATCACTGTGATCTGCGTCTCTTGCATATGTCCTGAAGATGCGCAAGAGGCCCGATATGTGGATCGGAGCCCAAGCGTAAGGAAGATGCGCGAGCCTTGTGAAGAGCTTATGTGAGGCACGCGTCGGACTCCAGAGGGGTTCTTACTCAGACATCACCGAAATGCCCGGAGTCGAAGACTGTTCGTCACCACGAACACCGAGGAGAACGCCATCGCGGCCCCCGCGATCATCGGGTTCAGCAGCCCCGCCGCGGCGAGCGGCAGCGCGGCCACGTTGTAGCCGAAGGCCCACACGAGGTTCCCCTTGATCGTGGAGAGGGTCTTCCGCGACAGCCGGATCGCGTCCGCGGCCACCCGCAGATCCCCTCGTACGAGTGTCAGGTCGCCCGCCTCGATCGCCGCGTCCGTCCCGGTGCCCATGGCAAGGCCCAGGTCGGCCGTGGCGAGCGCCGCCGCGTCGTTGACCCCGTCGCCGACCATCGCCACGGCCCGGCCCTCGGCCTGGAGCCGCTTGACCACGTCGACCTTGTCCTGCGGCAGCACCTCGGCGAACACGTTCACGTCGTCGATGCCGACGCGGCGGGCCACGGACTCGGCGACGGTCCGGTTGTCCCCGGTCAGCAGCACGGGCGTAAGCCCCAGGGCACGCAGCTCGCGGACCGCCTCGGCGCTGGTCTCCTTGATCGCGTCGGCGACCGTCAGGACACCGCGTGCCACCCCGTCCCAGGCGACGGCCACGGCGGTACGTCCCTCCGCCTCGGCCCGCGTCTTCAGCGCGACCAGCTCGTCGGGCAGGGCGACACCGGCCTCGTCGAGCAGACGCCCGCGCCCGACCAGCACCTCGTGTCCTTCCACCGTCCCGCGTACGCCGAGCCCGGCGACGCTCTCGAAGCCGTCGACCGAGGGCAGCGGCGCCCCGGCCTTCTCCTCCGCGCCCGTCGCGACGGCCCGTGCGATCGGGTGCTCGGAGGCGTGCTCCAGGGCGCCCGCGAGCCGCAGCACCTGCTTCTCGTCGGCGCCGGCGGCGACGTACACCTCCTGGAGGGTCATGCGGCCGGTGGTGACCGTGCCGGTCTTGTCCAGGACGACCGTGTCGACGCGGCGCGTGGACTCCAGGACCTCCGGGCCCTTGATGAGGATGCCGAGCTGGGCGCCGCGCCCTGTGCCGACCATGAGGGCGGTCGGGGTCGCGAGGCCCAGCGCGCACGGGCAGGCGATGATCAGCACCGCGACGGCGGCCGTGAAGGCAGCGGTCGGCTCGCCCGTCATGCCGAGCCAGGCACCGCAGGTGGCGGTGGCGATCAGCAGGACCACGGGGACGAAGACGGCGGAGATCCGGTCGGCGAGGCGCTGCACCTCGGCCTTCCCGTTCTGCGCGTCCTCCACGAGCCTCGCCATCCGCGCCAGCTGCGTGTCCGCGCCGACGCGGGTCGCCTCGACGACGAGCCTGCCCCCGGCGTTCACGGTCGCACCCGTCACTGCGTCGCCGGCCGTCACATCCACCGGCACCGACTCGCCGGTCAGCATCGAGGCGTCGACCGCCGAGGGGCCCTCGACGACGGTGCCGTCGGTGGCGACCTTCTCGCCGGGCCGTACGACGAAGTGGTCGCCGACCGCGAGTTCGCCGACGGGGACGCGTATCTCGCGGCCGTTCCGCAGTACGGAGACGTCCCTGGCGCCCAGTTCCATCAGGGCCCTCAGGGCCGCGCCCGAGCGCCGCTTGGCGCGGGCCTCCAGATAGCGGCCGAGGAGGATGAAGGTGACGACTCCGGCAGCCACCTCGAGATAGATCGTCGACGAGGCGTCCGCACGCGAGACGGTGAGGTCGAAGCCGTGCCGCATGCCGGGCATCCCCGCGTGGCCCCAGAACAGCGCCCACACGGACCAGCCGAAGGCGGCCAGCGTGCCGACCGAGACGAGCGTGTCCATGGTGGCCGCGCCGTGCCGGGCGTTCGTGAACGCCGCCCGGTGGAACGGGAGTCCGCCCCACACGACGACGGGCGCGGCCAGCGTCAGCGACAGCCACTGCCAGTTGTCGAACTGGAAGGACGGGACCATGGCGAGCAGCACCACGGGGAGGGCGAGGACGGCGGAGACGGTCAGGCGCTCGCGCAGGGAGACGAGTTCGGGGTCCTCCTGGGGCGGCCCCTGGGGTGCCTCTTGCGACGGCTCCGGCTCCGGGGGTGCCGGCTCCTCGGCCGTGTAGCCGGTCTTCTCCACGGTGGCGATCAGGTCGGCGACGCGTATCCCGTCCCCGTACGAGACCTTCGCGCGCTCCGTCGCGTAGTTCACCGTGGCGGTGACGCCGTCCATGCGGTTGAGCTTCTTCTCGACGCGGGCCGCGCAGGAGGCGCAGGTCATTCCGCCGATGGTGAGCTCGACCTCGGCGTGCGGTGCCTCATCCGTGGCCGGTCGTGTTGCCGTGCTGCTCATGGGTGCCGTGCTGCTCATGGGTGTGCTCAGGCCTTGGTGACGAGTTCAAAACCGGCCTCGTCGACCGCGGCGCGCACAGCTGACTCGTCGAGCGGGGCGGCGGAGACGACGGTGACCTCGCCGGATGCGGCCACGGCCTTCACCGAGCTGACGCCGGCGATCTCGGAGATCTCACTGGAGACGGAGCCCTCACAGTGTCCGCAGCTCATTCCGCTCACCTGGTAGACGGTGGTGACGGAGTTCGGGGTGTCGGTCTGCGCGGTCATGGCGTTGACTCCTCGTCGAGGCGTGTGGGGCTCAGGGCCCCTCGGGGGCTTTCGCGTCCCCACTCTATACCCCTAGGGGGTAACGTCCAAGGTTCAGGGTTCAGGTGGAAGTGGAAGGCGGGGCGGCCGATGCGGGCAGTGGTCTTCGAGCGGTACGGGGAGCCGGCCGACGTACGGGAGGTGCCGGACCCGGTGCCCGCGCCGCACGGGGTGGTGGTGCGGGTCGAGGCCACCGGGCTGTGCCGGAGCGACTGGCACGGCTGGCAGGGGCACGACCCGGACATCACGCTGCCGCATGTGCCGGGTCACGAACTCGCCGGGACGGTCGAGGCGGTGGGCGGCCTGGTGACCGGGTGGCGCCCCGGCGACCGGGTCACCGTGCCGTTCGTCTGCGCCTGCGGGAGCTGTGCCTCGTGTGCGGCGGGTGACCAGCAGGTGTGCGAGCGGCAGACCCAGCCGGGGTTCACGCACTGGGGGTCCTTCGCGGAGTACGTCGCTCTCGACCACGCCGACGTGAACCTCGTCGCCGTGCCCGAAGAGCTGTCCTACGGGACGGCGGCGGCGCTGGGGTGCCGGTTCGCCACGGCGTTCCGGGCGGTGGTCTCGCAGGGGTGGGTGGCGGCGGGGGAG
>NZ_JAAKZY010000161.1 GCF_011045015.1 Streptomyces scabichelini | reverse complement strand
GGGGGCTCCGCCCCCAGGCCCCCGTATCGGCCTGAACGGCCTCGTCCTCAAACGCCGGACGGGCTGATTGGCGCGGGCCTGGGCTGCAAAGATCCTGGGGCGCGAGATCAGCCCTCGGCCGGAGGCACCACGCACGCCCCCTTCCGCCACCACTCCGGCAGCATCTCAATGGCCTCGTCGCCCAGCGGGTTCACCCCCGGCCCCGCGGCCAGCGAGTGCGCCACCAGAACGTGCAGGCACTTCACCCGGTCCGGCATGCCGCCCGCACTGGGGAAGCCCTCCAGGACCTCGATGGCGTCGCGCCGCGCGATGTAGTCCTCGTGCGCGGCCCGGTACGCGGCGGCCAGCTCCGGATCCGAGGCCAAGCGCTCCGTCATCTCCTTCATGACGCCGTTCGCCTCGAGCGTGCCGATCGCGGAAGCGGCCCGCGGACACGTCAGGTAGTACGTCGTCGGGAACGGCGTGCCGTCGGGCAGCCGCGGCGCCGTCTCGACCACGTCCGGCTGCCCGCAGGGGCAACGATGCGCGATCGCGCGCAGCCCGCGCGGCGGCCGGCCGAGCTGCTGCTTGAAGGCCTCGACGTCCGCGTCGGTGGGCTCGGTACGCGGGGTGGAAGGCGGGGGCTTTTCCATGCCTGTCTTTCTCAGCTTGTCTTGCTCATCCAGTTCACTGGTCCGCTTCACTGGTCCGCGCGGTCGGCCTTGTCGACGCCGTCCCAGACGTTGGCGTACCAGAGGCGGTCGGCCGCCGTCCGGTCCGTACGCGACTTCTTCGCCGCGCCGGGGTCGATCACGATGTAGCCGGTCTCGCCCGGCATCACATAGTGCAGCCGCTCCCGGATCTGCTGCTCGGCGTACGCGTCGTCCTGCCAGCGTGCCTTGAGGTCGCGCAGCTGCTCGACCCGCTCACGGGCCTGCTCCCGCTGCCGCTCGAGATCGGCGATCTCGGCGCGCTGGGAGACGTACTGCCGTGTCGGGTACGCGAGGGCCACTACGAGGGTGCACAGGACGAGGGCGAGGAGTGCGGCCCGGCCGGTCAGCCGGGAGCGGCGGGCCTGGCGCTTGGTCTGGGAGCGGTAGACGCGGGCCGCCGTCTGCTCACCGAGCAGCCGCAGCCTGGTCGCGGTGGAGAACCGGTCCCGGTCCTTCACGGCCATCACGCCTCCCCTTCACCCACGCGTACGTCCCCGCACACGGTACGGGACCGCGTACGGGGACGTAGGCAAGGAGGTGCCTACAGAGAGGTCAGCCCTTGAAGCGGGGGAACGCCGAACGGCCCGCGTACACCGCCGCGTCGTCGAGGATCTCCTCGATGCGCAGCAGCTGGTTGTACTTGGCGACGCGGTCCGAACGGGCCGGGGCGCCGGTCTTGATCTGGCCGCAGTTGGTGGCGACGGCGAGGTCGGCGATCGTGACGTCCTCGGTCTCGCCGGAGCGGTGGGACATCATGCACTTGAAGCCGTTGCGCTGGGCGAGCTCCACGGCGTCCAGGGTCTCGGTCAGCGAGCCGATCTGGTTGACCTTGACCAGCAGGGCGTTGGCGGAGCCCTCCTCGATGCCGCGGGCCAGGCGCTCCGGGTTGGTGACGAAGAGGTCGTCGCCCACGATCTGGACCTTGTCACCGATCTTCTCGGTGATGACCTTCCAGCCGGCCCAGTCGTCCTCGAACAGCGGGTCCTCGATGGAGACGAGCGGGTACGAGGCGACGAGCTCCTCGTAGTACTCCGTCATCTCCGCGGCGGTGCGCTCCTTGCCCTCGAAGACGTACGTGCCGTCCTTGTAGAACTCGGAGGCGGCGACGTCGAGCGCGAGGGCGACCTGCTCGCCGGGGGTGTAGCCGGCTTCCTTGATCGCCTCGAGGATGAGGTCGAGGGCGGCGCGGTTGGACTCCAGGTTCGGAGCGAAGCCGCCCTCGTCGCCGAGGCCGGTGGACAGTCCCTTGGCCTTCAGCACCTTCTTGAGGGTGTGGTAGACCTCGGCGCCCCAGCGCAGGGCCTCGGAGAAGGACTCCGCGCCGATCGGGGCGATCATGAACTCCTGGATGTCGACGTTCGAGTCGGCGTGCGAGCCGCCGTTCAGGATGTTCATCATCGGAACGGGCAGCAGGTGCGCGTTCGGACCGCCCAGGTAGCGGAAGAGCGGGAGGTCGCTGGCCTCGGAGGCGGAGTGCGCGACGGCGAGGGAGACACCGAGGATGGCGTTGGCGCCGAGCGAGCCCTTGTTGTCGGTGGCGTCCAGGTCGATCATGGCCTGGTCGATCAGCCGCTGCTCGGTGGCGTCGTAGCCGACGAGCTCGGGACCGAGCTGCTCGATGACGGCGAGGACGGCCTTCTCCACGCCCTTGCCGAGGTAGCGGTTGGCGTCTCCGTCGCGGAGTTCGACAGCCTCGAAGGCGCCCGTGGAGGCGCCGGACGGGACGGCGGCACGACCCGTGCTGCCGTCGTCGAGGCCGACCTCGACCTCGACCGTGGGATTGCCTCGGGAGTCCAGGATTTCCCGGGCTACGACGACGTCGATGGACGGCACGAGCATCTCCTTCTGGGATGTGACGCGGGTACGCGGGCCGCTGGGCCCGCCACTGCACAGAGCCGTGGCGGCTCCGCGATGACGAGCCTAACCGGCTCCGGGCGATCGGCCATCCGCTCGGCCCTCCCGTGGACAGAACCGAGAGTAAATTGTTTCCGAACGGAACAAAAAGTCCCGTCCCAGTGCGTACGGGGGAAGACGCACCGGGACGGGACTGCTGGGGGCTCGACTTCAGCCGCTCTGGGGGCTGTGCTTCAGCCGAGCCGGGGCTCAGGTGCAGCGGAGCCGGGGGCTCAGTGTCAGCTGAGGTGCAGCTGCTGGCCCGGGTAGATCATGTCCGCGCTGTCGACGATGTCGTCGTTCAGCTTGAACAGCTTCTGCCAGCCGCCCTTGACGTCGTGCTCCGCGGCGATCTCGCTGAGGGTGTCACCCTTGACGACCTTGTACTCGCCGTCGCCCTTCTTGACCTTCTTGCCGGTCGGGGTGGTGACGGTCTTCTTGGCGGCCGGACGCTCCTGCGAGCGGGAGGCGCGCTCCTGCTGGGCCGGCGCACTCTGCTGCTGCGACTGCTGGGTGTTCTGCTGAGCGGCATCGGAGCCCGAGGACCCGCCGCCGTTGTACGCGGCGCCGGACAGACCCTTGCCGCAGACCGGCCAGGCACCCTTGCCCTGGCCCGCGAGGACCTTCTCGGCTATCTCGATCTGCTGGGCCTTGGAGGCCTGGTTGGCGGTGGCGGCGTACTTCGTGCCGCCGTACCCGGCCCACGTGGAGGCCGAGAACTGGAGGCCGCCGTAGTAGCCGTTGCCCGTGTTGATGGACCAGTTGCCGCCCGACTCGCACTGGGCGACGGCGTCCCACTCGGAGGCCGTGGCGGCGGAGGCCGAGCCGGTCGCCATCAGCGGGGCGGCGATGGCGGCACCGGTGACACCGGCGAGCGTGGCAATGCGGGTGGCCTTGTTCGGGCGACGGTGCTTGCCCTTGCCGGAAAGCAGCATGAAGTGATCCCCTCACCGACGCCTACGAGGTGAGCTGTCGGGTTCGGGCCTGGTGAGTTGCCCGGCCGCGCGACCTTGGTCACGCGGCTTCACCCCAAGCCGTACCTGGTCTCGGTGACCGGGCCCGGCACTTACCTTGGGTCCCCCGCTCCTGCCTACGGCGCTTGACGCGACGACTGTTCCCGTACGGCCGTTGGCAGGATTCGGCGTGACAACCGTCGGGGCCCGCTGTGGCGAGCGGTCACGACCGTAGACACGCGATCCGCGGAATTTCAAAGACGATCAGGGCCTTTGAGATCCATCTCTCACTTTCACCAAAGGGGACATTCGGCCCGAACTGCCGCCACTTTTCGGCTGATTCGGCGGCTCTGTCACCGTTCAGCCTGTGCCGAGTTCGAGGCGCTGACCGGGGAGAATGAGGTCCGGGTCGGAACCGACGGTCGTCTCGTTCTCGGCGTAGAGCTCGGACCATCCGCCTTGCAGGCCAAGGGAGTCCGCGATCGCCCAGAGACTGTCTCCGGAACGGACCGTGTACGAGCCCGCGACCGCGCCGCGGGAGGCGTCGTCACCGCGCGAGGCGTGACGGCCGGCGGAGTCGTCCGTACGGGAGGCCGCGGCGTCTTCTCCGGCGCTTCCACCGCGATGACGGCCGGTACCGGCGTCTGCGCCTGCGCCTGCACCTGCCTCAGCGCCGCTCGAAGCGTCGCCGTTCTGGCCGGAGTTGTCCGACTCGTCGCTATTCGTCGAGTCTGTGGGCGAACTGTCGGGGCTCGGAGTGTCGGCACCGGCGCCGCTGTCGGAGTCCTGCGACGCACCGGTGGACGACTCAGGCGTATCGGATGTATCGGACGAACCTGAGTCGCTGGATGTACCGGATGTACCGGACGTATCAGACGCGTCGCCCGAATCGGCCTTCGTGGAGCCATCACTTGACGCCTGACCAGAATCCGAATTCGAATCCGAACCCGAATCCACACCCAGACCCGAATCCAAGCCCAAACCCGAGCCCGAATCAGTGGACGGTGTGGGGGTGGGCGTGGCCGAGTCGTCCACCACACCGGTGTCGACATCGGCCGAGTCGGAGTTCTGCGTCAGACCCGCGACGAGTCCACAGGTCGGCCACGCGCTGGTGCCCTGGTCCGCGAGGATCTTCTCGGCGACGGCTATCTGCTGGGAGCGGCTGGCCTGGTCGGCGCTCATCGCGTAGTCGAGGCCGCCGTACTGCTCCCACTCCTCCTGGGTCACCTGAAGGCCGCCGTACTCCCCGTTGCCGGAGTCGGCGCTCCACGCGCCGCCACTCTCGCACTCCGCGACCGCGTCCCAGGTCGTGCCACTGGCGGCGCTCGCGCCGGTCGCCCCGAGCAGGGGAATCGCGATGGCCGATCCGGTCACCCCTGCCGCGACGAAGAGAGCCGGCGCCTGACGGGGGCGACGGTGTCGACCGTTCCCGGAGAACATGCGATTGCCTTTCGCGTGACGGAGGTCTGACTGCACGGGGATGTGACCAAAGGGACAGGTGAGGCCCGCTTCGCGTGAACCTAGTCGGACTCGAACGCTTGTCACAAGTCGATGCAGCGTAGATCACGTGAAGATCACAGATCTGATGCCCTGTCAGGTTTGAGCTGCGGGATCGTCAGCAGATTCCGGGCACATCGACAAGGCGAACCGGGTCTCGCAGGCCTGGTTCGCGTGCCGGTCCTGCGGATTCGTTGATCACGCAGACCGATGGGGGCGCCTCCCGCTCGAGCGAAGCCGAGAGTGGGGGAAGCTCCCGCAACATCCGCGCCCGCGCGTGGCAGTTGTGGCGACGCGGGGCCCAGTCAACGGCCCCTGCCCCATCCCGGAAACCCGGGGCTGGGGCTGGACGCAAACGCAGCATCACGCCCAGTGATGCCCGTTGTGCAAGCCCGCCGCTTTAGCGACAGGTAGTTGACTCCTCCGAGACTGTTCCGTTCCCGGAGTGTTGGTGCACCGCCGGGAAGGATCCGGCTCCTTTGCGCTGCTACAAGCGCTCTGGGGCCGGTGCCGTGTGGGGAACCGTACCTGTCGATCTGTGCAATTGAAGGGGAATTGCACAGATTGTTGTCCTCATCCACGCAACGCGACTCCGGATACCGTCACCTTGTGAACGCCCCCCATATCGAACCCGAACTCTTCACCTGGGAGTTCGCCACCGATCCCTACCCCGCCTACGCGTGGCTCCGTGAGCATTCGCCCGTGCACCGCACCACGCTCCCCAGCGGTGTCGAGGCATGGCTCGTGACCCGGTACACGGACGCCAAGCAGGCGCTCGCCGACCAGCGGCTCTCCAAGAATCCCGTGCATCATTCCGAAGACGCCCAGGGCAAGAGCAAGACGGGTATCCCCGGCGAGCGCAGTGCCAACCTCATGACCCACCTGCTCAACATCGATCCGCCGGACCACACCCGGCTCCGGCGGCTCGTCTCCAAGGCGTTCACACCCCGCCGCGTGGCCGAATTCGAGCCCCGCGTCCAGGAGCTGACCGACCGCCTCATCGACCAGTTCGCCGACAAGGGCTCCGCCGACCTCATCCATGAGTTCGCGTTCCCCCTCCCCATCTACGCCATCTGCGACCTGCTCGGCGTCCCCCGCGAGGACCAAGACGACTTCCGGGACTGGGCGGGGATGATGATCCGGCATGGGGGAGGACCGAGAGGCGGTGTCGCGCGGTCCGTGAAGAAGATGCGCGGCTATCTCGCCGAGCTGATCCACCGCAAACGGGAGGCGCTCCCCGACACCCCTGGTCCCGGCGAAGATCTCATCTCCGGGCTGATCCGCGCCTCCGACCACGGCGAGCATCTCACCGAGAACGAGGCTGCAGCCATGTGTTTCGTACTACTGTTCGCTGGCTTTGAGACCACTATTAACTTGATCGGCAACGGCACGTACGCACTGCTGCGCAACCCAAAGCAGCGGGCGCAGCTACAGAAATCGATGGAACTTGGCGGACAGGAACTTCTCGACACCGCCGTCGAAGAGCTTCTCCGTTACGACGGCCCTGTCGAACTGGCTACCTGGCGCTACGCAACCGAGTCCCTCGAAATCGGCGGACAACGAATCGCTTCCGGTGATCCCGTGCTCGTGGTCCTCGCCGCTGCCGACCGTGATCCCGCCCGTTTCGACGAGCCGGACACACTCGACCTCTCCCGCCGGGACAACCAGCACCTTGGCTACGGACATGGCATCCACTACTGCCTCGGCGCCCCACTCGCCCGCCTGGAAGGCCGCACCGCGCTGGCCACCTTGCTGCGCCGCCTGCCTGATCTTCGGCTTGCTGCCGATCCCGCGGACCTGCGCTGGCGAGGCGGCCTCATCATGCGGGGGCTTCGGAACCTCCCCGTGGAGTTCACGGCCTCCTGAGATGTGTGGATCAGCCCCGCCCCATAGCAATGGTTCGGCTCGCTGAGACGCGCTCACACGGAACAGGCGACTCACGGTCCCCCGTCGGCGTCAGCCCTCCGTCGCCCGTATCGCATCCCGGTACGCCCGCGCAGCGGCCCGCAGTGCCGCCTCCGGATCGACGCCCTCCGCCTCGGCGCGTACGGCCATCGTGAGCAGTTCGTAGCCGACGCCCTCGCCCGGTGGCAGTGGAACCTCAAGTCCCGCCGTGCGCACGCGCGATGCGAGCTTGGCGGCGAGTGCCAGGCCCGGCTGGCCGAGCGGGATGCCCTCCGTGACGGACGTCCGCTGCTTCTCCACGGCCTTGGTGCGCAGCCAGTGCTCCTTGACCTCCTCGGGCGTCGTGGCCGTCTCGTCGCCGAAGACGTGCGGATGGCGGTGGATGAGCTTGGTGACGATGCCGCCCGCCACGTCGTCTATGGAGAAGGGCTCTTCGGGGTCCTCCTCGGCGATGCGCGCGTGGAAGACGACCTGGAGCAGGACGTCGCCCAGCTCCTCCCGCAGCTCGTGGCGGTCGCCCTCCTCGATCGCCTCGACGAGTTCGTACGCCTCCTCGATGCCGTATTTCGCGAGGCCCTGGTGGGTCTGCTGGGACGACCAGGGGCACTCGGCGCGGATGCGGTCCATGACCTGGACGAGGTCGAGGAGCCGGGCGCCGGGGAGGTCGTACGAGGCGGGGAGCAGTTCGAGGTCGGGCATCTGGACGCGTCCGGAGCCGGCCAGGCGGGCCAGCCCGTCGGTCAGCATCGGTTCGCCCTCGCCCGTGGCGACGACGGTCACCGTGCGGCCGCCCGCGCAGGCGTCGACGAGTTCCTCGGCGGTCGGCGCGGCCTCGTCGACCTTGACGCCGGCCTCGCGCAGATACGGCAGCTGGGGGTGTGCGCCGTCCGCGCACAGGACGCGGTCGGCGCCGTGCAGCGCCTGCCAGGCGGGCCAGGACAGGAGTCCGGGCGCGACGCGGTGGCTGGTGGTGAGCAGGACGATGCGCCCCGGGCTGGATGCGTTCACCCATCGAACGTAACCCACGCCACTGACAACAAGGTCATCCACCTGACAGCCCTGAGGGCCCTGACGGCTACGCCGTCTCCTGGCTCCCCGCCTGTGTGACCTCGCGCAGCCACGGCAGCTTGGCGTCGGCGCGGCTGCTCTTCTCGACGTCCCAGGTGCCGTAGCGCGGGTTCAGGTCGACGTCGAGTTTCCTGGAGGCGTCGGACAGGGCCTTCCAGAACGCCGGCCCGCTGGTGTCGGTGCCGAGCCCGGCGGCCAGCTTCTGGGCCTCGAGCTGCAGGCGGAGGTTGTCGTCAAGTCGCTCGGGCGGTACGCCGTACTGCTGCAGCCAGGCGTTCTCCAGGGCCTTCGCGCCGCCGGTCTGGTCCTCCAGGCGGGCGCGTGTGCGCGTGACCTCCTTGCGGGAGACGGTCACGCCCTCGTCCTGGGCGGCGCGGTGCAGCACGCGGTCGAGGACCATGCCGTTCAGGATCTCGCGGGTGAGGCCGCCGGACTTGGAGATGGCCTGCGCGTACTGGGTGTCGTCCGTGATGGCGGCCCGCTGCGCGCTGCGCACCTCGTCCACCCGGTTCTCCAGCTGGGAGACCGTGATCCGGTCGCCGCCGACGACGGCCGCGGCACCGGGATGCGCGTCGTCTCCGCAGGCGGTGAGGAGGGGGGCCGCGGTGGCGAGCGTGGCGGCGAGGAGGAGCGCGGTGCGACGGCGGCGGTGCAAGGAGACCTCCTGTGGGAGCTTGTGCGACGGTGCACAAAGTCTTGCGGTGATCGATGGTAAGCATGGGCCCAGCTCTCGGCCACCCATTCGACCAACGATTCGCCGAGACTTGAGGTACCGATTCCTCAGCACTCCGCTCTCGCGGGGATCCGGCCCTCTATCCGCGTACCTGCCCCAGCCACTGCAGCGTCCGCCGGATCTCGCCCGCCATCGGATTCCCCGGTCCCTGCAGTCGCTCCACGTCGAGCAGCAGCCGGGACAGGGTCTCGTGGGCGGCGCCGCGGTCGCCGAGGGCGAGCAGGAGGTGGCCGATGCGGCGGCGTACGTCGTAGGAGAGCTCGGGGTCGCCGGCCACGTACTGGTTCTCGTAGTACGGCAGCAGGGAGCGGTACTCCGCGAGCGCGGCCGCGGGTTCGCCGAGTTGTTCCAGGCACTGGGCGGCCTCGTAGCGGAAGCGCAGTGACTGCGGGTCGGCCCGGCCGGCCTCGGCGGCGCGCTCGTCGGCGAGGCGGCGCAGCTCGGGCAGGGCGCGGCGGAACTGGCCGTCGTCCATCAGCGTGGCCGCGTACTGCTTGCGCAGGGTGCGGACGACGGGTGAGTGCTCGCCGTGCTGTTCGGCCGCGGTCGGGAGGATCGAGCCGAGGATGTCGACGGCCTGGGTGATGCGGCCCTCGCCGAGGAGGCGTTTGACCTCGTCGACGGCGCCCGCGACATCGGGTTTCTCCACGGCGGGGGTGGCCTGCGGCTGCGCCGCGGGGGTGCGGGCGCGGTCGGGCCAGGGGGCGTGCGGACGCAAGAAGGGGCGCGTCGGGTCGAGAGGGCCGCCGGTCGGGATGCCGCGTGCGGGGAGCAGCGGGAGCAGCTTCTCGTACGTCTCCTGCGCGGAGGCCGGGCGGTGCTGCGGGTCCTTGGCGAGCAGGTGCAGTACGAGGGCTTCGAGGGGCTCGGGGACTTCGGGGCGCAGCCGGCGTACCGGAACCGGCAGTTCGTACAGGTGCCGGTGGAGCACGCCGAGGACGGTGGAGCCCGAGAACGGCACGTCTCCGCTGAGGAGTTCGTGCAGCAGCACGCCGAGCGCGTAGAGGTCCGTGTACGGGCCGACCGCGCCGCCCATCGCCTGCTCGGGCGCCATGTAGGCGGGGCTGCCGATGGGCGAGCCGGTGTGTGTGAGGCGGGTCGTGTCCGTGTCCATGACGGAGGCGACGCCGAGGTCGAGGACGGTGACCATGCCGTCCTGCTTCACCATCACGTTCCGCGGTTTGAGGTCGCGGTGCACGATCGGGACGGCATGCACCGCGGACAGCACGGCGCACAGCTGGGCGGCGACCGCGACGGCCCACTGCCAGGGGTACGGGGTGTGCTCGGCGTGGTGGCCGGCGAGGTCGACGCCGTCGACGTACTGCATGACGAGGAACAGCTCCTCGCCCTCGGTGCCCGCGTCATGGACCGTGACCAGGCCGGGGTGGTCGACCTGGGCGGTGACACGGCACTCGCGCACGAAGCGGCGGCGCAGTTCGTCGGCGTCCTGGCCCGCGACCTTGTCGGGGCGCAGCAGCTTGACCGCGACGCGCCGGTCCAGGCGCTGGTCGTACGCGGTCCACACCTGGCCCATGCCGCCCTGGCCGATGAGCGTGGAGAGTTCGTAGCGGCCGGTGATCACACGTCCCGACGCCACGGTCACCTGTCGTCCTCGTGCTTGCGGAGATAGTCACTGAGCTCGTCCAGCTCGGCGCGCACCTGGTCGATCCGGGCGGGCGCGGGCCGCTGCGGCTGGGGCGGAGCCGACGGAACGGGAGGCTGCTGGGACGCGGGGGGCTGGGGCACGGGGGTCCCGGGATGTGTGACGCCGTACGGCGGCGGGGCCTGCTGGTAGCCGTAGCCGGCCGTCGGGTGCCCAGGCGGTATGTAGGACCTGAAATGGGGCTGGTCGAAGTGGCGGATGTCCACGTACAGAAACCAGCTGACGCACGCCACGGCATGGAGCAGCAGGAGGATCATGCCCATTTCGCCGTTCGGACTGCTGAAGTCGTCGGTGGTGTCCGAGGCGAGCAGGAAGAAGACGAAGGCCGTGATCGCGATAGAGCCCATGAAGACCCACCAGTCGCGCTTCCTGCGGGTCGCGATGGCGGCTCGCAGCGGCGCGGTCCAGGCGAGGAACCCGATGCTCAGAAGCGGCATCGCCACGAAGATCACACGCAACACGACCAGGACCCCGGTCGAGGGTCGACGCGGCGGTGGCGGCGCGTAGCCGTGGCCGTGCATGGCTGCTCCTGAAGACCTGATGACAGCAGACGTACGAATGTGGGAATGAGCGTATCTGCCGACAAGGACAACGGTCCCTGGTTGTACCGAACCGTTGTAACGCCGCTCACTTGGCCCGCCGCGCGAGCGTGGCGTCACAGTGCGTGCCGCACCCACACGTTGGGCTCGACGTACACCGCGTACCCCCGCCCCGGCTCGCAGTGCACCGGTACCAGCGCGCCGGGCACCTCGACGAGGCCTTCTTCGTCGAACGGCAGCCCCGTCCACTGCCGCCACTCGTCGAGCGAGGCCGCCACGGCCATCGAGGCCGGTGCCACCGCGTGGATGGTGGCGCCCGCGCGGACATGGACGCGCAGCCACGGGTCGTGCGGGAGCCCGTCGCCGCGCGTGCGGAAGGCGTACTCCTCCATCGGCGTACGCGGCTCCAGGTGCTTCGCGCTGGGGCGCACCGGGGCGACGACCTCGCGGAAACCGTGCGTCCGGGCGTTGTCGCGCATCGCCGCGAGCATCCGGGCCGACAGGCCGCCGCCCTGGGCGTGCGGGGCGATGACGATCGAGATCGCGCTCACCATGTCGGGCCGGGCCCCGCGTCGCAGGTCGGCGAACGCCCAGACCAGCACCTGGTCCCAGCCCCGCGCCGGCAGCTCGCCGCGGCCCTCGTCCGCCAGCGCGAAGGGCACGCTGTAGGCGTGGGCGACCACTTCTCCGTGCTCGTCCTCCGCGAAGAGCGCGTACTCCGGCAGCTCGGTGGCTATCCGGTCGTAGTGCGTGTCGCCGATGGGGTCGTGGCGGATGAACTCGGGCCAGGTGTCGGCCATGCCGACCACCTTCTCGTGCATCTCGGGGCGCTCGGCGAGGCTGGACACCTTCAGCTCCATGCCGGACACCGTAGGCGGCAACTCAGCCCGCATGGAACCGTTCTGGCGCCCGCGTCGGATTGCCACCCGCCGGAAGCCGCTGCTCCGGGCAGCCGGCCAGCACCCGCTCCATGGCGGTCTTCGGCCTCTTCGTCTGCCCGGTCCCCTTCGGTTCCAGCCAACGGCGAGCATGCCGACGGGGCCCTTCTCCTGAGGTCAGCCATTGCTGGGGCCGGGGCCGGCCGCGAGTTGGTCGCCAAGGCAGCTGCGGCGGTACAGGACCTGGCGTCCGTTGCGCGCCCGGGTGACGAGCCCCGTCGCGTGCAGGACGCGCAAGTGCTGGGAGACGGCGCTGGGGGTCACCCTGAGGCGGCGGGCGAGCTCCACCGTGGGCAGCGGCTCCTCGAGGAGGTTGAGGAGTCTTGCTCGGGATGCGCCGAACAGGGACGCCAGGGCGGCGCTGTCGGGGAGTGGAGTCTCGTCCCACAGGGTGGCCACTCCCCGGCTGGGATAGACGAGACTCGGTGGCTCGTCCGGGCTGACGGGGGGCGCGGGCTTGTGCGCGAACACCGATGGCAGGAGCAGCAGCCCCCGGCCGGAGGCCGTCACGCGGTGCCTGCTGATCATCTTGTCGATGTACAGCTCGCCGTCCCGCCAGCGCAGGTTCGGGTGCATATCGGCGAACAGCAGCCGGGCGCCTCCCAGGGCGAGTTGCCGGGCGCGGTAGGTCATGTCGGCTTCCAGCACCAGTCGCATCTGCCGCCACATCGGCTCGATGGCCGCCTCCCAATACTGCCGCAGGACCTCGCAGATGGCGTCGCGAAGTCCGGCGACGCTCAGGTCGTCGGCCAGGGCGTCGCGCAGGGCGGCGGGGAGCGGGTCCGGTGCGTGCGCGAGCAGCAGGTCGTGGCGGACCTGGGCGGGGCAGGTCCGGCGGACGACGGCGAGTTCCTCCTCGAAGGCCGGTGCGAAGTCCGTGGGATTCGGGGTCAGGAAGTCGGGGATGGTGCGCCGCTGGGCGACCAGGGACATCAGCAGACCGGTGTCGAGCGTGCCGAGTCTGCCGAGCACGGACCTGCGCCAGGGCAGGTGTAGCGCAGACAGGCCCGGATCCTGGAGCACCCGCAGGCTGAACAGGGTTTCGTGCAAGGGCGAGAGCACGAAGCGCGTGTCCGCGAGGTCCTCAACACCGAGCACGAACCTGATCATTAAGCCATACGCTACATCGATTGGCGGCGGAACGTCGATGCCGTGGACTTCCGCCCATGACACACACAACTCATGAGCGCCGTACGGCGATTGTCACCGGCGCCGCACGGGGCATCGGCGCCGCGGTGGCCAGGCGTCTGGCGGCCGACGGCCTGGCGGTCGGCGTGATCGACCTGGACGAGGCGGACTGCGCCGGCACGCTGGAGGCCATCGCGAGCGCGGGCGGGTCGGCCCTCGCTGTTGCCGCCGACGTCGCCGACGAGGCCGCGGTCACCGAGGCCGTCGCCCGGATCACCGCCGAGTTGGGGCCGCCGACGGTACTGGTCAACAACGCCGGCGTCGGCCCCCGCGCCGAGCTCCTCGAGATGACCACGCAGCAGTGGGACACAGTTACCGGGATCAATCTGCGCGGCCCGTTCCTCGCCACTCGCGCCATCTGCCCGCACATGATCGCGGCCGGCTGGGGACGCATCGTCAACATGTCGAGCATCTCGGCGGTCGGCGACGCCGCTCGCGTCGACTACGGCAGCGCGAAGGCCGGTCTGATCGGTTTCACCAAGTCGCTCGCCCTCCAACTCGGACGGCATGGCATCACGGCCAACGCCATCGCCCCCGGCTTCGTCGTGAGCGACATGACCAGAGCGTCCGCCCGACGCCTCGGCCGCGACTTCGACGAGTACCGGCGTAGCGCGGCGCAGTCCATCCCGGTCGGGCGGGTGGGCGAGCCGGAGGACATCGCCCACACCGCGTCCTTCCTGGTGAGCCCCGAGGCGGGGTTCGTCTCCGGCCAGGTCATTTATGTCGCCGGCGGACCGGTGGACTGAGAATGAGCCGCCGGATGACCCTGCTACTGGCCGTGACCTGCGCGGTGGCCGTGGGCAACGTCTACTTTCCGCAGGCGATCACCCCCTTGGTTGCCGCAAGGCTGTATACGTCTCTCGATTCGGCCTCCCTGGCCGTGACCGCCACCCAGGTCGGTTACACGGCCGGGATGTTCCTGCTGGTGCCGCTCGGCGACCGGCTCCCGGACCGCTCGTTCCTCGTCTTCCTGCTCTCCCTGACCGGTTTGGGCCTGCTCGCCGCAGGCTGCGCTCCCACCCTGCCGCTCCTCGTCGCCGCCAGTGCCCTCGTCGGGCTCGCCACCGTGGCCGCGCAGGTCGTCGGCCCGCTGGCGGCCGGACTGGTGGTTGCCGACCGCCTGGGAGCGGTGCTCGGCACCTTGCTGAGCGGGTCGATCGGCGGCATGCTGCTGGCCCGCGCCTTCAGCGGGGCACTCGGCGAATGGCTGGGGTGGCGGGCTCCCTATCTGGTGGCCGCTGTCCTGGTCCTGGTACTCGCCGTCATCCTGGCCCGCACGCTGCCGGTCACCACCCCGCCCTCGTGCCAGCCGTACCCGTCGCTTCTGGCCGAGTCGCTGCGCCTGCTGCGCACAGAGCCGGATCTGCGGCGCTCCTGTCTCTATCAGGCGGCGGTCTTCGCCGGGTTCTCGGCCGTGTGGACGTGCCTGGCGCTCCTCCTCACAGGTCCCACCTACGGCCTGGGCGCCCAGGCCGTAGGGCTGCTCGCCCTGGTCGGCGGCGCCACCATGATCTGCACCCCGCTCGCCGGACGCCTGGTGGACCGCCGTGGGCCGGACCCGATGAACCTCGTCTGCATGCTGGGGGTACTCCTCTCGGCCGCGGTCCTGACCGCCGGGGCCCTGGGCGGCGCGCCGGGGCTGGCCGCTCTGGTCGCCGGCACGCTGCTGCTCGACATCGCCATGCAGTCCGGCATGGTCGCCAACCAGGCACGGATCTACGCCCTGCGCGCCGACGCCCGCAGCAGGCTCAACACCGCCTACATGACCTGCGCATACCTGGGCGGCAGCGCGGGATCCTGGCTCGGGGTACAGACGTATGGCGAGACCGGGTGGTGGGGCGTGTGCGCGCTCCTGGCACTGCTTACGGTGCTCGCCCTGGCCCGCCACATCATGGCGCTGGGCAGCCGGAGGCCTGGAGCGTCAACAGGCCGGGCACGGGCCGCTGTCGACAACCAGCCGATCCGCCCTTGTTGAGCCTCCGGTGCCCGTCAACCGCCGCACTGGCGCAACATCATCCGCTTGTCCGGCTCGGTGACCGGCATCTCGTACTTGGTGGCGACCTGGGCGAACCGGACCGCGTAGGCACACCTGATCTGTTTGTTGGGCGGCAGCCAGGACGCGGGTCCGGAATCGCCCTTGGCCGAGTTGGCTCGCCCCTCGACCGGCATCAGATTGAGCACGTCGTTGGCGAGTTGCTCGCGCTTGCTCTCCGACCAGCGCGACGAACCCATCTGCCAGCTGTAGGACAGCGGCACGACATGATCTATCTGCACCTCGGTGGCCTTCTGCTTGCGCCACTTGATGGTCGTCCCGGTGTACGGGTCGTCCAGCGTCATGGCGATGACCACGCAGTCGGAGCCGGTTCGGAAACGAAGGTTCTGACCATCGCGACGAATGAGATCATTTCGAGTGTCACACCCGTTCCTCGCGAGCGGCACTCCGTCGGCCGTGTCCATCCACGCGTAGCCGAACTCGTCGCGGTCGTAGCCCGTCTGCGGTCCCCGCCCCTTCATGGAGAGCTCCCCGATGAGTTTGCGAGCCCCAGCCTTGTCCACGTCCGTCGTCACGGGCGCGAGCCCTGGTTTCGTACCGTCCGGGTTCTTGAGCGGACTGACCGCCCGTCCGTCCGACGCAGTCGGCCCGGAGCCCGTCTGGGGGTTGTCTTCGCCGAGACCCTCGCATCCCGCAACGAGGAGCACGGCGGCCGCCAGCACTGTCACGGCACGGAAGAAGCGCGCACTCTCAACAGCCTTGTGCCTCACGTCCCTCTCAGTAAGCACAGCTCACCACTCCTCGCATGAGCTGCGCAAACGCCTCAATCACCGGGCGAAGCACAGAGACAACGCAGGTATCGCAGCCGTTCGAGTCGGTGTCGGCCCAAGGGCTGCCGAACTTGTCGCGGTCGTATCCCGTCCTGGGCGCCCTCCCCTTGACGGTCAGCGAGTCGACGGCGGCGAGGGCGGCGCCGCCTGCTGATGCCCCGGAGCCGGCCGAAGCCGATGGCCGCGTCGGCTCATCCCCTCCCGTCGAACCCGTGCTCTCCACGGTGCAGCCGGTCACGGCGAGCAGCATGACCGCGGCACCGGCACCCCTGGTCCAGAGCGTCACGCGCGCTCCCTCCCCTTACCTCCCCGGGTCCGCCCTGGTCGGGCGGTTCTCGGTGTACTTCACGTTGACATGCTCTCCCTCCTGAAGGAGGGAGATTTTGGCCTGCTCGCTCGATGCTGTGCCGCTGCGCAGCACGGGCATCGGACGGGCTTCCATGGCTTCCTGCTTCGTCGCGCTGTGCCAGAACGAGTTCTGGTCTTACCGGCGCTCCACAGGCTGAATCCGCCAGTCCGGCGGCCTGTTTCACATTCTTTGCCGCGTTGTGGTCGCGGTCGTGGACGGTCTTGCATGCGATGCAGGTCCATTCCCGCACATCGAGGGGTTTGGGCCCGCTCGGGTAGCCGCAGGTGGAGCACACCTGGCTGGTGGGCGTAAACCGTCCGATCTTGACGAAGGTCCGCCCGTACCGAGCCGCCTTGTACGCCAGCATTCCCACGAACTGCGACCAGCCCGCATCGTGGATGCTCTTGGCCAGCCTGGTACGCGCCAAACCCTTCACCGACAAATCCTCCACGGCGACCGCTTGGTTCTCGCGGATCAGCTGTGTGGAGAGCTGGTGGTGGAAATCCCGGCGTGCGTCGGCGACCACTGCGTGGGCGCGGGCGACCTTCAGACGGGCCTTCTCGCGGTTCTTGGATCCCTTCTGTTTGCGGGACAGCTCCCGCTGAGCCTTCTTGAGTTTCTTCTCCGCCCGGCGCAGGAACCGAGGAGAGTCGATCTTCGTTCCGTCGGAGAGGACCGCAAAATGCGTCAGCCCCAGATCGATGCCGACCCTCGCGTCAGTGGCAGGCATCCGCTCCAGATCGGCTGCCGGGTCGGTATCGATGACGAAGCTGGCGAAGTACCGCCCCGCCGCGTCCTTGATCACGGTGACCGACGAGGGTGCGACGGGCAGGGTGCGAGACCACTTCACCCGCACCTGGCCGATCTTCGGCAGGTTCAATCGGCCCGTCGGCGTGATCGACCAGCGGGCGTTCGCAGTGAACCGGATCGACTGCCGAGAATCCTTGCGGGACTTGAACCTCGGCGCACCCGCCTTCGCCCCCTTATGCTCCCCTTTCAGGGAGGCGAAAAAGTTGCGGTAGGCGGCCTCGACATCCCGCAGAGACTGCTGGAGCACCACCGCCGACACCTCGCCCAGCCAAGCGCGTTCCGGAGTCTGCTTGGCTTGGGTGATCAGTTTCTGGGACAGCTCGGACGCCCTGGGGAACGGCTTTCCCGCCGCGCGGGCGTCCTCGCGGGCGCGCACCGCGTCGTTGAACACCACCCGGGCGCACCCGAATGCCCTGGCCAGCGCGATGCGTTGGCCCGGTTCCGGGTACAGACGGAAGCCGTACCGCAGCTGCATGAATCCCCCCGATCGGATTGCCACACAGGACAACGAACTGCGACGGGAAAGGTCACTCGTTCCCATCAAGAACATCCGAACGAACTTCCCGCCGCTACCAGGCAAAACACGTTCGCACACACGCCTGTTCGCGGTAATGCGTAGAAAATCAGTAGCAGTTGAATACCCTCGCGGGCGAGCGCCTGCGCGACGCTGTAGCCGCCGTACCGCCCTCCGGACGCGGCCCCGACCCCCGCCTCGCCGGTGTCGCCGCCTGGTCCCTGGCCCACGGCTTCGCGACGCTCCTGCTCAGCCACAACCTGGACGGCCCGGTGGGTGACCAGGACCCGGAGGACGTCTTCCGCCTGCTGACGGGGGTGCTGTTCCAGTCACGGTCGGACTGACCCTGGAGCACCGCATGGCCCCCGCACCCCGCGCACTCAGCGGTGTCCTGATCGTCGAGAGCCTGCGCGTCGGCAGCGAGTTGAACGGCATCCCGCTGCAGGTCACAGCCATCCACCGCATCGCGGTCGGCAACGCGACGGCCGACCGGCGGCTGGTACGTCGACTTCAGCACCACGACCGAGGCCTACGTCGTCTTCGCCGACCGCGTCTTCCGCTACCCGCGCGGTGACGCGGCGGCGCGCGCCGAAGCGGAGGCGTACGCCCGCTCGGTGGGCGTACCGGAGTCCCAACTGGACTGGAAGGACTGAGGCGAAATCAGTCGCCCTCCCCTCACGACCCCAGGATCGAAGCCAGGAACTCCCCCGTCCACCCCAGCAACTCCCGCCCGACCAACGGCTTTCCCCCCACCTTCGCCGTCTTCGGGCGCGGCACCAGGACCTGGTGGACGGCGGGCTTGATGACGACCCCCGGGTACAGACGCTTGACCCGCAGCTCCTGCGACTCCCTCAACTCCACCGGCGCGAACCGGATGTTGTTCCCCTGGAGCACGATCTCGCCGACGCCGCACGCGCGCGCGAGCATCCGGAGTCCGGCCACCAGCAGCAGGTTCTCGACCGGCTCGGGCAACTTCCCGTAGCGGTCGACGAGTTCCTCGCGTACGGACTTGATGTCGTCCTCCGTGTTGACGGAGGCGATGGCCCGGTAGGCCTGGAGGCGCAGCCGCTCGCCGGGCGCGTAGTCGTGCGGGACGTGCGCGTCGACAGGGAGCTCGATCTTGACCTCCAGCGGCGGCTGCTCCGCATCAGATCCGTCGCCGCCGTCCAACGACGCCCGGTAGTCGGCGACCGCCTCGCCCACCATGCGTACGTACAGGTCGAAGCCGACGCCCGCGATGTGGCCCGACTGCTCGCCGCCGAGGAGGTTTCCGGCCCCTCGGATCTCCAGGTCCTTCATCGCCACGTACATGCCCGCGCCCATCTCCGTGTGCTGGGCGATGGTCGCCAGGCGCTCGTGGGCCGTCTCCGTCAGCGGCTTCTCGGGCGGGTAGAGGAAGTACGAGTAACCCCGCTCACGGCCGCGCCCCACACGCCCCCGCAGCTGATGCAGCTGTGAGAGGCCGAAGTTGTCGCCGCGCTCCACGATCAGCGTGTTGGCGTTGGAGATGTCGATGCCCGACTCCACGATCGTCGTCGAGACGAGCACGTCGAACTTCTTCTCCCAGAAGTCGACGACGACCTGTTCCAGGGCCTGTTCCGACATCTGCCCGTGGGCCGTCGCGATGCGCGCCTCCGGGACGATCTCCCTCAGCCTCGCCGTCGCCCGGTCGATCGACTCGACGCGGTTGTGGATGTAGAAGACCTGCCCCTCGCGCAGCAGTTCGCGGCGGATCGCCGCGCCGATCTGCTTCTCCTCGTACGGCCCGACGAAGGTCAGGACCGGGTGCCGCTCCTCCGGAGGAGTCGTGATCGTGGACATCTCGCGGATGCCCGTCACCGCCATCTCCAGGGTCCTGGGGATCGGCGTCGCCGACATCGTCAGTACGTCCACATTGGCCCGCAGCTTCTTCAGCTGCTCCTTGTGCTCGACACCGAAGCGCTGCTCCTCGTCGACGATCACGAGCCCCAGGTCCTTGAACTTGGTCTCGGCGGAGAACAGCCGATGCGTGCCGATGACGACATCCACGGAACCGTCCCGCAGCCCCTCCAGGACCGCCTTCGCCTCCGTGTCCGACTGGAAGCGCGACAACGCCCGTACGTTCACGGGGAACTGGGAGTAGCGCTCGCCGAACGTCCCGAAGTGCTGCTGCACCAGCAAAGTAGTGGGTACGAGCACCGCCACCTGCTTGCCGTCCTGCACGGCCTTGAAGGCGGCCCGCACCGCGATCTCCGTCTTGCCGTAGCCGACGTCGCCGCAGACCAGGCGGTCCATCGGGACCGTCTTCTCCATGTCCTCCTTGACCTCGGCGATCGTCGTCATCTGGTCCGGGGTCTCCACGTACGGGAAGGCGTCCTCCAGCTCGCGCTGCCACGGTGTGTCCGCGCCGAACGCGTGCCCCGGGGCCGCCATCCGCGCGCTGTAGAGCCTGATCAGGTCGGCCGCGATCTCCTTGACGGCCTTCTTGGCGCGCGCCTTGGTCTTCGTCCAGTCGGCGCCGCCCAGGCGATGCAGGGTGGGGGCCTCCCCGCCCACGTACTTGGTGATCTGCTCCAGCTGGTCGGTGGGGATGTAGAGCCGGTCGCCGGGCTGGCCGCGCTTGGCCGGGGCGTACTCCACGACCAGATACTCACGGATCGCACCCTGCACGGTCCGCTGGACCATCTCGATGTAGCGGCCGACGCCGTGCTGCTCGTGGACGATGTAGTCGCCCGTCTCCAGGGTCAGCGGGTCGATGGACTTGCGGCGGCGGGCGGGCATGCGCGCGCCCTCCTTGCCGGCCGCCCGCTGACCCGTGAGGTCGGTCTCGGTGAGGACGGCGAGCTTCAGGGCCGTATCGACGAAGCCGTACTCGATCGAACCGCACGCCACCTGGACGACGGAGGGCGCGAGCGTGGCGAGGTCCGCCTCCAGGCGGGCCGCGATGCCCTCGCCGCCGAGGACCTCGACGGTGCGGGCGGCGGGGCCGTGGCCCTCGGTGACGAACACCGCGCGCCAGCCGTCCGCGAGCCAGCCCTTGGTGTCGGCGAGGGCGCGGGCGCTGTCGCCGCGGTACGACTCCGGGGCGTGCATGCCGAGCTTCAGCGTGTCCGCGTCACCCTCTTCGTCCGCCGCGAACGGCGACACCGACCACCACATCATGTCCAGCTCACGGGCCCGGTCCCGTACATCCGCGATGGACCACAGGGAGGCAGCGCCGACGTCGATGGGCGCCGCGCCCCCGCCCGCGGTCGCCGCCCAGGACGCCTGGAGGAACTCCTGCGAGGTCGCCACGAGGTCCGCGGCCCGCGTCCGCACCCGCTCCGGATCGCACACCACAGCCATCGAGCTCTCTGGCAGTACGTCGAGGAGCAGCTCCATGTCGTCGACGAGTACGGGGGCCAGGGACTCCATGCCCTCGACGGCGATGCCCTCGGCGATCTTCCCGAGCAGTTCGCCCAGCTCGGGGTGCTCCTCGGCCAGCGCCGCGGCCCGCTCCCGGACCTTGTCCGTCAGCAGCAGCTCACGGCAGGGCGGCGCCCACAGCCCGTGCTCGGCGACTTCGAGGGACCGCTGGTCGGCGACCTTGAAGTAACGGATCTCCTCGACGTCGTCGCCCCAGAACTCGACCCGCAGCGGGTGCTCCTCGGTGGGCGGGAAGACGTCGAGAATTCCGCCTCGTACGGCGAACTCGCCGCGCTTCTCGACGAGCTCGACCCGGGAGTACGCCGCTGCCGCCAACGCCTCGACGACGTCCCCGAGGTCGGCGCTCTCGCCGCTCCGCAGGGCAACGGGCTCCAGGTCACCCAGGCCCTTGACCTGGGGCTGGAGCACGGAACGTACAGGGGAGACGACGACCGAGATCCGGCCGGTCTCCGGGTCGTCGGGACGGGGGTGCGCGAGGCGGCGCAGCACGGCGAGGCGGCGGCCCACGGTGTCGCTGCGCGGCGACAGGCGTTCGTGCGGGAGGGTCTCCCAGGACGGGTACTCCACGACTCCGTCAGCGGGCAGCAGGGACCTGAGCGCCGCCGCCAGGTCCTCGGCCTCGCGTCCCGTGGCGGTCACCGCCAGGACCGTACGGCCCGTTTCGCGGGCCAGCGCCGCCACCGCGAAGGGGCGGGCCGCGGGTGGGCCGACCAGGTCGACGTGCGTCCGGTTGCCGTCGGTGGCGGCCTTCACCGCTTCGGTGAGTGCGGCGTCCTTGACGACGGCGTCGAGCAGACCGTGCAGACTCATGAAGGGGCTTCCATCCGAGGAGAGGGCAACGCGGAGCGCCCGACACGTCGTACGGGCCGGGGGTGTTCCAGGGTACGACGGCGCGGTCGCGGGCGTCGGGCCTGTGGATAACCTCCGCGGTCCGCTCCGCGGGGTGGGCCTGGCTGGTTTCGCCCCCGCCGCCCCTACCCGTCCCATCCCCGGGGCTGCGCCCCTGAAGGGGCGCACCCCCGCCGCACCCAGTCACAGAGGTACCGTCACATACCACCGACCGACCGAAGGACCAGCCTGTGCCCGGAGTCACCGCCACCGCGTCCGCCCCTGCTGGGGCGGTGGCGGTCCTCCCCTCCCGTGATCGGGGTCCCCGGCTCCGCTTTCTGGATGGCCGGCGGGATCCGGAGATCCTGGCCGCCGTCCTGTTCGTGGCGTACGCGATCGTCTCCGTCGGCCGGTACCAGCGCATGGCGACGAGATCCTGGGACCTCGGCATCTTCGAGCAGGCCGTGCGCGCCTACGCGCACTTCCAGGTGCCGATCGTGGACCTCAAGGGACCCGGAGCGAACGTCCTGGGCGACCACTTCAGCCCCATCACCGCGCTGCTCGCCCCCGTCTACCGGCTGTTCCCCTCCCCCATCACACTGCTCGTCGCCCAGGCCGCGCTGCTGGCGCTGTCCGCCGTGCCGGTCACCAGGGCCGCCGCCCGGCTGCTCGGACGGCCTCGCGGGCTCGCGCTCGGCGTCGCGTACGGGCTGTCGTGGGGCATCCAGCGCGCCGTCGACTTCGACTTCCACGAGATCTGCTTCGCCGTCCCGCTGATCGCCTTCGCCCTGGAGGCGATGCTGCGGCAGCGCTGGCGGGCCGCCCTGTGCTGGGCCCTCCCGCTGGTCCTGGTCAAGGAGGACCTGGGCCTGACGCTGGCCGCCCTCGCCCTGGTCGTCGCGCTGCGGTCCCGGCACTCGTCCCGCCGGACGGCTCTGTACGCGCTCGGGGTCGCGGCCTTCGGCGTGCTGGCCACGGTGGTCACCATGGGCCTGGTGATACCGGCCTTCAACACCACGGACGCCTACGACTACTGGAGCAAGGTCAGCGACGGAGGCGGCCCCTTCGACGGCGTCGACACCAAACTCCGTACGCTCGCCTGGCTGCTGATCCCCACCACCGGCCTGCTGGCCCTGCGTTCCCCGCTCCTCCTGATCGCCCTGCCCACCCTCGGCTGGCGCTTCTTCTCCTCCGACCCGCACCACTGGGGCACGGAGTGGCATTACAGCGCGGTCCTGATGCCGGTCGTCATGCTCGCCCTCGCCGACGCGCTCGCCACCACCCGGCACAGCGCGCGCCCCTGGCTGCGTTCGTACACGCTGCACGTGCCCACCGCCGTCGCCGCGGCGACGCTCGCGCTGACGACCACGCTGCCGCTGTCCACGCTGACCGAGTCCGCCGGCTATCACGTGCCCGCGCGCGTCTCCGCCGTCGAGAACATGCTGTCCCGCATCCCGGACGGTGCCACCGTCGAGTCGAACATCGGCCCCATCAGCCGCCTCACCTCCCGTTGCCGGGTCTTCTGGATCAGCAACACGCGTGGCCTGAACCCTGACTTCATAGCCCTGGACAACTCCTCCGGCCGCTACCGCAACGTCGAGTCGTACGCCCAGCAACTCCACCCCCGCGCCGAGTACACCGTCATCGGCTCCGCCAAGGGCTACGTCCTCCTCGAACGTCGGTGACCTTTGGGCGGGTGCCTACGGGGGTGGTGGGTTTCGGTTGCGTGGCGGCTGCAGCGCCGTCGTGGCTGGTCGCGCAGTTCCCCGCGCCCCTAAAAGACCAAAAGACGAGCCCCAAGCTAAAAAACGAGCCCCAGCTCCCACGCCCCCGCCAGTCACCCACCCGCTCCCTCCCACCGGCGGGAGGGGTCGTGGGCCGGTGCGTCGTACGCCCGTCGCGTAGGTTCGGTCTCAGGCCACCCGCAC
>NZ_JAAKZY010000160.1 GCF_011045015.1 Streptomyces scabichelini | reverse complement strand
GTACATCGCGTTGGTCGCCCTCGCCGTCCCGGCGATCGTGACGAACACGTACGCGGGCATGACCGCCGTCGACCCGGACGTGAAGGACGCCGCGCGGGGCGGGCGCGCTGGGTCGGGGTGTTGAGGGTTTGCGCGTGCTTTGCGCGTGCGTGCAGGGTTTTTGGCGGTCACGCGCGCGTAGATGTTTTTGAGGTCCACGCGCGCGTGACCGTGTTTTCAGCTGTGCCGATGGATTTTCAGCTGTCGGATGGATTTCTCCGCGGTACAGCTGGCTTTGGTCGTGTGCCGATGACGCCGATGACTTTGCCACTGAGGGCTTCGGCCGTCAGAAGCCGCCGAGCAGCATCCCGCCCGTGAACGGGTTGCCCGGGCCCATGAAGTCCCCCGCAGGCACCTCGGTGGCATCGGACGGGGCGCTGACGTCGGACGCCTTGCCGAACGTGAGAACCAGCGGGAGCCGGGCACCCTTCGCGTCGTCCGCGAGGGCGGCCAGGTCGACCGAGACTCGGGTCAAGTCGCCGTTCTTCAGGGAGAAGTTGACGGCGATCTTCTTGTCCGGGGCGTCCTTCAAGTCCTTGTCGGTGGGCAGGTCCGTGCCCTTCGGGAGGTCGTCGGCCAGCGGCCGGAGCTTGTCGAAGACACCCGTGAGCAGGTCGCGGAACGAGGCCTTGGCGACGATCCGTTCGGTGCCGTCGCTCGTGCCCTTGCTGCTGAAGGTGACCTCGCGCGCGAAGACACCGCGTACGGCCTTCAGGATCTTCTGCTGGGTCTTGGTGTCGATCTCGTCGGACCCGTCGAGGCCCGGGGTGCCCTTTACGGACTGTTCGAGTTCACTGTTGTCGACCTTGACCCACTTGCCTTCGAGGACCTTCTTGAGCTCCTTCTCGCTCTCGGGGAGTTCGTCGACCGTGGGGAACGGGACGCCCATCACGTCACCGAGCGCCTTCATGTCGGCGCGGTAGTACGTGAAGTCGCCGACGACCCGGTACTCGGCCAGGACGCCGTCGGCCCCCGAGACCTGCACGCCCGCACCGACGAGGTCCTTCTCACCGGAGTCGGCGAGCGGCTTCTTCGACTCGACGGACACCTTGACGCGCATCCCGGCGAAGAACTCCGCGAGTTCGGGCGGCATTTCCTCGCCCGGCTCCGCCTCTCCGGCCAGCTTCGTGAGCGCCGACGGCTTGGCGTGGAGCCCCAACTCGAAGGAGAGAGACTTCTGTTCGCCGAGCCCCTCGACTGCCTGGTCGACCTTCTGCCCCGCGGTGAGGCTCTCCACCGTGCCGCAGGCGGCCGCGCCGGCGAGCAGGGCGGCGGCACAACCGGCGGCGGTGAGGGGCTTGCGTATGGCGGTCATGGTTGCGGTCATGGCGATGATGACGGTCTCCTTTTGGCGCCGCGCGGCGTCGCCCTCGTGACTCAGCGATCGTTCGCGTACTCAGTGATCGCTCATGAGACTCGTGAGTTATCCACAGGGTTGTGCGGCGAGTGTCGTCGGCCGGGCGTACGGTCGGAGACATGCGCATTGTCATCGCTGGAGGTCATGGTCAGATCGCGCTGCGGCTGGAGCGGCTGCTCGCCGCGCGCGGTGACGAGGTCGCGGGCATCATCCGCCGACCCGAGCAGGGCGACGATCTGCGGGCGGCCGGCGCCGAGCCGGTCCTGTGCGATCTGGAGTCGGCCTCGGTCGAGGAGGTCGCCGCGCATCTGCAGGGCGCCGACGCAGCCGTCTTCGCGGCGGGCGCGGGTCCGGGCAGCGGCGCGGCCCGCAAGGACACCGTGGACCGGGGCGCCGCCGTCCTCTTCGCGGACGCGGCGGTACAGGCCGGGGTGCGGCGGTACGTAGTGGTGTCGTCGATGGGCGCGGATCCGGCGCACCCGGGGGACGACGTCTTCGATGTGTACTTGCGCGCCAAGGGCGAGGCCGACGCGTACATACGAGCTTTCAAGAGCCTGGACTGGACGATCCTGCGCCCCGGGATGCTGACGAACGACGCCGGCACCGGTCTCGTACGCCTGGAGGCGTCCACCGGGCGCGGGCCCATCCCGCGCGATGACGTCGCGGCCGTCCTCGCGGAGCTTTTGGACACTCCTGCGACGGCCGGGCTGACGCTGGAACTGATCAGCGGGTCGGCGCCGATTTCTGTCGCGGTGAAGTCGGTGGCGGGGAACTGAGGGGGCGGGCGTCTGCCCCGTTCTGTTCGCTCTCGACGCAAGGGGCGGCGGCGGGCGCGGGCCGGTGGTTGGCTGGAACGTCCCACGAACCCGAGCCGAGGAGTTGCCGTGCCCGCCGAGGTTCCCGCCGCGCAGGAGACCCTGCTGCGGAAGATGTACGAGGTCTTCAGCACCGATGAGCGCGACGCGTTCGTCCCGCACTGCCTGGCCCCGGACGTGGACTGGCCGAACGTCGCCGACGGGGTGCGGCTGCACGGCCACGACGAGGTACGCGCCTACTGGGCGGCGCAGTTCGAGGCCGCGCACCCTCTCGTACGGCTGGAAGGGCTGCGCCTCGACGAGGACGGGCACCGGGTGGTCGCCACCGTGCGTCCGGGACTGCGGGACGACGCGGGCGATCACTGGGCGGAGGAGCCGGTCGAGCACGTGTACCGCTTCGGTCCGGACGGTTTGGTGAGCCGTATGGACGTACGGCCGGTTTCCTGACCTCTGGCTGAGGTCTGGCTGACGTCTGGCTCAGACGGGCGGGGCCGGTCAGAAGGGCGGGTCAGCAGGACCGATCAGAAGAGGGGAAGCTGGCCGGGGAACTCCGGCACGGTGTACTCGTCCAGTCCCGGCTGGACCGCCCCGAGCTGCGCCTGCCTGCGCGAACCGGGACACGACAAGAGCCGCCCGCTCTCGCGCGCCCCCGGCGGGTCGTGCCGCGCGAACCGCCCGGCGACGACGGCGATCTCGCGACGGCACTCTGGGCAGTTCCTGCGGCGTGAGGGCATACGACCCAGCGTACGAAGCCGAAGGGGGCGCGCGTTGCGACTCGCGCGCCCACTTGCGGCACGGGTCCCCACCACGGCCAGCGGGCCGTCACGAGAGCGCAGTCGGAGACCATGCAGAGCAGCATGGAACGCAGCCGCGATCTCGCGCGCCCTCTGCTCAATCTCGATCGCCCACATAGAGAATGGCCGGCATCAGTCGTTCACGTCCCACGCCGGACAAGAACAAGATCGCTCGCAAGGTATGCGAACGATGGACTGATCGACCGGCCCAACGAAGCCATCTCGAAAAGATGATTCAGCAGTCCATCGACTTCATCCGGGAAGCTAACGCTGGGATTGAGCGCAAGTTCTAATAATCCAGTTCTAATAATCCAGCCGTCGATCGTTATGCGCCCTGATGTTGGGGCTGTCTGCCACTGGCGAAAACTCAGGTGGCCTCAGCGCACGATCTGGGTAGAGTCGGGCAATGCCCGAGCTGAAGCGGCTGCATGCCGGCCACGCCCCGGCGGTCCTGGCCTTCGAGCTGGCGAACCGCAGCTACTTCGCTGCCTCGATCCCCGACCGCGGCGACGACTTCTTCGACCAGTTCACCGACCGGTACAACGCCTCGCTGGCCGAGCAGGAGGCCGGCATCTGCGCCTTCTACGTGCTCGTCGCCCAGGACGGCTCGGTACTCGGCAGGTTCAACCTGTACGACTTGGAGGACGGCGCTGCCAGACTCGGCTACCGGGTCGCGGAGCGGGTCGCCGGCCGCGGCGTGGCGACCGCGACCGTCCGGGAGCTGTGCCGGATGGCGACCGCGAGGCACAGCCTGCGCACACTGCGGGCGGCCACCTCCCACGACAACGCCGCGTCCCAGAAAGTCTTGGCCAAGGCCGGGTTCGTCCCGGTTGGCCCTGCCACCCCGGCCGATCTCGGCGGCAAGTCAGGCACTTGGTACCAGCGCGACCTCCAGCCATAGACCTTGCAGCGTCGTCCTGATCTTGAAAGGCCCTGGCTCACAGCCCCCGAGATCACGGGGGACCGGGCGCTCCGACAGCACCGGGCGCACTCTCGGCGGTCTCGGGAACGAGCCGGCTCGTGAAGCCACGGGACGCGAGCCGCTCGTACACGTGGATCACCTCATCGGGCACGTCCTGCGCGACGATGAATCCCTGTGCGGGGTAGATCAGCAGTCGTTGCAGTGACCCGACAAGCATGTCGATGACAAGGCGTGCGTCCTGGATCGAGTCGACGTATTCGGGGAGCGTCATGGGAGTGGACGCGCTGACGAATTCGACTTCCGGCCACAGCTTCCGAGCGGTGGCATACGCCCGCCGTTCCTCGTACGGCTTGCTGACGAGAAGCGCGGACGAAACGCTGATCCCGCGCTCTTCAAGGAGAGCGTGAGACAGCGTGATGTTCTGGCCGGTGTTGCGGGCCCGCGGCTCGACAAGGATGGCGTCCGCCGGTACGCCCAACTCAACGGCGCGGTCCCGGTAGTGGGCTGAAGCACCAGCCGCGAAAGGCGGTCCGACCGGTCCCCATCCCGTCCGAACTGGTCGCGCTGCTGCGGTGGCACGTCACGGCTTACGGCGTGGCCCCAGATGGGCGTCTGTTCCGCACACAGCGCGGCGGGCTGGTCCAGGACTCCGGTTACGGCGAAGTCTGGGCAGTAGCGCGATCGCGGACCCTGACACCCGCGCAGTGCGAATCGTCGCTGGCCAAACGTCCTATGATCTTCGCCACGCGGCAGTGTCCACATGGCTCAGCTCAGGCGTGGAACCCCAGCTCGTGGCCAAGCGCGCCGACCACAGTGTCGGCGTCCTCTTCCGGGTGTACGCCAAGTTCCTCAGCGACGGAGACGAGGCCGCGAACGCCAAGATCTCCGCCCGGCTGAGGCAGCACCAGTAAGAGGTTCCTGCACAAAAGCGGGGGAGCGACCGCTCCCGCCGGCGGTTCCCAGACCGCCGGACGGGCTGGCTCCCCCGCGTTGTCAAACTGCCCGAGTCTCGGCGTAGAAGCTTCGGAACATGGCGCGCACGCCGAGGACGATGGCGCTGGCTACGACGAGCAGGGTGCCCGCGAGAATCCAGTAGCCCAGCGACTGGCCTTGCCACAGTGCTATCCCCGCGCCGACGACCGCTCCCAACAGAAGACCGAGAGCAGGGCGCCAGTCTTCCGTGCGGATGGCAGGGAAGAACCCTGCGAAGACCGCGAACCCAGAGATCATCGTGGCGGCGAAATACTTACCCGTGCCCGGCGGGGCAGCACAGCGGTTGACGCCCTCGGGGCATGATCCACCCACAAGACCCGATATCCCCCACGCGAGACCCGCCACCGTCACCGCGAATGCCGCGAAGCCCGCCCACTTGAGAATCACCCAGGGATCGTAGGGGCCTGCTCGGCCCACGGCCAGGGCCGCGTTCTGCCGGGCGCTCCAGGGGCCCGAGAGCCCGTCCACGTCTCGTCCACGCACTTCGAGACGGGGCGTTCGAATGCGAGACAGGGGGAGACAGTACGACCGTCACGAGAGCGCACGACAAAGGGCCCGTGGCCTGCGGAAACCGCAGGCCACGGGCCCTTTGTTTTCGTGTGGCGGCGCCAGGATTCGAACCTGGGAAGGCTGAGCCGGCAGATTTACAGTCTGCTCCCTTTGGCCGCTCGGGCACACCGCCGGGGGTTGCTGCCCTTCGAACCGCCTTTCGGCGGTGCTCCGTGGCAACGACGTAAACGATACCCGATGCCCAGGGGTGCTTCGCCACCCGATTGATCGGCGCTCGGAGGGTGGGGGGTGGCTAGGCTTATGCGGATGCGGCCGGGACCGATGCAGGGTTCGGCGGCCGCCACTACGCACCCCGATACAAGGAGCCACAGGACATGGCCGACTCCAGTTTCGACATCGTCTCGAAGGTCGAGCGGCAGGAGGTCGACAACGCCCTCAACCAGGCCGCCAAGGAAATCTCGCAGCGCTACGACTTCAAGAACGTGGGCGCCGCCATCTCCTGGTCCGGCGAGAAGATCCTTATGGAGGCGAACTCCGAGGAGCGGGTCAAGGCCATCCTCGACGTCTTCCAGTCCAAGCTGGTCAAGCGCGGTATCTCGCTGAAGGCCCTGGACGCGGGCGAGCCGCAGCTCTCCGGCAAGGAGTACAAGATCTTCGCCTCGATCGAGGAGGGCATCTCCCAGGAGAACGCGAAGAAGGTGGCGAAGATCATTCGCGACGAGGGCCCCAAGGGCGTCAAGGCGCAGGTGCAGGGCGACGAGCTGCGGGTCAGCTCGAAGAACCGCGACGACTTGCAGGCCGTGATCGCGCTGCTCAAGGGCCAGGACTTCGACTTCGCGCTGCAGTTCGTGAACTACCGGTGACATCACGCGTGTTGCGCGTACGGAAAAGGGTGGGCACCGTCGGGTGCCCACCCTTCCCGCCTGCTGGCTGCGGTCTCAGGGGTGTGCGTCAGTTGCGCGAGTTGCCGAACATGATGCGGTAGGCGACCAGCAGGACGAGTGAGCCGCCGATCGCGGCCGTCCAGGTGGCGCCGTCGTAGAACTGCTTGCTGATGGGGTGGTCCAGCCAGCGGGCGGATATCCAGCCGCCGATGAACGCGCCCGCGATGCCGATGAGGGTCGTACCGATAAAGCCGCCAGGGTCGCGGCCCGGCAGCAGGAACTTGGCGATGGCGCCGGCCAGCAGCCCCAGAATGATCCAGCTGATGATGCCCATGCCGTGAACCTGCCTCTCCGTGCTGTGCCCGTGCTGTGCTGTACGCGCGCTGTACCCGCGCTGTACCCGCGCTGTGATCTTGCCCCCGCCAGGCTGTATTGATGCCGCTCTTTGCTGTTGTTCGCGGCTTCGCCTGTGCTGGGATTCTTGCCGTTGTTCGTGCGTTGTTGCTGGGTAGGACGCCCGAGCGGCATCGGCCGGTTGCACTGATCAGTAGGGTGC
The DNA here is from genome assembly GCF_011045015.1 of Streptomyces scabichelini. Taxonomy (GTDB): domain Bacteria; phylum Actinomycetota; class Actinomycetes; order Streptomycetales; family Streptomycetaceae; genus Streptomyces; species Streptomyces scabichelini. Next base: position 17,442 of record NZ_JAAKZY010000160.1, on the reverse strand, counting down.
CGCTCATGAACCAGTTCGATTCCGGCCGACCGAGCTCATCGCCGTCCGGTTCGGGAGCGTCCCGCGCGGGACAGCCCGGCTCGCCCCGGCCCGGCTCGCCCCAGCCCGCATCGGAGTTGCGGCGGACGCTCGGTGTCGGGGACGCCGTGGTCATCGGACTCGGGTCGATGATCGGCGCCGGGATCTTCGCCGCGCTGGGACCCGCGGCGCACGCGGCCGGGTCCGGGCTGCTCCTCGGCCTGGGCGTCGCCGCCGTCGTCGCCTACTGCAATGCGATGTCGTCGGCGCGCCTTGCCGCCCTGTATCCCGCGTCGGGCGGGACTTACGTCTACGGGCGGGAGCGGCTCGGGGAGTTCTGGGGGTATCTGGCGGGCTGGTCGTTTGTCGTCGGCAAGACCTCCTCGTGTGCGGCGATGGCGCTCACCGTGGGCGCGTACGTCTGGCCGGGGCAGGCACACGCGGTGGCGGTCGGGGCCGTGGTGGCGCTGACCGCCGTGAACTACGGCGGTGTGCAGAAATCCGCGTGGCTGACGCGGGCGATCGTGGCGGTGGTCCTCGCGGTCCTCGCTTCCGTGGTGGTCGTGTGCCTCTCCTCCGGAGACGCCGATGCCGGGCGGCTCGACGTGGGAGTCTCCGGGGGCGCGGGCGGCCTGCTTCAGGCGGCCGGCCTGCTGTTCTTCGCCTTCGCCGGGTACGCGCGGATCGCGACGCTCGGCGAGGAGGTACGGGATCCGGCACGCACCATCCCGCGTGCGATCCCGCTCGCGCTGGGCATCACGCTGCTCGTGTACGCGGCTGTGGCGGTGGCTGTCCTTTCCGTGCTGGGGTCGGACGGGCTCGGGCAGGCGACGGCGCCGTTGGCCGACGCGGTACGGGCGGCGGGTGTGCCGGGGCTCGTTCCGGTCGTACGGGTCGGTGCCGCCGTGGCCGCGCTCGGCTCGCTCCTCGCGCTGATCCTCGGAGTGTCGCGGACGACGCTGGCCATGGCCCGCGACCGGCATCTCCCGGGCACGCTGGCCGCCGTGCATCCGCGCTTCCAGGTGCCCCACCGGGCTGAGCTGGCCGTCGGCGCGGTGGTCGCCGCGCTGGCCGCGACGGTGGATGTGCGGGGCGCCATCGGCTTCTCCTCCTTCGGTGTGCTCGTGTACTACGCGATCGCCAACGCCTCGGCCTGGACGCTCAGTTCGGCCTTTGTGGCGCGCGTGGGACCGGCGGTGGGGGCCGCCGGGTGCGTCACGCTGGCGTTCGCCTTGCCCGGAGTGTCGGTGATTGTGGGCATGGGTGTGCTGGGAGTGGGGGCGGCTGCGTACGGAGTGCGGAAGTGGCTGGTCTCACGCCAGAACGGGCGGGTCTCTCGCTGACGCGAACGGTCACCCGCTGACGCGAACAGGTCTCCCTCTGACGCAGACGGGTCTCCCTCTGACGCGAACGAGCGGAGTGCAGGGACGCAGCGTCAGGCGAGGCGGAGTGGAAGGACGCAGCCTCAGGCCAGGCGGACGTCGATGCCTATGTCCGCAAGGAATTCGAGGAGTTCCTCGAAGGTCCGCGGCCGGTTGCCGGTACGCGGGGTGAGGCCGAGGCAGCTGCGGGCGACCTCCGCGTCGTGCCAGACCAGGGTGAAGGGCCTCCGAGCGCCCCAGCCGCCGCAGAGGCAGTCGGCCAGCGCGTCGAGACCCCAGCCGAAGTAGCCCCCGGGTCCGTTCACCGCCTCGCCGAGGGAGCAGAAGAAGCCTGGCTCGTCGGTGATGTGACGGCCGTCGAGGTGGTACGTGGCACCGGGCGCCGCGTCGGGATTGCGCGCGACGTGGTTGTCGCGCACCGTGTCGAGCCAGTAGCGGCGTCCCTCCGTGCCGCACCGCGCCCAGGAGTTGGGCACGGCCGGGCGCCCGTCGTCCCACAGTTCCCAGACCTCCTGGGCCGCGGTGGGCGGCCGCTCGGACCACGGTTCAAGGGTGAGGTCCACCAGACCGCGGCCGGATGGGATCCAGGCGATGAGCTCTCCCTCCACGGCGGGCTGAATGGTGCGGCCGGATGCGTCGAGGCGGATCAGCTTGGCGTGCCCGAGGTCCTCCTCGCCCGCGTCCAACGCCGTACGCAGGGCTCCTCGCGGGGAACAGCCGAGCAGCCGCACGGACGGTTCGACGAGGTCCGGCCGGCCGTTCTGGGCGTATGCCAGGTCCCGGCAGCTGCCCCGTGCTTCGTCCTCCGCGCCGAGCAGCCGGTAGCCCGGTGAGAGAGGCGGGCATTGCGGATAGTCGTACGCGTTGTGCGGGGACTCTCTCGCCTCGATCGTGATGTCGAGCAGCGACAGGTCACGCGCGCAGGGGCGGTCGCTGAGGACGCGTACGTCCTCCAGGCACCACTCGTCGACCCGATCGCCCTTCTTGTCGAGGATCTGCAGTGCGAGAAAGCCGAGCGGCGCCGAACCATCGGCACGCGCGCGCGTGAGGGCGGTACTCAACTCCCCTTCGGGTGCGCAGCCCAGCAGCTCGTACGTCCCGCGCGCGGGAGGCCGCGGATCGCCGAAGAGGTTCTCGGCGTCCGCGCACAGGGCCCAGACGTCGTCGCCCTCGGCGTCGATGTCATACGCCGCCAGGGTGTACCTCGGCTGCCGCACCTCCGTGCCGCTCTACACGCGCGACGCGAACGGCTGGTCCGTACGCACGATTTCGCGCCCCAAGGGGACCAGCGAAACCGGTATCAGCTTGAAGTTGGCGATCCCCAGAGGGATGCCGATGACCGTGATGAACTGGAGAACACCGGTGACGATGTGGGCAAGGGCGAGCCACCAGCCCGCGAGGACCAGCCACAGGATGTTGCCGATGAGGGAAGGCGCGCCCGCATCGCGGCGCTCGACCGTCGTATAGCCGAACGGCCACAGGGCGTAGACGCCGATACGGAATGCCGCGACGCCGAACGGGATGCCAATGACAGTGAGGCAGAGCAGCACGCCCGCGAACACGTAGCCGAGGAACAGCCAGAAGCCGCTCAGGACGAGCCATATGACGTTCAGGATTGTCTTCACTGGTGGTGACCTGCCATCTGCTCGAGCCGGGCAATGCGCTCCGCCATCGGCGGATGCGTGGAGAACATCCTGGAAATCCCCTGGCCCGGACGGAATGGATTCGCGATCATCATGTGGCTTGCGGTCTCGATGCGTGGCTCGGGGGGCAGCGGCAGCTGTTTCGTGCCCGCCTCGAGCTTGCGCAGGGCGCTGGCGAGGGCCAGCGGGTCACCGGTGAGCTGGGCGCCGGACGCGTCGGCCTCGTACTCCCGGGAGCGGCTGATGGCGAGCTGGATCAGGGACGCGGCGAGTGGGCCCAGGATCATGATCAGCAGCATGCCGAGGATGCCGGGGCCCTCGTCGTCGTCGGAGCGGCCGATCGGGATCAGCCAGGCGAAGTTGACCAGGAACATGATCACGGAGGCGAGAGCGCCCGCGACGGACGAGATCAGGATGTCGCGGTTGTAGACGTGGCTCAGCTCGTGGCTGATGACGCCGCGCAATTCACGCTCGTCCAGGATCCGCAGGATGCCGTCGGTGCAGCACACGGCCGCGTTGCGCGGGTTGCGGCCCGTCGCGAACGCGTTCGGTGCCTCGGTCGGTGAGATGTACAGGCGGGGCATGGGCTGGCGGGCCTGGGTGGAGAGTTCGCGGACCATCTTGTAGAGGGCTGGGGCCTCGAACTCGCTCACCGGGCGGGCGCGCATCGCGCGTAGCGCCAGCTTGTCGCTGTTCCAGTACGCGTACGCGTTCGTGCCGATCGCGATGAGCAGCGCGACGACGAGGCCCATACGTCCGAAGAAGCTGCCGATGACGATGATGAGTGCGGACAGTCCCCCGAGGAGTACGGCGGTCCTGAGCCCGTTGTGCCGGCGGTGCACGGTACGCCCTCCAAGTGTGCGGCAGGGGAACCCTTTGCTTGCTGATCTCTGTCGTCACTGATTCCGTGATTCCACGGTCCAGTGGACCCTCCCGTACTGGTCAACGCCAGGCGGGAAGCACTAGTTCCCTTGTGCGCGCGGGGGCGCGGGTGGTCCGTCCGGGTGAGTGCGGCGACGCCCCGCACGCGCGCGTGCCGTTCGGGTGTCCCACGCGCGCGTGCCGGATGCCGTCAGTGGCTCCGAAGGGGCGTGTGTCGCGGCTCAGAAAAGCCCGGTGTCCGAGAAGCGCAGGACCAGCTGGGGTGCTCCGGAGAGGGCGATTCCCAGGACCGCGGTCAGTGCGATCGCGGCGGTCAGCGGGGCGGGGACGCGGTGCGTTTCGGGCTCCCCTTCGGGGGCTCGGAAAAGGAGCGTCGTCCACTGGAGGTAGTAGAAGAGCGCGATGACGACGTTGACGGCCATGACCACGGCGAGCCAGCCGAGGCCCGCGTCCACGGCCGCCGAGAACACGGTGACTTTTGCGAAGAGGCCGATGATGCCCGGCGGCAGGCCCGCGAGGCAGAGCAGGAAGAAGCCCAGGACGAGCGCGGTGAGGGGGCGTGAGGCGTACAGGCCGCGGTAGTCGCTGATGCGGTTGAGCGGCTTCGTACGGGCCACGAGGGCGGCCACGGCGAAGGCGCCGAGGTTCACGGCGGCGTACATCAGGGCGTACGCGACGGTGGAGCCGATGGCCTTCTCGGCGTCCTCGGTGTACGCGGCGGCGGCGATCGGCACCAGGAGGTAGCCGGCCTGGCCGACGGAGGACCAGGCGAGCAGGCGGACCGCGCTGTACGCGCGTGTGGCCTGCTGCCGCAGGGCGCCGACGTTGCCGATCGTCATGGTGAGCGCGGCGAGGGCGGCGAGGGCCGGTCCCCAGACGTCCGCGTACGACGGGAGGGCGATCACGGTGACGAGGATCAGCCCGGAGAAGCCGACCGCTTTGCCGACGACGGACAAGTAGGCGGCGACCGGCAAGGGTGCCCCTACGTAGGTGTCGGGCACCCAGAAGTGGAAGGGCACGGCGGCCGTCTTGAAGGCGAAGCCGACGAGGGTGAGGACGACGCCTGCCTGGGCGAGCGTGTGGAGTTGTCCGTCGACGTCCTGGATCCCGGTGGCGATCTCGGTGAGGTACAGGGTGCCGGTCGACGCGTACACGAAGCTGACGCCCATGAGGCTCACGGCGGTCGCGGTGACCGAGGACAGGAAGAACTTCAGGGCCGCTTCGGAGGACTTCCTGTCGCCGCGCTTGATGCCGACGAGGGCGAAGGCGGGCAGCGAGGCGACTTCCAGGGCGACGATCAGGGTCGCCAGATCGCGGGAGGCGGGCAGCAGGGCGGCGCCGGCGGCCGAGGAGAGCAGCAGGAACCAGAACTCCCCTTCGGGGAGTTCTCTGTTGGCGTCCTTGAGGGCGGTGACCGAGAGAAGGGCCGCGAGGAGGGCTCCGCCGAGGACCAGGAGCTGGATGACGAGCGTGAATTGGTCCGCCGTATAGCTGCAGACGTTCGCGTCGCCGGTCAGGCAGAAGGTGGAGCGGTCCCCGTCCAGGAGGGGCAGCAGCATCAGCGCGGACGCGGCGAGTCCCGCGACGGAGAGCCAGCCGAGCAGCGCCTTCTTGGCGTCGCCCACGAAGAGGTCGGCGACGAGCACCACGAGGCCGACGACCGCCGCGATGGTGGGGGGTGCGATCGCGAGCCAGTCGACGGACTGGACGACGGACTCGGCCAGAGGCTGGGCCTGGGAGCTCATCGGTTGCCTCCTGCGAGGAGCTGCTGCACGGCCGGGTCGGTCAGGCCGAGGAGTGTCTTCGGCCAGAGTCCGGCGACGACGGTGAGGGCGACGAGCGGGGTCCAGGCGGCGAACTCATATGTCTGGACGTCGGCGAGCTTCGGGCTCTCCTGTTCCGGCGGGACTTCGCCCATGCAGACGCGGCGTACGACGATGAGCATGTACGCGGCAGTGAGCAGGGTGCCGAACGCGGCGATCGCCATGAAGGTCAGGAACGCGGGTCGGCTGAGTTCGTCGGCGGGCTCGAACGCGCCGAACAGGGTCAGCATTTCGCCCCAGAAGCCGGCGAGGCCCGGCAGCCCGAGCGAGGCGACGGCAGCGAAGGCGAGGAGGCCGCCGAGGCGCGGGGCCTTGCCGTAGAGGGCGGCGCCGGTCTTCTCCGCGAGCGTGTCGAGGTCGGTCGTGCCCGTACGGTCCTTGAGCGCTCCGACCAGGAAGAACAGCAGGCCGGTGATGAGGCCGTGGGCGATGTTCGCGAACAGCGCGCCGTTCACGCCGGTCGGTGTCATCGTCGCGATGCCGAGGAGTACGAAGCCCATGTGGCCGACGGAGGAGTACGCGATGAGGCGCTTGAGGTCGCCCTTCGCACCCTGCTTGGCGAGGGCGAGGCAGGCGAGGGATCCGTAGATGATCCCGACGACGGCGAAGGCAGCGAGGTAGGGCGCGAAGGTGCGGAAGCCGTCAGGTGTGATCGGCAGCAGAATGCGGACGAACCCGTATGTACCCATCTTCAGCAGGACACCGGCCAGCAGGACCGAGCCGACGGTCGGCGCGGCGGTGTGTGCGTCCGGCAGCCAGCTGTGCAGCGGCCACATCGGGGTCTTGACCGCGAGCCCGATCCCGATCGCCAAAACGGCGATGACCTGCACGGATGCGGTCAGTGACCGGCCGTTGTCAGTGGCGAGTGCCATCATGTCGAATGTGCCGGACTCGAGCCCGACGAGGAGCAGGCCCAGCAGCATGACGACGGAACCGAGCAGTGTGTAGAGGATGAACTTCCAGGCGGCGGCCTGCCGTTGTTCACCGCCCCAGCGGGCGATGAGGAAGTACATCGGGATGAGCACCATCTCGAACGCGAGGAAGAACAGCAGAAGGTCGAGGACGGCGAAGGTCGCGAGGGTGCCGGACTCGAGGACGAGCAGCAGTGCGACAAAGGCCTTCGGGGTCGGGCCCGAGGGCATCTTGAAGTAGGAGTACAGCGCGCAGAGGAAGGTCAGCAGCGCGGTGAGGACCAGAAGGGGGAGGGAAATGCCGTCGGTGCCGAGGTGGATCCGCACGTCGAGTGCGGGGATCCAGCTGATGTCCGTCGTGGCCTGCATCTTCGACGGCTGGTCGTGGTCGAAGCCGAGCGCGAGGACGATAGCGGCGATGAGTACGGCGCCGGTGACGGTCACGCCGTGCCGCAGTACGGCCTGGTCGGGCGACTTCCCCTTCAGTCCGGGCGGGGCGGGCAGGAGAGCGGCGGCGGCGCCGAGGAGCGGGCCGACGACGATGAACGCCAGAAGGAACTGCATCACGGACTCGTTGATATCGATCACGCCTGCTCACGCTCCCGCGGTGGCGACGAGGAGGGCGGCGACCGCCAGGACGACGGTGCCGGCGAGCAGCGCGCTCACATAGGTCTGCACATTGCCGGTCTGGGCACGCCGGACGGCCGCGCCGAGCAGGCGGGGCAGCGCGCCCGCGCCGCGTACGTAGGTGTCGACGACCTCGCGGTCGAGGAACCGGACGAGTGTGGCTCCGGCCTGGACCGGGCGGACGAAGAGGGCCGCGTAGACGGCGTCCAGGTGGAAACCGACGGCCGCGTGGCGGTGCAGCGGGCCCAGGAGCAGGCGACCGGGGTCCGCCGGGTCGGGGGCGTAGGCCACGTTTCCGTAGGCGGGCGCATGGCTGGCGATGGCTTCGGCCTCGACGAGTCCGGCGTCGCCTTCGGGGTGAGCCGCGACCGCACCCAGCGGTACGCGTGCTGCCATCGCGGTGGTGTGCCGCCAGGCGCCGTAGGTGACGATGCCGCCGACGAGGGCGACCCCCGTGCCGAGGACAGAGGTGGCGAGGGTCGGGGTCAGGTCGCGTCCGTCGAACCAGTCGGGCAGCAGGCCGGTGGTGAGTCCGAAGGCCAGCGACGGGACGGCGAGCACCCACAGCACGGCGTTCATGGTGATGGGCTGCCTGCCGTGATCGGGTGCCTCGGTGCCATGGCCGCGGAAGGCCAGCAGCCACAGGCGCATCGCGTACGCGGCGGTGAGCAGGGCCGTGACCAGGCCGGCGACGAGGACGACCCAGCCCGCCGCACCGGGGACGTGCTCGGCGTGGCCGGTGGCTGCGTGCTCGGCGGCGCCCAGCACGCCCTCCTTGGAGAAGAAGCCGCTGAAGGGAGGGATCGCGGCGAGGGCGAGGAGCGCCACGGTCATCGTCCAGTAGGCGTCAGGGACGCGGGCGCGCAGGTCCTTCATGCGGGACATGGCGGCCAGCGAGTTGGTGCCGGCGGCGTGGATGATCACGCCCGCGGCGAGGAACAGCAGCGCCTTGAAGGCGCCGTGCGAGAGGAGGTGGAAGACGGCGGCACCACGGTCGCCGACGGCGAGGGCGCCGGTCATGTAGCCGAGCTGGCCGATCGTCGAGTAGGCGAGGACCCGCTTGATGTCGTCTTGGGCGAGCGCGGCGAGCGCCGAACCGGCCATCGTGACGGCGGCCATGACGGCGAGGACGAGCAGCGCGGCCGAGGAGGCGGCGAACACCGGGAGGAGCCGGGCGATGAAGTAGACACCGGCGGCGACCATCGTCGCGGCGTGGATCAGCGCGGAGACGGGTGTGGGGCCCGCCATCGCGTCGGGCAGCCAGGTGTGCAGCGGGAACTGCGCCGACTTGCCCGCCACACCGGCGAGGAGCAGCAGGGCGATCAGCGTCGGGTGGTCGAGTCCGCCGCTCACGACCGTGCCGAGGACGGTCCTGATGCGGAAGGAACTGGCGTCGGCGGCGAGCGCGAACAGACCGATCAGAAAGGGGACGTCGCCGAGCTTGGTGACCAGGAAGGCCTTCAGGGACGCGGCGCGTGCCTCCGGGGTCTCCCAGTAGTGGCCGACGAGGAAGTACGAGCAGATGCCCATGATCTCCCAGCCGACCAGGAGCACGATCAGGTCGCCGGAGTAGACGACGAGCAGCATCGCGGAGGTGAAGAGGGAGACGAGAGCGGCGTACGAGGGGTAGCGCGGGTCGTCGCGCAGATAGCCCGTCGAGTAGATCTGCACGCAGGAGGCGACGACGCCGACCAGGACGGCGGTGAGGGCGGCGAAGCCGTCGATGTGCAGGGCGAGTTCGATGGGGACCGAGCCGGTCGGGGTGAGTTCGGTGGCGGCGTCGATGGCCTGGTCGCCGCCCTGGCGTACGGCGACGAGGGCGGCGAACGCCAGGGCGGCCACGGAGGGCAGGACGGCGAGGGGCCGTACGAAACCGGGGGCGGTGCGGCCCAGGAGCAGGCCGGCCGCGGCGCCCAGGAACGGAAGGAGGGGGACGAGGACGGCGAGGGTCGTGGTGGTCACGCGGTGGCCTCGGCCTTCTCGGCCGCCGTGGGCGCGGCGGATTCGGGGGCGTCGTCGCTGTCGTCACCGTCGTCCGTCTCGGCGGTGTCGCGGAGCTTGTCGATGTCCGAGGTGCCGCGGTTGCGGTAGACGGCGAGGACGATCGCCAGGCCGATGCCGATCTCGGCGGCGGCGATGGCGATGGTGAACAGGGTCAGGGCCTGGCCGGAGTGCAGGGTGTCCTGGGCGGTCTTGCTGAGCCAGACGTCGAAGGCGACCAGGTTGAGATTGACGGCATTGAGCATCAGCTCGACGGACATCAGGACCAGGATCGCGTTGCGGCGCGCGAGGACTCCGTACAGGCCCGTGCAGAAGAGGAGGGCGGAGAGTACGGCGGGATAGGCGAGATGCATCAGCGGGCGCCTTCCTTGTCCGGGCGCGAGGGCTGCTCGTCGGGGGTGGCCGTGCCCGCGGACCGGTTGGCGGCGGCTGCCTTGCGGGAGAGGACGATCGCGCCGACCAGGGCGGCGAGCAGCAGGACCGAGAGGGCCTCGAAGGGGAGCACCCAGCTCTGGAAGAGGCTCGCGCCGGTGACAGCGGTGGAACCGGCGGCGGCGCCGTCCAGGTCGATCCAGGTCGTCCGGAAGGCGTCGACGACGACCCAGACGAGGGCGGCGGCCGCGGCGATCGCGACGGTCAGGGCGGCCCAGCGGTTGCCGGAGTCGGCGTCCGGGGAGCGGCCGATGGGCGCCTTGGTGAGCATCAGACCGAAGAGGAGGAGTACGACGACGGAACCCACATAGATGAGGACCTGCACCCAGGCGATGAACTCGGCGGTGAGCAGGAGGTATTCGACAGCGAGGCCGCCGAGCGCCACGACCAGCCACAGGGCGGCGTGCACCAGTTGCCTGGTGGTGACGGTGACGACGGCCGCGCCAAGGGTGACGACGCCGACGAGGAGGAAGGCGATCTCGACGCCGGTCGGGGAGAGGAAGCCGTGGGTCTCGGCGGCGGTGGTCGTGGAGTGTGCCGCCATGGTGGCTGCGGCGAGGGTCATGCCTGGCCCTCCTGCCGGTCCTGCGTGTCGCGCCCGGGCTGGTCGGTCTGCTGCTTGGACTCCCCCATCGGCCGGGTGGGCTCCTCGGCGGCACGGGCCTGCTCGTCCGCGTGCGGCACGGTCCCGCTCGAGGCCGTGGGCTGCTCGGCGACCGCGGCCTCCTGCTGGGCGGCGAGCTTGTCGGCGGTCTTGCGGGCGGCGGCGAGTTCCTTGGGTTCCTCGGCGGCGGGGTCGAGGGCTGGTGGGGCCGGGACGGTCCACATCCACTCGCGGAGCTTGTCGCGTTCGTGGGTGAGTTCGTGGATGTCGGTCTCCGCGTACTCGAACTCCGGAGACCAGAACAGTGCGTCGAAAGGACACACCTCGATGCAGATACCGCAGTACATGCACAGGGCGAAGTCGATGGCGAAGCGGTCGAGGACGTTGCGGCTGCGCTCGCGGCCGCCCGGGGCGGCGGGCGGGACCGTCTCCTTGTGGGAGTCGATGTAGATGCACCAGTCCGGGCACTCGCGGGCGCACAGCATGCAGACCGTGCAGTTCTCCTCGAAGAGGCCGATGACGCCGCGGCTGCGGGGCGGGAGGCTGGGCTGGGCATCCGGGTACTGCGCGGTGTGCGCGCGCTTCGTCATCGTCCGGAGAGTGACGGCGAGGCCCTTGGCCAGGCCGGAGCCAGGAACGGAGGCCATGGTTACTGGATCACCACCTTCACGACGCCGGTGAGGGCGATCTGGGCGAGGGAGAGGGGGACGAGGAGGGTCCAGGAGAGTTTCTGGAGCTGGTCCTCGCGGAGCCGGGGATAGGTGACGCGCAGCCAGATCACGACGAAGGCGAGGATCGCGGTCTTCAGCAGGGTCCAGACCCAGCCGAGGCCGTCGGCACCCCACGGGCCGTGCCAGCCGCCCAGGAAAAGGACGGTGGTCAGACCGCACAGGACGATGATTCCGGCGTACTCGGCGAGGAGGAAGAGAGCGAAACGCAGGCCGGTGTACTCGGTGTACGCGCCGAAGATGATCTCCGAGTCGGCGACGGGCATGTCGAAGGGAGGGCGCTGGAGTTCGGCGAGGCCGGCCACGAAGAAGACGAGCGCGCCGACGATCTGCCAGGGCAGCCACCACCACTCGAAGGCGTCGACGATGCCGGGGAGCGAGACCGTGCCCGCGGCCATCGCGACCGAGGCCGCGGTGAGGAGCATCGGGAGTTCGTACGCGAGGAGCTGGGCGGCGGTGCGGAGGCCGCCGAGGAGGGAGAACTTGTTGGCCGAGGCCCAGCCCGCCATGAGCGAGCCGAGGACGCCCACGCCCATCACGGCGAGGACGAAGAAGATGCCCGCGTCGATGACCTCGCCGACGGCACCTTCGCCCGGGCCGATGGGGATGGCGAGGAGGACGAGAAGGTACGGGAGGAGGGCGACGGCGGGAGCCAGCTGGAAGATACGGCGGTCCGCGCCCGCCGGGACGACGTCTTCCTTCTGGGCGAACTTCACGCCGTCTGCGACGAGTTGGGCCCAGCCGTGGAAGCCGCCCGCGTACATGGGGCCGAGGCGGCCCTGCATATGGGCCATCACCTTGTGCTCCGTCTGACCGACGATCAGCGGAAAGGTGAGGAACACGACGAAGACGATCAGGAGTCGCAGGGCGACGTCGAGCGCGTCGTTCACTGCGGGCCTCCTGGGGGGTTGTCATCGGCGGCTGGAGAGTCGTCGGTGGCTGGGGCGTTGTCGTCGGTGGGGCCGGCTTCGGCGGCCTCGGAGGGTTCCGGAGCCTTGGGAGGTACGTCGGCCGGTTGCGGCTCCTCGGGCGAGAGCGGCTCCTCGGTGGGCGGCTTCCGCTCGGTGTCCTCGAAGGCGGGGCGTGCGTGATGCCAGGGCGCGTCCGTGCTGCGGGGACGCGCCGGGCGGCCGGGCCGCTCGCCGCCTTCCTGCGCGCCTCCGGGCTGCTCGCTGCCGGGCCGCCCACCGCTGGGCTGCTCGCCGCCGGGTTCGTCGGCCGGTGCGGCGGGTGCCTCGCGCTGCGACGCCGAGCCCTCACCGGCGGTGCGGGCGCGACGCGGCGACGCGGGCGGCGTTTCGGCACCCGACGCCGGAGCACCCCCCGAAGCCGGACCACTCGCCGTGCCCGGCTCGGCCCCCTCCGCCCGCTGAGTCGCCGAGCCCTCGCCCGCGCTGTGAGCCCGACGCGGCGCGGCGGTCCTGCCCTCCCCGGCAGCGCCGGCGGCACCCGTACCCGCTGCACCCGTACCGGCTGCGGACGTGCCTTCCGCTGCCGGAGCCTGACTGGCCGAGCCCTCTCCCGCCGTACGAGCCCGCCGCGCCGGCCGTTCGCCTGCCGCGCGCCCCGCGCCACGGGCAGGGCGGGCCGGAGCAGGCGGAAGCTGACCTTTCAGCGGGCCCCACTCGTTCGGGTCGGGGACGCCCGGCGGCAGCATCTGGCGGCGCTTCGGCCCGCCGTGCTCCGACTCCCCCGGTTCCTTGGCGCCCGGCCAGGCCTTGACGACACGGGCCGCCAGGACGAAGTCCTTGCGCAGGGGGTGGCCCTCGAAGCCGTCCGGGAGGAGCAGCGGCGCGAGCCCCGGGTGGCCCTCGAAGGTGACGCCGAACATCTCGTGGGTCTCGCGTTCGTGCCAGGCGGCGCCCGCGTAGACGTCGACGGCGGAAGGGAGTACGGGGGCGTCGTGCGGGACGGTGGTCCGTACGAGAAGGCGGCGCACCGGCGCGAGCGCGACCACATGGGCCGAGACGCGGAAACCCGTGCCGGGTTCGTCGACGGCGCTCAGCCAGTCGAAGTACGTGCAGCCCAGCTCGCCGCGCGCGGTCTCCAGGGCGGAGATCCAGGCGGTGGGCGGTACGTCGACGGTCAGGACCTCGTACGACTCCTCGGCCGTGGCCTCCGTACCGAAGAGCTCCTCCACAGGGGCGGGCAGCCAGCCAGTCACCGCTCGCCCTCCTCCCCGGCCGGACCCGGTGGCTGCACCAGCCCGCTCTGCAGCGCCCCCGCGGAAGGCCGGGCACCGGTGGGCCCGTACCGATCGGACCCGTAACCGGACCCGTACCGCTCCCCCAGCGATTCCCGGGCGATCTTCTCCTGGAGCTTGAGGATGCCCTGGAGCAGCGCTTCGGGGCGCGGCGGGCACCCCGGGACGTATACATCGACCGGGATGATCTGGTCGACGCCCTTGGTCACGGAGTACGAGTCCCAGTACGGGCCGCCGCAGTTGGAGCAGGCGCCGAAGGAGATGACGTACTTCGGCTCGGGCATCTGTTCGTACAGCCGCTTCACCGCGGGCGCCATCTTGTCCGTCACCGTGCCCGACACCACCATCAGGTCGGCCTGGCGCGGCCCCGGAGCGAACGGAATCACTCCCAGGCGGATGAAGTCGTGCCGGGCCATGGAGGCGGCGATGAACTCGATGGCGCAGCAGGCGAGGCCGAAGTTGAAGACCCACAGGCTGTAGCGGCGGCCCCAGTTCAGGACCACCTTCATCGGCTCGGGGGCCAGACGCGCGAGCGCACCCAGGCGCTTCGGCTCCGGAAGCAGCACAGGCCCCGGCTCGGACACGGGCTCGGGCTGGGTCACGTCCATGTGAGGACGCCCTTCTTGTATGCGTAGAGCAGTCCCACGGCCAGGAAGCCGAGGAAGATGAACATCTCCACGAGCGTCGTCGCCCCGTAGCCCGGCGCGGCGAAGACCGTCGCCCAGGGGAAGAGGAAGATCGAGTCGACGGCGAAGATCACGTAGAGGAAGGCGTAGACGTAGTAGCGGACCTGGGTGTGGGCCCAGCCCTCGCCGACGGGGTCGACTCCGCACTCGTACGTCAGGAGCTTCTCGGGCGTCGGGACGACGGGCCGCAGCAGGCGCCCGGCCCCGAAGGCGACGGCGACGAACAGCACGCCGACCACGGCGAGCAGTCCGACGACCGAGTAGGACTGGAAGTAGTCCGCCGCGACCGTGATCCCGGCGGCCCCGGTTTCCGTGCCCCTGGTCGGTTCCGGCACGTCCGCCCCTCGCTCCCTGACCTCGTATGACCTCGTATGACCGCGTGCGCGCCCTGGTGTGCGCGGTGTGATGCGCCGTGTAATGCGCCGTGCTCGACGATCTGTACGCACCGGAGTCTAGGCCCTGCTAAAGAAACGGTAAGCAGCCCGTCACGCGTTGGCATGCGCGGAGGTGGCCAAGAGGCGCCCGGCAGTATCCGGCGGGTGTTCCACGAGCGCCCCGAGGGTGGGGTTTTCCCCAGTGGACCCTGGCCGGTCCACCTCATGGCGCTACGGCCCACGGCCCGGCACGCTAGCGGTTATGACCGAACCCATCCTCGCCACCGACACCACGAGCGGCGGCGACCGGCCGCCGCCCGCGCGCTTCGCCTACGACCGGCACACCTGGAAGGAGATCGCGCATCTCCTGGCGAACCTGCCGGTGTCGCTGATCGGTTTCACCTACGTGGTGACGGTGCTGTCCACCGGCGTCTTCCTGACCGTGACGGTGATCGGTCTTCCACTGCTCGCAGCCGGGCTGATGGGCGCGCGTCTGCTGGGCAAGCTGGAGCGGGCCCGGGCCAGGGGGCTGCTCGGGGTGCGGGTGGACGAGCCGAGCCGGCTGCCGTGGCGGGGCCGGGGCGGGTTCCTCCCCGGGCTGTGGATGGCGCTGAAGGATCCGGTGGGCTGGCGGACGGTGCTGTACGACTTCATGCGGTTGCCCTGGGGCATTCTGACCTTCACCATCACGCTGGTCTCGCTGTTCGTGCTGTGGCCGGTGCTGCCGTTCATCGCGCGCGGGCTCGCCAACGCGGACCGGGCGATGGTCCGCGGGCTGCTGTCTCCCTCCGACGAGCTGGAGCGGCGTATCGCGGAGCTGGAGTCGGACCGTGGGGTGGTCGTCGACACGGCCGCGGCCGACCTGCGGCGCATCGAACGGGACCTGCACGACGGGGCGCAGGCCCGCCTCGTCAACCTCGCGATGGGGCTCGGCCTGGCCAAGGAGAAGCTCCTGGAGGACCCCGACGCGGCCGCCACCATGGTCGACGAGGCACACGGCGAGGTGAAGCTGGCGCTCCAGGAACTGCGCGACCTGGCCCGGGGCATCCACCCCGCGGTCCTCACCGACCGCGGCCTGGACGCCGCCCTGTCCTCAGTCTCCTCCCGCTGCACGGTCCCGGTGAAGGTGACGGCCGACCTCCCGACGCGCCCCGCCGCGGCCATCGAGGGCATCGCGTACTTCACGGTCTCCGAGCTCCTCCAGAACGTCAGCAAGCACAGCGGGGCGCGGACCGCCTCCGTCGACGTCTGGCGCTCGGACGACCGCCTGCTCATCCAGGTCTGGGACGACGGCCGCGGCGGCGCCTCCCTCGACGGCGGCACCGGGATGGCGGGCCTCGCGGACCGGCTCGGCGCGGTGGACGGCCTGTTCGTCATCGAGTCCCCCGTGGGCGGCCCGACGACGATCACGGCGGAACTCCCCTGGCGGGACCGGACGGACGAGCCGACGCGGAGATAGACGGCCGACTGCCTGTCCCTGCCGTACGACTGCCGGCCTACGACTGCGAGTCGTACGGCCGGCAGTCGTGCGACAGCCTGTCTCGACGGCCTCGCACCACCCCGCACCACCCCGTGCCACCTCCGAGGTACCTCCCCGGAGGTACATCCCCGGAGGTAGGGAAAACCCCCGCCCGAAGACGCCGACCTACTCCATGGTCCGCGGGCCTCGCCCCGAGGAGGGTGGAGGTACGACAGCGGACGAGTAGAAGACGAGTAGAAACGGACAACGGCCATGGCGACGGAGTACGGACAGGGATACGGGCGAAACGGGGGGCCCGGATTCCTCGGGGAGGGCGTCGGGGAGCGGCGGCACCGGCTCCCGGCCGCGCTGCGGGCGCCGATCGAGGCGCGCAGCTGGCGAGAGTTCGGGTATCTGATGCTGAGCCTGCCGGTCAGCATCCTGATGTTCACCTTCGCCATCACGATGGTGTCGCTGGGCGCGGGCCTGCTGATCACGTTTCTCGGCATCCCGGTGCTCGCCGCGGCGCTCGCGGGCTGCCGCGGGTTCGGCGCGCTGGAGCGGGCACGGGCGCGCGGGCTGCTGGGCCTGGACGTCGCGGCGCCGGAACCGCTTCGGGTCCGGAAGCAGGGCGCGATGGGGTGGATGGGCGCGACGCTGAAGAGCGGGGCGTCCTGGCGGCATCTGCTGTACGCGGTGCTGCACTTCCCGTGGGCCGTGTTCGCGTTCTCGGTGGCCATCAGCTTCTGGGCGTACGGCTGGGCGATGCTGACGTATCCGCTGTGGTTCTGGGTCTTTCCGATGTCCGGTGGACCGGACGGACTTCAGCTGTACGGGGACGAGGTGCACCAGATCTACCTGGACAACCCCTTCGAGATCACGGTGACGGCACTGGTGGGGCTGCTGTTCACGCTGGCCACCCCGTGGGTCGTGCGGGCGCTGACGTCGGTGGACCGGTTGCTGGTGGGCGGGCTGCTCGGGCCTTCGCGGCTCGCGACGCGGGTCGTGGAGCTGGAGTCGGACCGGGGGGTCGTCATCGACACGGCGGCCGCCGACCTGCGGCGTATCGAGCGGGATCTGCACGACGGGGCGCAGGCGCGGCTGGTCGCGCTGGCCATGGATCTGGGTCTGGCCAAGGAGAAGCTGGCGGAGGATCCGCAGACGGCGGCGCGGATGGTGGGCGAGGCGCACGGCGAGGTGAAGACGGCGCTCCAGGAACTGCGCGACCTGGCCCGGGGCATCCACCCCGCCATCCTCACCGACCGGGGGCTCGACGCCGCCCTGTCCGCGGTGGCCTCCCGCTGCACGGTCCCGGTTCAGGTCGAGGTGGATCTGCCGTCCCGGCCGGCGCCCGCCATCGAGGGCATCGCGTACTTCACCGTCTCCGAACTCCTCCAGAACGTCAGCAAGCACTCCCGGGCGACGCGGGCGTACGTCGACGTCTGGCGGGTCGAGAACCGGCTCATGCTTCAGGTCGTCGACAACGGCGTCGGCGGGGCGGACGCCTCGACCGGCTCCGGCCTCGCCGGCCTCACGGAACGTCTCGGCGCGGTCGACGGCATCCTGGTCGTCGACTCTCCGGTCGCCGGCCCGACCCGCATCACGGCGGAGCTGCCCTGGAGGGGGTGACGCGCGCGGGGGGGAGGGGTTCTTTTCCCCAGCCCCGCCC
>NZ_JAAKZY010000015.1 GCF_011045015.1 Streptomyces scabichelini | reverse complement strand
GCTCCACCGCCCGTGCCCCCGCTCGACACCCCTCTGCCGCCGCCTCCCCGGGCAGGCTCCCCGAGAGCAGAGCAGCCAGGAAGGCGCCGGTGAAAGCGTCCCCGGCTCCCGTCGTGTCCACGGGGGCCGCGGGTGTCGCCGGGACGTGGGCCCGTACGGCACCCGACTCGGCCACGAGGGCCCCGGCGCCGCCTTGCTTGACCACCACCAGCGGGACATGGCGGCTCAACTTGGCCGCCGCGTCCGCCGGATCGGGCAGCCCGGTCAGCAGGCAGGCCTCGTCCCGGCTCGGCAGCAGTACGCCGACCCCCTCGGCGAGGGTGAGGAAACGGTCCACACCCAGCTCCGAGAGAAACCCCGCCGACGCGGGATCCAGACTCACCGGCACACCACGCGCGCGTGCCGCTTCCAGAACCACCGCCACCAGCGCCCGGCACGGCTCGGAGAAGAACAGATAGCCCGACAGGTGCAGCCACGCGACACCGTCGAGCAGCGACGGCGACCAGTCGTCGGGGTCGAGCCGCAGGGAAGCGCCGCTGTCCGTGAGGAACGTCCGCTCCGCCGAAGCATCCGTGTCCACCAGGCAGATCACCGTCCCCGTCGGCGCCACGGGATCGACGACCAGGTGGGGACGCACCCCTGAAGCGGTCAGTTCGCGCTCGTGCCACGCGGCAGTGTCGGCGCCTACCCGGCCGAGGAGCCGCACATCCCCACAGCCCCAATGGGCCGCCCAGCACGCGACGTTGGCGCCGGCGCCGCCGGGCACGGTGCGGATGGCGGCGGACGTGTCGGTGCCCGAAGCGAGCGGTCCGCGGTACCGGGCGACGACGTCCGTGACGACGTCACCGACGACAAGAAGGGCCCCGTCACGACGAACCGGGCTCGTCCCGTCCCAGCCCGGCTCCCTTACGCCCTCACCCGCCCCGGCCACGCGTCCACCCGGCCCGGTCAAGATCTGGCCCAGGCCGCCGCGATCCGCCCCGCGAGCCGTACATTGCCGCGTACGGCCGCCAGATTGGCGCTCAGTGACGCCCCGTCGGTGTGCCGCACCAGATAGTCGAGCAGGAACGGCGTGACCGCCTGGCCGGTCACCCCCTCCGCCTCGCACACGTGCAGCGCGTCGGTGAGCACGCGCGCGTGGAGCTCGGGATCGAGCTGCTCCGCCTCGGGCACGGGATTGGCGACGATCAGGGCCGACTCGGGCCCGTCGAGCGTGTCCTGCGCGCGCATGACAGCCGCGACCTCGGCAGGTGACTTCAACGTCCAGTCCACTGGATGTCCCGAGTCGGACAGATAGAAGCCGGGAAAGTTCGCCGTCGCGTACCCGGCGACCGCGACGCCCAGCGTCTCCAGACGCTGCAGGGTCGCCGGCACGTCCAGGATGGACTTCACCCCCGCGCACACCACCGTGATCCGGGTACGTGCGAGAAGTCCCAGGTCGGCGGACTCGTCCTGGGTCACCGTCCACTCCCGGTGCACACCACCGAGGCCACCCGTCGCGAACACCCGGACGCCCGCCCGGGCGGCCAGCAGCGCCGTCGCGGACACCGTCGTCGCTCCGCTCGCCCCCGTGGCGACGGCGAGCGGCAGATCACGATGACCGAGCTTGCGGATGCCGTCCTCGTTCGCGACCCGTTCCAGCTGCTCCTTGTCGAGGCCCACCCGCGGCTGCCCGTCCAGGACGGCGATCGTCGCGGGGACGGCACCCTCCTGGCGTACGGTCTCCTCCAGCTCCAGTGCTACCTGTAGGTTGCGCGGGCGCGGCAGCCCGTGGGCGATGATCGTGGACTCGAGGGCCACCACCGGTCGACGCGCGGTGAGCGCTTCCCGTACCTCTTCGGACACCACCAGCACGCGCCTGCCTCCTGTCTGTCGGCTCTCCCCATCATCCCTGGCGAGCGGCGCACCCGGCCAAACCCTTGCGGCACGCCGGAAGGGGGCAGCAACCTGGGAGGATGACGGACAACTCGACACGTCTCGACCATGTCGTCCTCTGGGTGCGCGATCCCGTCGCCTCGGCCGACTTCTACGAGAAGACGCTCGGCCTGGAGCCTCTCAGGGTCACCGAATTCGCCGCGGGGACGGCATCGTTCCCCTCCGTACGCCTCAATGAGGAGACCATTTTCGACCTCGCGCCCCTCCCGCTGGCCGCACGCATGGATGCCGTCCCCGGGGCGGCCGACAGCGCGGGCCACCCGGTCAACCACGTATGCCTGTCCCTCCGCAGTGAGGACTTCGACGCGCTCCGCGCTCGTCTGGAGGAGCGGGCCGTCCCCGTCTCGGACTTCTCGTACGACGCCTTCGGCGCCCGCGGAATGGCCAAGCGCAGCTTCTACTTCCGGGATCCGGACGGAAACATCTTCGAGGCACGGCACTACGAGTAGCTCTCAGGTAGCAGAAGAGGGGTGTCCACGCGCGCGTGGACACCCCTCTTCTGGATTTTTCTGGACCTCGGCCTCAGACGGGCTGCACGGCGTCCAGTACCCCGTGTGGATTCAGGACGTACTTGCGGCTGGCGCCCTGATCGAACTCGGCGTAGCCGCGTGGCGCGTCCTCCAGGCTGATCACCGTCGCGTTGACGGCCTTGGCGATGTGCACACGCTCGTGCAGGATCGCCATCATCAGCCCGCGGTGGTACTGCATCACCGGGCACTGACCCGTGGTGAAGCGATGACTCTTCGCCCACCCCAGGCCGAGCCGTACCTTCAGTGTCCCGGTCCTCGCGTCCTGGTCGACGCCTCCGGGATCATCCGTGACGTACAGGCCTGGGATGCCCAGCGCCCCACCCGCGCGCGTGATGCCCATCAGCGAGTTGAGGACCGTTGCGGGTGCCTCCGGGGCGTTGGGTCCATGGGCCCGTGCCTCGAAGCCGACCGCGTCGACGGCCGCGTCCACCTCCGGCTCGCCCAGGATCTGCTCCACCTGCTCGCCCACGTCGCCCTGGCTCACGTCGACCGTCTCGCAGCCGAAACTCCTGGCCTGCGCGAGGCGTTCGGCGTTCAGGTCACCGACGATGACGACGGCCGCGCCCAGGAGCTGCGCCGACGCCGCGGCGGCGAGACCTACGGGCCCCGCCCCGGCGACGTATACCGTCGAGCCGACCTCGGTGCCAGCGGTGACGGCGCCGTGGAAGCCGGTCGGGAAGATGTCCGACAGCATCGTCAGGTCGAGGAGCTTCTCGCGTGCCTGGTCCCGGTCCGGGAACCGCAGCAGGTTGAAGTCCGCGTACGGAACCATGGCGTACTCCGCCTGGCCGCCGACCCAGCCGCCCATGTCGACATAGCCATAAGCCGCTCCGGGGCGGGCCGGGTTGACGTTCAGGCAGATCCCGGTCTTGCGCTCCTTGCAGTTGCGACACCGCCCGCAGGCGATGTTGAAGGGCACCGAGACGATGTCCCCGACCTCGACGTACTCGACGTCCGGGCCCCGCTCGACGACCTCTCCCGTGATTTCGTGCCCGAGGACAAGCCCCTCGGGTGCCGTCGTGCGGCCGCGCACCATGTGCTGGTCGCTGCCGCAGATGTTGCTGGCGAGCACCTTGAGGAGGACACCGTGCCGGCATTTGCGGCCGACGTTGTCCGGTGTCACCCCCGGCCCGTCCTGGAGCTCCAGCGTCGGGTAGTCGATGGTCGTGACTTCCACCGCGCCCGGTTTGACGTACGCGACTGCCCTGTTTCCGCTCATGAGTGATCGCCGTCCCTTCGGCTCCGTTACTTCGGATGCCAGTGGCTGTGCGCAAGGTCGAGTCTGCTACCGCCGCAGCATTCCGGCCACCCTCGGCGGCAGGCATGTTCGTACGACGGCGGGGCGAGGCTGCGCTGGACGGTTCTCGTCGCCAGGTGATCGACAAAGTGCTCTCAGGCGTCGGTGTCCCGGGGCCCTTCCGATATCGCCTGCGCCGCGCCGCGCTTGCCCCGAGTGAACAGCGCCAGGGCGCCGAGCGGCAGCAACAGACAGGCGGCGATGAGATTCAGCCAGCCGTAGCTCGCCTGCGCGACGATGAGACCCGAGGCCGCGCCGCCGACGCCCGCCGCGGTGTTCATGGTCAGGTCGGACAGCCCCTGTGCGGCGGCGCGCGCGGGCTGGGGCACGGAGTCCGTGAGGAGCGCGGAGCCCGAGACGAGGCCGGCCGACCAGCCGAGGCCCAGCAGGAAGAGCCCGGCGGCGCTCTGCGCGTGACTGCCGCCCGCGGTACCCGCGACCAGCGCCGCGCAGGCGAGCAGCCCGACGGCGAGGCCTATCACGGAGAGACGCCCGAGCCGGTCCGACAGCCGGCCCATGACCGGTGAGAACGCGTACATGCCCGCGATATGGCCGCTGATGACCAGCCCGATCAGATCGATGCTCGCGCCGTGGTGATCGAGGTCGACCGGCGTCATCGACATGACCGAGACCATCGCCGTGTGCGAGACGGCCACTGTCACCAGGGCGAGCCGGGCGCGCGGCGAGGCCCGCACGGCGGCCAGCCCGGCCCGGATCGAGCGCGCGTCGGCGGACTGGTCCTCGACCGGCGCGAGCGCGCGGGCGGTGAGCAGCGGATCGGGCCGCAGCAGCACCGCGACCAGGAGCGCCGAGATGAGGAAGACTCCGGCCGCCCATACGAAAGGACCCGCCGCCTGCGGTATGCCGAGCCCGGAGACGCTGCGACCCGCGGGCGCGGCGATGTTGGGACCGAGGACCGCACCGATCGTGGTGGCCCAGACGACGTTCGAGATGGCCCTGGCCCGTCGCTGGGGCTCGGCGAGGTCGGCGGCCGCAAACCGTGCCTGAAGATTCGCCGACGAGGCCGCGCCGAACGCCGCCATGCCGAGCAGCAGCAGCGGAAAGTTGCCGACAGCCGCGGCGACCACGACGATGCTCGCGCCCACGGCGCCGATGAGATACGCCAGGGCGAGCCCCGGGCGGCGACCGCGCGCGGTCATCAGCGCGGCCAGCGGCACGGAGAGCACCGCCGTCCCCGTAACCGTCGCGGTGGGCGCGAGTCCGGCAAGCGACTCGGTGCCGCCGATCTCCTCGGCCAGCACGACGGCGAGCGCGATGCCGGTGGCGACGCCCAGCCCGCCGAGGATCTGACTGGCGATGAGCACAGCGGAGATACGGCGTCGCAGCGCCGGAATCGCGTCCGCGTCGACAGGCACGGTGACGTGCCGCTCGACGGCGGTCACGGCGAAGGCACCGTGTCGGATGCACGCACACGTGTGAAGGATGTGGTCACGGCCGCAGTCTCCCCCCTGTTCCCGACTCGGGACACCCTCAGAACAACGGCTCCGGCAGCACCCCTTCCAACGCCAGCAGCTTCCGCTTCGTCTCCAGGCCGCCCCCGAATCCGCCGATGCCACCGTCGCTCTCGACGACCCGGTGGCACGGCACGACGACCGGCAGCGGATTGGCGCCCATGGCCATTCCCACGGCCTGGGCCGCGCCCGGCTGACCGACCCGGCCGGCCAGGTCGCCGTACCCCACGACCGTCCCGTACGGAACACCGGATGCCAGCTCATGCAGCACCTGGCGGTTGAACCCGGAGATCAGGGACCAGTCCAGCGGCAACCGGAAGTCACGCCGCTCACCCGCGAAGTACGCCTCGACCTGACGTATCGCCTCCGCCAGCAGCGGGGACTCGGGCGCTTCGACGGGCTCGGCACCGAGCCGGGATCCCAGCCGGTCGAGCGCCTTGTCGCGGATCGCCTCCGTGGCGTGGAAGACGACGTTGACCAGGCCTTCGCCGGTCGCGGCCAGCAGCAGCGGACCGATGTCGCTGCCGACCACGGCCCACACCACCTGCTGCTCGTTCTGCCCATGGCTGTCCATGCGCTCCACCGTACGGCGCACCACTGACAACGCCGGTGGCGCGAACGCATGAGGCGTTCGCGCCACCGGCGCGCGTTCCGGTCGGGAACCTCAGAGCTCGTTCAGCGCCGCCCGGACCACGTCGGGCTTGTTCGTGATGATGCCGTTCACCCCGAAGTCCGCGACGCGCCGTGCGCCGTCCGGGGTGTCGACGGTCCATGTGAAGATCTCCAGCGGCTTGCCGTGCGGTCCGTCGAGCGCGTGGATCGAGGCGACGTAGGCGGCCGAGATGGAGGTGTGCGTCGAGTTGATCTGATCGGCGAACTTCGCGTACGCGGGCAGCTCCGCGACCGCGGGCGTGCCCAGGAAGCCCGTCTTGATGTCGGGCCGCAGCTCGTGCACCTTCCGTACGCTGTCCGCGCTGAAACTCTGGATGACCAGCTTGCTCCGTACGTGCTGCGGTCCGAGCCAGCCCTCGTTGCTGAGGACCTTGAGGGTCTCCTTCTCGATGCCCGGGTAGAGCGCGGGGTTCTTGATCTCCAGGACGAGCTTCTGGTGGTTGCGCGACACGCGGTTCATGTACTGCTTCAGCGTCGGTACGCGCGCGCCCGCGTGCCGGGGGCTGAACCAGCTGCCCGCGTCCAGGCGCGCGATTTCCGCGGCGGTGAAGTCCTTGACCTTCCAGGGGGCCCGGCCCGGGAAGACGTCCTCGACGTTGGTCGTGCGCGCCAGGTTGTCGTCGTGCACGACTACGAGTTCGCCGTCCTTCGTGCGCTGTACGTCGTTCTCTACCCAGCGGAACCCCAGCTCCGCCGCCTTGTCGACGGCGGCCAGGGTGTTCTCAGGGGCGTAGGCGGAAGCGCCGCGGTGGGCGACGACCAGCGGCTGGTCGTCGCCCACCGCGGCGTGAGCGGGGGAGAGAGGGAGGACAAGGGCGGCGGCTCCCAGGAGCGCTGTGGTCGTGCCGGCGGCAGCGCGCGCGTGCATACGTACTCCTTGCGTCTGTGGTCACTGGCCGCTCCAGGGTGACAGCAGAGGGTCAACAGGAGGCAGGTACAGGATGGCCACAGATTGAATGGAGTTGCCCAACTCCAATCACTGGTGCCGCACAACTGAGGCAAGGGCGTGTTTCTTTGCCGGAAAATCGTTCGAGCACTCCAGTGGGAGTCATACTCTCTGCGTCAACCCTGGCCGCCGTGGCGGTCCTGGGACGGGGCATTGCAGGGAATTCCGGGACGCAACAGGGCGGAAGGGCAACCGCGCATGCAGGGCACGGTCGACGGATTCAGCTACGGACTCGTCACACCGCTGGTGGCATACCTCATGGCCTGCCTCGGTGGTGCGCTGGGCCTGCGCTGCACCACCAGATCGATGCTGGTCGCCCACTCATGGCGGCCCGGCTGGCTCGCGCTGGGCTCCGCGGCGATCGGCTCCGGCATCTGGACCATGCACTTCATCGCCATGATGGGGTTCTCCGTCCAGGAGACCCCGATCCACTACGACAAACCGATCACGTTCGCGAGCCTCGGTGTCGCGATCCTCATGGTCGGCATCGGGATCTTCATCGTCGGCTACAAGGGCGCCTCCGGAACGGCCTTGTTCACCGGAGGCACCATCACCGGCCTGGGCATCGCCTCGATGCACTACCTGGGCATGGCCGGCATGCAGCTCAACGGAAAGCTCGAGTACAACACCTTCACCGTGTCCGCCTCAGTCGTCATAGCCGTCGCAGCCGCGACCACGGCGCTCTGGGCGGCGGGCCAGGTCCGCGGCTTCCTGTGGAGCGTGGGCGCGAGTCTCGTCATGGGGCTCGCCGTCAGCGGCATGCACTACACGGGCATGGCCGCGCTCAGGGTCCATCTGCACGGCACCACGAGCATCCCCTCCGGAGACTCGCCCGCGGCCCTGCTGGCTCCCATGCTGATCGGCCCCCTCGCGTTCCTGTTCCTGGCCGGCGTCGTCGTGATGTTCGACCCGCTGATGGTCATGGGCAAGCAAGACTGGAGCCCGGTCCAGCAGAAGCCCGGCATCCCGGCCCACATGGTCCGGCACACCGGCCGCAGGCCCGTGTCCCGCCCGCGCCGACGCCCCGACCGCCCCGGCTCCCGGACCCCACAGAGGTAAAGATCCGGCCCCGTTGTCAGTGCGGAGTCGTACGGTGGATTCCATGCGGCCCGTATCCAAGATCGAACGCACGGTGGCGCCTTTCGAGGTCGTCAGCCCCTACTCGCCCAGCGGCGACCAGCCCGCTGCCATCGCCGAACTCGAACGGCGCGTCCGCGCAGGTGAGAAGGATGTCGTCCTCCTCGGCGCGACCGGCACCGGTAAGTCCGCGACCACCGCGTGGATGATCGAGAAGCTCCAGCGCCCCACTCTCGTGATGGCGCCGAACAAGACCCTGGCCGCCCAGCTGGCCAACGAGTTCCGCGAGCTGCTGCCGAACAACGCGGTCGAGTACTTCGTCTCGTACTACGACTACTACCAGCCCGAGGCCTACGTCCCGCAGTCGGACACCTACATCGAGAAGGACTCCTCGATCAACGAGGAAGTCGAGCGGCTGCGCCACTCCGCGACCAACTCGCTGCTCACCCGCCGTGACGTCGTCGTGGTCGCCTCGGTCTCCTGCATCTACGGCCTCGGTACCCCGCAGGAGTACGTGGACCGGATGGTCGCCCTCAAGGTCGGCGACGAGATCGACCGGGACGACCTGCTGCGCCGCTTCGTCGACATCCAGTACACGCGCAACGACATGGCCTTCGCCCGGGGCACCTTCCGGGTCCGCGGCGACACCATCGAGATCTTCCCGGTCTACGAGGAGCTGGCCGTCCGCATCGAGATGTTCGGCGACGAGATCGAGGCCCTCTCCACGCTGCATCCGCTCACCGGCGAGGTCATCAGCGACGACGAGCAGCTCTACGTCTTCCCGGCATCGCACTACGTGGCGGGTCCGCAGCGCCTGGAGAAGGCCGTCAACGGCATCGAGAAGGAACTCGAGGAGCGCCTCGCCGAGCTGGAGAAGCAGGGCAAGCTCCTGGAGGCCCAGCGGCTGCGCATGCGCACCACGTACGACCTGGAGATGCTCCGCCAGATCGGCTCCTGCTCCGGCGTCGAGAACTACTCGATGCACTTCGACGACCGCGAGCCCGGTTCCCCGCCGAACACCCTGCTGGACTACTTCCCGGACGACTTCCTGCTGGTCATCGATGAGTCGCACGTCACGGTGCCGCAGATCGGTGCCATGTACGAAGGCGACGCCTCCCGTAAGCGCACGCTCGTCGACCACGGCTTCCGGCTGCCCTCCGCCCTGGACAACCGCCCCCTGAAGTGGGAGGAGTTCCAGGAGCGCATCGGCCAGGCCGTCTACCTGTCGGCGACCCCTGGCAAGTACGAGCTCTCGCGCGGAGACGGCTTCGTCGAGCAGATCATCCGCCCCACCGGCCTCGTCGACCCGGAGGTCGTGGTCAAGCCCACCGAGGGGCAGATCGACGACCTGGTGCACGAGATCCGCAAGCGCACCGAGAAGGACGAGCGCGTCCTGGTCACCACGCTCACCAAGAAGATGGCCGAGGACCTCACCGACTACTTCCTCGAACTCGGCATCCAGGTGCGCTACTTGCACAGCGATGTCGACACGCTGCGCCGCGTCGAGCTGCTGCGCGAACTCCGTGCCGGAGAGTTCGACGTCCTGGTCGGCATCAACCTCCTGAGGGAGGGCCTCGACCTGCCCGAGGTCTCCCTGGTGTCGATCCTCGACGCAGACAAGGAGGGCTTCCTGCGCTCCGGCACCTCGTTGATCCAGACCATCGGCCGCGCGGCGCGCAACGTGTCCGGTCAGGTCCACATGTATGCCGACAAGATCACCCCGGGCATGGAGAAGGCCATCGAGGAGACCAACCGCCGCCGGGAGAAGCAGGTCGCGTACAACAAGGAGAGGGGCCTCGATCCGCAGCCCCTCCGGAAGAAGATCAACGACATCGTGGCGCAGATCGCCCGCGAGGACGTCGACACGGAGCAGCTGCTCGGCACGGGCTATCGCAACCTGAAGGACGGCAAGGACGCCAAGGCCCCGGTGCCCGCGCTCGGCTCGCAGGCCGCCAAGGGAGCCAAGTCCGCCAAGGGCAAGGCCAAGGAGACCGTGCCCACCGACCGCCCCGCGGCCGAACTCGCCGGGCAGATCGAGGAGATGACGGAGCGGATGCGCGCGGCGGCCGCCGACCTGCAGTTCGAGATCGCCGCCCGGCTGCGCGACGAGGTCTCGGAGATGAAGAAAGAACTGCGCCAGATGAAGGAGGCGGGTATCGCCTGACCATCGCGGATGGCGCGCTGTGTTGCAAGACCGACACAAAGTGTGGACCAGGGTTCGGCACTGTCCGTGCCCCTGGCTAGGGTTGCTGGTCAACCGCAGGTTTCTGCGGCAACAGGGGACGCTCGAGAGGGGAACAGCGCGTGACGGTCAACATGACCAAGGGTCAGGCCATCAGTCTGCAGAAGAACGACGGAGGCACCCTGACCGCGGTGCGGATGGGTCTCGGCTGGCAGGCGGCCCCGCGCCGTGGCCTCTTCGGCTCGCGCACCCGGGAGATCGACCTCGATGCCTCCGCCGTGCTCTTCG
The DNA here is from genome assembly GCF_011045015.1 of Streptomyces scabichelini. Lineage (GTDB taxonomy): Bacteria > Actinomycetota > Actinomycetes > Streptomycetales > Streptomycetaceae > Streptomyces > Streptomyces scabichelini. The sequence goes on along the minus strand of NZ_JAAKZY010000015.1, from coordinate 74,369 downwards.
CGGACAAGCAGCCGGTCGACGTGGTGTTCTTCCGTCACCTCGTCAGCGACGACGGCTCCGTGCGGCACACCGGAGACAACCTCGTCGGCGGTGTCGGCCAGGGCGGCGACGACGAGGCGATCCTCGTCGACCTGCAGCGCATTCCGGTCCACATCGACCAGATCGTCTTCACCGTGAACTCCTTCACGGGCCAGACGTTCCAGGAGGTGCAGGACGCGTTCTGCCGACTGGTCGACGAGACGAACGGCCAGGAACTCGCCCGCTACACGCTGGCGGGCGGCGGCCAGTACACGGCGCAGATCATGGCGAAGGTGCACCGCGCGGGCCCGGGCTGGCAGATGACCGCTCTCGGCACGCCGGCCAACGGCCGCACCTTCCAGGACCTGATGCCCGCGATCCTGCCGCACCTGTAGGACAGCCCGGCGCACACGAAAACAAGGGGGAGAAGGCGATGACGGCCGAGCTGGTCCGGGGACAGAACCATCCGCTGCCCCAAGCCCGACTCGAGATCCGGGTGTCGGCCGGCAAGCCGATCGTGGCGGGAGCCACGCTCAGCGACGAGAACGGCAAGGTGCGCGGCGTCGAGTGGGTGGCCCACCCCGGCACACCCACTCTGCCCGGCCTCGAGGTCTCCAGGCAGGCGGCGGCCGACCACCGCCTCGCCTTCGACCTGGACGCTCTGGCGGAGGCCGTCCACCGGGTCAGTGTGCTGCTCGCGCTGCCGTCCGGAGTCGGGAGCCCGGTCCGGTTCGGCTCCGTCGCCGCTCCCTTCGTGGCGGTCACCGGACTCGACGGGTCCGAGATCGCCAGCTACACGATCACGGGTCTCGACGCCGAGACGGCCGTCGTCGCTCTCGAGCTGTACCGCAGGCAGGGCGCCTGGAAGGTGCGCGCTGTCGGCCAGGGATACGCGGGCGGCCTCGCCGAACTGCTCGCCGACCAGGGCCTGACCCAGGCCCACCAACTCGCGAGCGGCATCAACGAGGCCGTGGCCCAGGGCCTGGCACGTTCGGTGGCCGCGCCTCCGCCGCGCACGGCCGACGGCGACCGTTCCCGGCACGCCGCGGCATCGGCGCTGGGCCCCGACCAGGGGGGACCCGCACCTCAGGGCGCCCCCGGCCACGTACCGCCGCAGCAAGGACATCCGGGCGGGCAGGGCGCCGCCCCCGGGCACCCGGCGCCGCAGGCCGGCTACCCCGGAGGACCCGCTCAGGCGGATCCGTCCGCCGCCACTCAGCCCGCCATGCCTGCGGGTGGTCCTGTCAACTACAGCCACCCCGGCCGGCAGGCCGCCGCGCCTCCGCCGCCTCCTCCGACCGCGCCCCCGGCCCAGCCCGGACAGCCCGCGCAGCCCGTCGCCGGCGACGCGACCGGCTGGTCCATGGAGGAGCGGCTCTACAACCAGGTGTGGGGCATGTTCGAGGATCTGGCCCGCACCATGGCCGCCTATCGCAGCGCCGTCGACTTCGCCGACTCGCGCATGGAACAGGAACTCGACAAGGTCCTGTCCGACCCGCGCAGCCGCATAGGCGGACAGGCGGATGCCGCGCGCGAGACGGCCCGCGCCAAGCACACCCAGCTCGTCGACCAGGCCAGGGCCGCGCTCGACCGCGACCTCGCCCAGCTCAACGCCGAGGCACAGGTTGTCGAGCCCGCACTGCCCCCGGCGTTCGCGCGCTGGGACAGCCCCGTCTGGCACGGCTACCGGGTGCCGATGGAGATCCCCATGGCCCTGCGCCTTGGCGACCTTCAGCTGCCCGAGAGCTCCGGCCTGAGTATTCCGATGCTGGTGCGGCTGCCGCTGGAGCGCGGCCTGTGGATCGACAGCGGCCGCGCCGGCTCGCTCGACGGCTCGCTCGCCGACTCCGACGAGCTGCGCCGCCTCGCCATGGACACAGCGGTGGCGCATGCCGCCCGCCTGCTCGCCGTCTATCCGGCGGGCGAGTACACGGTGCACGTCATCGACCCGGCCGGTTCGGGCGCCTCGGCGCTCGCGCCCCTCGTGCAGACCGGTGTGCTCCACGCTCCGCCCGCCGCCGGCGCCACGGGCGTGAACGACGTCCTGGCCAGGCTCACCCAGCGTGTCGACCTGGTGCAGATGGCGATCCGAGGTGGCGCGGCCGACTCACTCCCGCCCGATCTCGACACGGCCGAGCAGCTGCTGATCGTCAACGACTTTCCGCACGGCTTCGACGACCGTGCGGTGACCCAGCTGCGCTACCTCGCGGATGAAGGCCCGGCCGTCGGCGTCCACCTCATGATGGTCGCCGACCGGGAGGACGCCGCCGCCTACGGACCGCTGCTCGACCCGCTCTGGCGCTCGCTCCTGCGCCTCACCCCGGTGCCCGACGACCACCTCGCCGACCCATGGGTGGGGCACGCGTGGACGTATGAGCCCTCGCTCGTGCCGCCCGGCAGTCAGGTGCTCCAGCATGTCCTCACTCAGGTCGCGGCGGCCCGCCGCTCCTGGAACCGCTGAGGCTCCGCAGAGTCCGTCGTCTGCTCGGTCGCGTGCAGCCCCGCGCGTTGTCCCAAGACTTAGTCAACCATCCTGACCTGCACATTTGCCCTTTCCTTTGCCAATCTCTTTACCAATCCTTGGTGATTGGGGTACTGTAATTCGTGCGGAGGGGAGTACTCCCTACCTACTGCGGCGTACCCGTCAATACGGATCTGGCCAGATCCCGGGGCGTCGGCCCGAGACACCAGGCGTGTCACACGCCCCAGGTGTTCCGGGTGGAAGAGACCTCCGGCAGCGACGACGCTGACATTTGCCGTTACGTACTGCCGGAGGCGCAGTGGATGTTTCGACGACCCTTTGGGTCCTGACCATCGTGGGCCTTGCCGCCCTCATCGCGGTCGACTTCTTCATCGGCCGCAAACCCCACGACGTATCGATCAAGGAAGCCGGAATCTGGACGATCGTCTGGATCGCCCTGGCCGGGCTGTTCGGACTCGGGTTGCTCGTCTTCGGCGGCGGACAGCCGTCCGGAGAGTTCTTCGCCGGCTTCATCACCGAGAAGTCGCTGAGCGTCGACAACCTCTTCGTCTTCGTCCTGATCATGGCGAAGTTCTCGGTGCCCTCGCAGTACCAGCAGCGGGTTCTGCTCATCGGCGTACTGATAGCGCTCGTGCTCCGGGCGATCTTCATCGCCGCGGGCGCCGCGATCATCTCCAGCTTCGCCTGGATCTTCTACATCTTCGGCGCCTTCCTGATCTACACCGCCTGGAAGCTGATCCAGGAGGCCAGGGCCGACGAGCCCGAGGAGGAGTGGGAGGAGAACAAGCTCCTCAAAGCCGTCGAGAAGCGTTTCGGTGTGGCCGACCGCTACCACGGCACCAAGCTGTGGATCCAGCAGAACGGCAAGCGGGTCATGACGCCGATGCTCGTCGTCATGCTCGCGATCGGCACGACGGACGTACTCTTCGCGCTCGACTCGATCCCCGCGATCTTCGGCCTGACGCAGGACCCGTACATCGTCTTCACGGCCAACGCGTTCGCGCTGATGGGTCTGCGGCAGCTGTACTTCCTCATCGGCGGCCTGCTCAGGAAGCTGGTCCATCTCAGCTACGGCCTGTCGGTCATCCTCGGCTTCATCGGCGTCAAGCTGGTGCTGCACGCCCTGCACGAGTCCGGCGTCCACGTCCCGGAGATCTCCATCCCGGTCTCGCTCGGCGTGATCTGCGCGGTCCTGATCGTCACCACGATCACCAGCCTGATGGCTTCCAAGAAGCAGGCGGCGGCCGAGGCGGCGCAGGAGACCGAAGGCGCATCGAAGGACAGCATCGAGGCCTGACAGCCGCGGACGCAGGAACAACCAGCACCGGGAGCGATGCTCGGCGAACCGCCGACCACCGCTCCCGGTGCTGCCTGTGTCCACGCCCCGAACGGTCTTGGGCGCACTGGTCCCGCCCTGGTCTCATCCCACGGCGGCCTCTGCCGCGACCACTCGCACCGGTCGTGTCTCCGGCAGCAGCGTGAAGCACGCCAGGCTCAGCAGCGCGATGCCCGTCAGATACGCGGCCACACCCCAGGGGACGCGTTCGCCCTGGGCCACCGCCGTCGCCACGATCGGCGTGAGCGCGCCGCCGAGCACTCCGCCGAGGTTGTAGCCCACGGCTGCTCCCGTGCAGCGCACGCGGGGCTCGTACAACTCCGGGAGATACGCGGCGATCACGGCGAACATGGTGATGAAAGCGAGCATCGCCACCAGAAAGCCCAGGAACATCAGCAGAGGTTCGCCGGTCGACAGGAGGGCGACCATCGGGAACATCCAGAGCGCGGTCGCCGCGCAGCCGATCAGGCACAGTGGTCGTCGGCCGTAGCGGTCGCCGAGGATCGCCACCACGGGTGTCAGGGCGCCCTTCACGACGACAGCGGCCATGATGCAGGCCAGCATGACGGTACGGCTCACTCCGAGCCGTTCGGTGGCATAGGCGAGGGACCAGGTCGTCACCGCGTAGAACACGGCGTACCCGATGGCGAGCGCCCCGGCTGTCAGCAGCACCAGCCGCCAGTGACCGCGCACCACTTCGGCGAGCGGCACGCGCGCGTGGTCGTCGATGTCGAGGAACTGCGGGCTCTCGGCGAGCGAGGAGCGCAGCCACAGCCCCGCCACGGCCAGCACCCCCGCGGCCCAGAACGGCACCCGCCACCCCCAGGCCGCGAACTGCGCGTCGGAGAGCGTCGCCGACAGCACCAGCATCACGCCGTTGGCGAGCACGAACCCCAGCGCGGGCCCGATCTGCGGAAAGCTCGACCACAGCCCGCGCCGCTCGGCGGGCGCGTGTTCCGCCGTCAGCAGCACCGCTCCGCCCCACTCCCCGCCGAGCCCGAGCCCCTGCAGAAAACGCAGCACAAGAAGCAGCACGGGAGCGGCCGTGCCGATCGTGTCGTACGTCGGTACGCAGCCGACCGCGACGGTCGCGGCGCCCGTCAGCAACAAGGAGATGACGAGAACGGGCCGCCGCCCGTGCCGGTCCCCGATGTGCCCGAACAGGACCGAGCCCAGCGGCCGGGCGACGAAACCGACACCGAAGGTCGCGAAGGCGGCGAGTGTCCCGGCCACCGGCGAGAACGTCGGGAAGAACAGCGGTCCCAGGACGAGCGCGGCCGCCGTCCCGTAGATGAAGAAGTCGTAGAACTCGATCGCCGTCCCGGCGAGCGAAGCGGCCGCGAGCCGCAACATGGAGGGTGCCCTTACGGAGCGTACGTTGTGCATGCCGCGTCAACTACCCACCGTGACGGGTGGTTACGGGGGCGTGCGGGGGCTCAGCCGCCGTCAGTATGTGACCGTGATGCGCCGTGCGGGCCCGTCCACGCGAACAGTGCCTCCGTAGGGGATGACCAACTGCGGATCCGTGTGTCCGAAGTCCACATCGAAGACGGCCATCATGTCCGGGTTGTACGCCTCCAGTGCCCGCAGTACCGCTTCATGCTGCTCCCGTACATAACGGGCCTTCGTCTCCGTGTCGTTGGGCTGCGCGAAGGACCACGCCTTGGGGCGGCCCATCAGAAGGGCGGGGAAGCGTTGCAGCAGTCCACGCTCGCCCATGCTCCGCAGGATCCAGAAGACGTCGTTGGCACTCGGCATGTCCTCCGAGGTCTCCAGGAGGAGCACGCACCCGTCGTATACGGAGGGATCGCGGGCGATCTCGCGGTCCGCCATCAGCAGCCAGGACAGGATCTCGATGCAGCCGCCCCAGGAGCGGGCCTCGACCACCCGCTCCGGGCGATGCCAGGTCCAGCCGCCACCGGGCTCGGTCGGCGGTTCGGAGGCGAAGGTCTCCGGGGACTCCCAGGGACGGTCGATGTCACGAAAACGCTCGGCGGGCCTGAGTTCGTACGCGCCCGACGTGAAGAGCGCGGCCCGCAGCGACTCCGCGGTCAGAGGGTGCATGGCGCCGGGACGGCCGAGTTCGCACATCACGGTCGCGCCGTGATAGCCGACGATCCCGGTGTTGTGCAGATACGCGAGCAGGTTCGTGTTGTCGCTCATGCCGAAGAACGGCTTCGGGTTCGCGCGGATCAACTCCCGGTCCAGCAGCGGCAGCACGGTGATCTGGTCGTCACCGCCGATCGACGCGATGACCGCTTTGATCGTCGGATCGGCGAACGCCGCGTGGATGTCGTCGGCCCGCTCCTGAGGCGTTGCGCCCATCTTGCGGGTCGTCGGGTACTCGACCGGTTCGAGGCCGTACTCCTTGCGCAGCCGTTCCAGGCCCAGCTCGTAGGGGAGTGGGAAGAGGCCCGGGAGTCCCGCGGACGGCGAGATGACGGCGATCCGGTCGCCGGGTGACGGCTTGGGCGGGTACGTCGGTGTCGTCATGACCGGAGCGTACGAGCCGTCACCGCTCCGGCGCACCGTGATAAACCGAGGCTGAGCAGCAGACCTGAACGGCGCCCTCGGGCGACGACTCAGCCGACAGGACCGGAGGAACAGTGCCCCGCACCCTCGCCAACGCCCCGATCATGATTCTCAACGGCCCCAATCTCAACCTCCTGGGGCAGCGTCAGCCGGAGATCTACGGCTCCGACACGCTCGCCGACGTCGAGGCGATGTGCGTCAAGGCGGCGGCCGCGCACGGCGGCAGGGTGGACTTCCGCCAGTCCAACCACGAGGGCGAGCTGGTCGACTGGATCCACGAGGCGCGCCTGAACCACGTCGGCATCGTGATCAACCCCGGTGCCTACTCGCACACCTCCGTCGCGATCCTGGACGCCCTCAACACCTGTGACGGCATGCCCGTGTTGGAGGTCCACATCTCCAACATCCACAAGCGCGAGGAGTTCCGGCACCATTCGTACGTCTCGCTCCGCGCCGACGGCGTGATCGCGGGATGTGGCGTGCAGGGGTACGTGTTCGGGGTGGAGCGGGTCGTGGCGCTGGCGGGAGCGGGTCGGGCGGAGACCTGAGGGTTCATCACTGTGAGCCTCGCGAGCCAGGCATATGTTTTCCCGTGACACCGCGGTGGTGGCCGGCCGCCGGACGTCGACCGACCGCCGCCGTGGCGGGCCGCCGGCCCGAGGGCGGGGATCGGATGGCCGGCGGCCCCTCCGCTCAGGAGCCGTCTTCCTGCGCGGGCTGCTTCCAGTGGACCGCGCGGCTCCGTGCGCCGGGAGCGCGCGCGTGACACCGGCGTGTGCGCTCGGTTCACACGGGGCGCGCGACGGCACGCGCCCGCCAAGCGGTTCACCAACTCACCCCTGGCGCTGTGCAGTTCACCAGCCCCGCGCGTGCCACTCCGGCAGCTGCGGCCGCTCCGCGCCCAGCGTCGTGTCGTTGCCGTGTCCCGGGTAGACCCACGTCTCGTCCGGCAGCACATCGAAGATCTTCGTCTCGACATCGTGGATCAGGCTGGCGAACGCTTTCGGATCCTTACGCGTGTTGCCGACACCGCCCGGGAAGAGACAGTCACCCGTGAACACATGGGGAGGCCCGTGCGGATCGTCGTAGACAAGCGCGATCGAGCCGGGCGTGTGCCCCACCAGATGGCGCGCGGTCAGCTCCACGCGCCCCACGCGGATCGTGTCGCCGTCGTCGACCAGGACGTCGGTCGGTACGGGAATGCCCTCCGCGTCGGCCCGCCCCGCGTACGTACGCGCGCCCGTGGCCGCCACGACCTCCGCCAGTGCCTGCCAGTGGTCGCCGTGCTGATGCGTGGTGACCACGGACGCGATGCCGTCACCGCCGATCAGCGTGAGCAGCGTCCCGGCGTCGTTGGCCGCGTCGATCAGCAGCTGCTCGTCCGTGGCCCGGCAGCGCAGCAGATAGGCGTTGTTGTCCATCGGTCCGACCGCGACCTTGGAGATCATCAGGTCCTGCAGCTCGTGCACATCCGCAGGGCCGCCGACCTTCACCGCTCCGCTGTACGTCATGTTCATCACCCTATAGCGGGGGGAGTGCGGGGAGCGGACCGCCGTCGGTGCTCAGTGGGGATCCGTCGCGGCGGCCGCAGAGCCAGCCGAGGAGGTCGGCCGATGGCCCCGTGACGGTGACCTCCGGCTCGGTCGCCGTTCTTCCCGTGCTCCACGCGCGCGTGCCGTCCGTGACGCGGGTGGGCGGCACATCGGGATGCCCTGCGAAGCGCTCGGTGAGGAAGTCGATCTCCCGCTCCGTGAACTCTTCCGGCAGGTCCTCCAGCTCGTACCCGATCCCCAGATCCACGTGATGCAGCTCCACCTCGACCCACCGCCGGAACGGCACCCGGGATGCGGAGTCCTTCACTCCGTTCCGTAGTTCCACCGTGCGGGACCAGTCCCCCGAGACGGAGGCCTCGTCCTGGAAGCGGCCCGCGCTCTCGCGCAGGTCCGCGAGCTGGATGTCGAGCGCGCGCGGGGCGTCCCGCTCGATCTCGGCGTCCCGGGTGGCGGGGCTCGCGTACATGGGCCGCCCGGCGAGGACGTTCACGAGCGCGTCCGCGTTCCGGGCGAGGTGGGCGAGAATGTGCCCGCGCGTCCAGCCGGGCAGCCGTGACGGCTCGGCCACGGCGGCGCTGTCCAATTTGGCGACTGCGGCGAGTAGCCGGTCGGTCGCGTCACACACAGAGACCAGGTCGCGCGCGTGATCAATCATGGGCCCGACCCTAGCCCCACCACACCTTCGGGTGAAGGCGGCGGACCGCCCCTGCAAATCGAATGCCCGTGCTATAGGCTCATGCGCGGCGTCGGGCATGCTGGATGACCCGGGATTGTTACCAACCAGGGAAACCAACCGGCGCTGTCAGTGGCTCCCCCTAGTCTGAAAAAAGACGGGGGCCCCGCCCCTGTCACTTCTCTCAAGAAAGGTGCGGACCGGCGTGGCCGACCGTCTCATCGTCCGTGGGGCGCGCGAGCACAACCTCAAGAACGTCTCGCTCGACCTCCCGCGCGACTCGCTCATCGTCTTCACGGGTCTGTCCGGGTCGGGCAAGTCCTCGCTCGCGTTCGACACGATCTTCGCCGAGGGACAGCGGAGGTACGTCGAGTCGCTGTCCTCGTACGCCCGGCAGTTCCTCGGGCAGATGGACAAGCCGGACGTCGACTTCATCGAGGGTCTGTCGCCGGCTGTCTCCATCGACCAGAAGTCGACCTCGCGCAACCCGCGCTCGACGGTCGGCACCATCACCGAGGTCTACGACTACCTGCGCCTGCTCTTCGCGCGCATCGGCAAGCCGCACTGCCCCGAGTGCGGCCGCCCCATCACGCGCCAGTCGCCGCAGGCCATCGTCGACAAGGTCCTGGAGCTCCCGGAGGGGAGCCGCTTCCAGGTCCTGTCGCCGCTGGTGCGTGAGCGCAAGGGCGAGTTCGTCGATCTCTTCGGTGATCTCCAGACCAAGGGGTACAGCCGGGCCCGGGTCGACGGGGAGACGATCCAGCTCTCCGACCCGCCGAAGCTGAAGAAGCAGGAGAAGCACACCATCGAGGTGGTCGTCGACCGTCTCACGGTGAAGGAGGGCGCCAAGCGCCGCCTCACGGACTCCGTGGAGACCGCGCTCGGCCTGTCCGGCGGCATGGTCGTGCTCGACTTCGTCGACCTTCCCCAGGACGACCCCGAGCGCGAGCGCATGTACTCGGAGCACCTCTACTGCCCGTACGACGACCTGTCCTTCGAGGAGCTGGAGCCCCGCTCCTTCTCCTTCAACTCGCCCTTCGGCGCCTGCCCGGAGTGCACGGGTATCGGCACGCGCATGGAGGTCGACCCCGAGCTGATCGTCCCGGACGAGGAGAAGTCCCTCGACGAGGGCGCCATCCACCCCTGGTCGCACGGGCACACCAAGGACTACTTCGGGCGCCTCATCGGAGCCCTCGCGGACGCGTTGGGATTCCGGACCGACATCCCCTTCGCGGGCCTGCCGCAGCGCGCCAAGAAGGCCCTCCTGTACGGGCACAAGACGCAGATCGAGGTGCGGTACAGAAACCGCTACGGTCGCGAGCGCGTCTACACCACGCCCTTCGAAGGGGCCGTCCCCTTCGTGAAGCGGCGGCACAGCGAGGCCGAGAGCGACGCGAGCCGCGAGCGCTTCGAGGGCTATATGCGCGAGGTGCACTGCCCCACCTGTGAGGGCACACGCCTCAAGCCGCTCATCCTCGCGGTCACCATCCTGGGGAAGTCGATCGCCGAAGTCTCCGCGATGTCGATCAGCGACTGCGCGGACTTCCTGGGCGAGATGAAGCTCAACGCGCGCGACAAGAAGATCGCCGAGCGCGTCCTGAAGGAGGTCAACGAACGGCTGCGGTTCCTCGTCGACGTCGGCCTCGACTACCTGTCGCTGAACCGCGCGGCGGGCACCCTCTCCGGCGGCGAGGCCCAGCGCATCCGCCTGGCCACCCAGATCGGCTCCGGCCTCGTAGGCGTCCTCTACGTCCTCGACGAGCCCTCCATCGGCCTCCACCAGCGCGACAACCACCGACTCATCGAGACCCTGGTCCGGCTGCGGGACATGGGCAACACGCTCATCGTCGTCGAGCACGACGAGGACACCATCAAGGTCGCCGACTGGATCGTGGACATCGGCCCCGGCGCGGGCGAGCACGGCGGCAAGGTCGTGCACAGCGGCCCCTTGAAGGAACTGCTGGCCAATCCCGAGTCGATCACCGGGCAGTACCTGGTGGGCAAGAAGGAGATCCCGCTCCCGGACATCCGCCGCCCCGCCGACCCGATCCGCAAACTCACAGTGCACGGCGCCCGCGAGAACAACCTCCAGGACATCAACGTGTCGTTCCCGCTGGGCGTGCTGACGGCCGTCACGGGCGTCTCGGGATCCGGCAAGTCGACGCTCGTCAACGACATCCTCTACACGCACCTGGCCCGCGAGCTGAACGGCGCCCGGAACGTTCCCGGGCGGCACACGCGCGTGGACGGCGACGACCTCGTCGACAAGGTCGTGCACGTCGACCAGTCGCCCATCGGCCGCACGCCGCGGTCGAACCCGGCGACGTACACCGGAGTCTTCGACCACGTCCGCAAGCTGTTCGCGGAGACGACCGAGGCGAAGGTCCGCGGCTACATGCCGGGGCGCTTCTCCTTCAACGTCAAGGGCGGCCGCTGCGAGAACTGCTCCGGCGACGGCACCATCAAGATCGAGATGAACTTCCTGCCGGACGTGTACGTCCCCTGCGAGGTCTGCCACGGGGCGCGCTACAACCGGGAGACCCTGGAGGTCCACTACAAGGGCAAGTCCATCTCCGAGGTCCTGGACATGCCCATCGAGGAGGCCCACAGCTTCTTCGAGGCCGTGCCCGCGATCGCCCGCCACCTGAAGACCCTCAACGACGTCGGTCTCGGCTATGTGCGCCTCGGCCAGCCCGCGCCGACCCTCTCCGGCGGTGAGGCCCAGCGTGTGAAGCTGGCCTCCGAACTCCAGAAGCGGTCGACGGGACGTACGGTCTACGTGCTCGACGAGCCGACCACCGGTCTGCACTTCGAGGACATCAGCAAGCTGATCTCGGTCCTCTCGGACCTGGTCGACAAGGGCAACACGGTCATCGTCATCGAGCACAACCTCGACGTCATCAAGACCGCGGACTGGGTCGTCGACATGGGCCCCGAGGGCGGCAGCGGCGGCGGCCTCGTCATCGCCGAGGGCACACCCGAGCAGGTCGCCGGAGTGCCGGCCAGCCACACCGGCAAGTTCTTGCGCGAGGTTCTGGGCGCCGAGCGGATCAGTGACGCCGAACCGGTGAAGGCTCCGCGCAGGGCGGCGGCCAAGAAGACGGTGGCCGCCAAGTCGACGACGAAGACCACGGCGACGGCCAAGGCCGACGACAACACGGCCACCAAGAAGGCGACTCCGGCCAAGAAGACGACGCGGGCCAGGAAGGCCTGAGCCGGATTCGTACGCGTACACCCGGCCCGTAGACATACACCCGGCCCGTACGCGTACACCCCGCCCGCACGAATGCGCCGCGCCCCACGGGAACTCCCCGTGGGGCGCGGCGCGTTGCACGGTCAGCCGCTCTGCCCCTGCGGCTCGACGAACTGCATGTCCAGCTGGATCTTGACGACATCACCGAGCAGCCCGGCGCCGAAGTCCAGGCCGAAGTCGCTGCGCCGGATCTCGCCGGCCGCCTCAAAGCCGGCGTGCCTACGGTTGTCGACGACGGAGTCCACCACGCCTCCGAACTCCACGTCGAGCGTCACCGGACGGGTCACCCCGCCGATCGTCAACTCGCCCTCCATCGACCACTCCTCGCCCTTTCCGGACACGCGAGTGGACCGGTACGTCATAGTCGGACGGCTCGCCACGTCGAGCAGTTCGGGGGAGCGGGTGTGCGCGTCACGGTCGGCGTTGCCGGTGTCGATGGAGGCCAGCGCGATCTCGGCGCTCACCTTGATGTCGTCGGCCGACTCACCCACGTACAACTCGGCCTTCACCTCGCTGAATCGGCCCCGCACCTTGGCGATGCCCAGGTGGCGGATGCTGAAGTTGACGGCGGAGTGGAGGGGGTCGAGCTCCCAGTTGCCGGGGAGCAGCGGGAGAGTGGAAGCGGTCCCTGCGGTCGGGGAGTTGTCGTTTGCCATGCGTCCACTCTGGGAGAGGCACCGGGCGGGAGGGAGACCGGGCTGAGGCTGGTAGTGACAGGGCCACCCTCCGGTGCTCGTGCGTTGATACGTTCTTTGGGTGAGCGACAACGAGCTGGGCGCCTTCTTGCGCACGCGCCGTGAGGCGGTCACACCCGCCGAGGTGGGGCTGCCCACCGGACCCCGTCGTCGTACGCCGGGGCTGCGCCGTGCAGAGCTGGCCACGCTGGCCGACATCAGTGTCGAGTACCTGACCCGGCTCGAACAGGGCCGCGACCGCAATCCGTCGCCCCAGGTGCTCGGCGCCTTGGCGGACGCGCTGCGGCTGGCCGCGCCCGACCGGATCCTGCTGCGCCGCCTCTCGAAGGAGTCGGGCGACGACGCCGTGCTCTGCAGCGCCGGGATGGCGCCGAGCCGCACGGTGCGCCCCACCACGCGAGCCCTGCTGGACCGGCTGGAGCCCACCCCCGCCGTCCTCCTGAACGCGCTCGGCGACATCCTCGCGTACACCACCGGTTATGAACGGCTCGCGGCTCCCTTGGGGCTGCTCGACGGCGCGCATCCCAGCATCCTCCGCTACGTGTTCACGGACGAGAGAGCCCGCACCGCCTTCCCGGACTGGGACCGCGTGGCCGACGAGCAGGTCGCCGTCTTCCGGCACGAGGTGCCGTCCAGCGATCCCCATGTGGCCGCGCTGATCGACGAGTTGACCATCATGGCCGGGGCCCCGTTCGCCGACCGCATGGCCGCCGCACCCGTCATGCCCCGTCGGACCAGAACCGACCTCGTCGCCCACCCCGAAGCCGGCCCTCTGCGGCTCGCCCAGGAGACACTCGCCCTGCCGAACGACGGCCAGCGCCTGATCGTGCACCTGCCCGCCGACGACGCCACGGCCGACGCGCTCGACCGGCTCAATGGCCGCCGGCCCGGCGAGTTGCGCGCGGTCAGCAACTGACGCCCGCCGGTGGCCGCACAGACCGTCTAGAAGTCGCCCACCTCAGAGGCGTACGGCGGCTCCGCGCCCGCTCGTGAGCAGGTGATCGCCGCCGCGCGCGCCGCGAACCGCAGCAACTCACCCCAGCCTTCGGCTCCCAGGCCCGTCAGCGCCGCCGCGGACAGGGCGTCGCGGGCGGCGAGACCGTGCAGCAGCGCCGCGTTCACCGTGTCGCCGGCGCCGATCGTGTCCACCACGTCGACCCGTTCGCCCGGTACGGCGTACTCCGCGCCGTCGCGGGTGAAGACGGTCAGGCCGTCGCCGCCCCGCGTGACCACCACGGCCCCGGGGCCGGACGCCAGCCACTCGCGCGGGGTTCCGCCGAGCCACTCCGCGTCCTCCTCGGACAGCTTGAGCAGCGACACCGAGGGCAGCCAGCTCTTGAAGCGGGCCCGATAGGCGTCCGCGTCGGAGATCAGCACTGAGCGGATGTTCGGGTCGAGCGCGGTGAACACGCCCTGCGCGGACGCGAGCCGCATCAGCTCCTCGTACGCACTCGCGCCCGGCTCGAGGACGAGTGAACAGGTGCCGAAGGACACGGCCCTTGTTCCGGCCGGGAGTTGGTCCGGCGCCGAGAACAGCCGGTCCGCCGTGCCCTCGACATAGAACGAGTAACGGGCCGATCCGTCCGTGCCGATCGACGCGACGGCGAGTGTGGTCGGCTCGGTGCCCCGCTGCACGGACGACACGTCGACATTCGCTTCGCGCAGCCCGTCGAGCAGGGCCTCGCCGAAAGCGTCGTACGAGACCCGGGAGCAGAAGGCCGCGGGGGAGCCGAGGCGGCCCAGGGCCACCGCTGTGTTGTAGGGGCCGCCGCCGCGCCGCGGATCGAGTCCCGCGAGCGCGCCCGCCTCCCTCGGCACCAGGTCGATCAGGGCCTCACCGGCGACGACGATCACGAGTCGGGTCCTTTCTCGGGGCAGCCGCACGAGGTGCGGTGGACGAAGGTGGAGGGCAGCCGGAGCGTACGCGCCGGACGGCCGGGGGAGGCCAGCCGGTCCAGGAGCAGCCGTACGGCCTGGGCCCCGATCTCCTTGCTGGGCTGGGAGATCGCGGTGAGCCGGGGCGAGAAGAGGTCCGCCCAGGAGAAGTCGTCGAAACAGCACAGGGCCACGTCACCTGGCACCGACAGATCCCGCTCGCGCAGGGCGCGCAGTGCGCCGATGGTCATGGCGTTGTTCGCGGTGACGAGCGCCGTCGGCGGCACCGGGAGGGACAACAGGCCGCCGGTCGCGCGCTCGGCTCCCGCCGCCTCGGAGTTGCCGTGGACCACCAGCCGCTCGTCGTACGGAAGCCCCGCGTACGCGAGCCCGTGCCGGTAACCGGAGATCCGCTCACTCGTGGTGCTGAGCCCCGGCAGGCCGCCGACCAGGCCGATCCTCTTGTGGCCCAGTTCGGCGAGGTGGGTGACCAGACGCGCGACGGGCTCGGCGTTCTCCGCGCAGACCTGGTCGCACTCGAAGCCGGGCGCCGCGGTCTCGTCGACCAGCCGGTCCAGGAACACCGTCGGTACGTCATGCCGCCCGAGATAGCCGATGAGCTCGCCCGGTGCCGCCGACGGCGCGACGATCATGCCGTCCACCCGTCGCTCGTGCAGCAGCTGGACCACCTTGCGCTCGTGCGCCGGATCGTCGTGCGGGTCCGCGATCAGCAGGCTGTAACCGTGCTCCAGAGCGCCGGCCTCCACGCCTTGCAGGATCTCCGTGAAGTACGGATTGCTGATCGCCGACACCGCGAGCCCGATGGACCGCGTACGTGCCGTGACCAGGGATCTCGCCAGCGTGTTGGGCGTGTAGCCCAGTTCGTCGATGGCGTCGAGCACGGCCTGGCGCGTGGCCGGCCGCACCGGGCGGGTGTCGTTGAGCACATGCGAGACCGTCGCGACGGAGACGCCCGCGCTGCGGGCCACGTCGACCATCGTCGCCACTGTGGAGCCCCTCCCTCGCCCGGTCGGGTCGGGCGTTGTCTGGGTCGGACCGTACCCCATGGCGTGGTCGACGTAAACGCTTGCGCAAGCGTTTACGCAAACGTTTACGCAAACGCTTGCGTCAGCCTGCGCGCAAGCGCCGGCTCAGGCGCTCACTCCCAGTCCCAGCCGATCCCCACGATCCCCGACCGCACCCGCGGCTCGACCATGTGCACCGACCGGTGGCGGTCGCTCAGCGTCAGTTCCTGGCGGCCGCTGCGCGGCGCCGCCGCCGAGTGCTGGGTGAACCGGTGGCAGCGCACGGGCAGCACGTCCTCGGTGAACCGCACCTCGAGGGTGTACTGCCCGCCCGAGGCGCCGAAGCCCCGGACGTACTCCCTGGACGCGCCCGCCGTGCCGTCCTCGACGCCGTAGCGGAACAGGTGCGTGTCACCCGTACGCAGCCGTGCGTCGAAGAGCAGCTCCGCCACGAGCACCCCGGTGTCGTGGTGCCACCGCACGCGTCCCGTACGGCAGTTCTCCAGGGCATGCACCGTCATCCGCTCCGGTGCGCATCCCGGGTCTCCGTGATGGACGGCCACATAGCGGTCGACGCCGTCCTTGTGGGCGCGCACTATGTGGTGCGAGTCGCGTCCCGACAGCTCCCGGCGCGCGCCGATCCGTACCTGCTCGTGATGGCCGAGGGTGTGCAGTCCGCTGTCGAGCGACGCCCCCAGCTCGGCGAGCAGCTTCTCCAGGACGCCGGTGGCCTCCACCAGGGAGCGGTACGAGCGCGCCGCGGGGTGTTCCGGGTCGGGGCGCTCGTCGGCCTGGGCGAGCAGCCGTACCAGCGACTCGTCAGTCAGCTGGAGGATCTCCTCCAGGGCGCGCACGGCCCGCAGCGACTCGGGGCGCTGTGGGCGCCGGGCGCCCTGCTGCCAGTAACTCAGGCTCGTCACACCGACCTTGACCCCGTACCGCGACAGATGGTGCTGGACACGCTGCAGTGGCAGCCCGCGGGCGGCGATCGCGGCGCGCAGGGCGACATGGAAGGGGCCGTCCCGCAGCGCCGTCTCCAGTTCGGCCGTGGCGACGTCCGCTTGCTGTATGCCGTGCCGCATGCAGGAGCCTTTCTGTGAATACTCACAACGGCTGGTCGGGCCGTTCGCGCCGTTCGGAGAGGCCATCCGGTCGGTGTGCGGGCGAGGTTGAAATCCGTACGCCGAGGTTCACGGCCCCAAGTCATCCCGCATTGAAGCGTGTTGATCACAGCCGGACAACACTTGATGCTCAACCGGTGGCGTTCGGCACTGTCACAACTCCAGTAACTCCTGGATCGCCCGCGCCGACAGCGCCGACTTGTGCAGGAAGCCGCGGGCCGCGCTGGCCGCCACCAGTTCCTGGAAGTCCTCCAGAGAGTGCGTCGAGACGAGAATCACCGCGGGCACGCTGTCCACGAGCCGGTCCGCCACCTCCAGGCCGTTCTCGCCGTCGAGGTCGAGGTCCACGAGGGCGACGTCCGGGGCCAGTTCCCGTGCTCGGGCGATCGCCTCCGCGCCCGTCGAGGCGGTGCCGACGACCAGTACCCCGCCACACTCCAGCAGGGCGCGCGCGGCCTCCAGGAACCGGGCGCTGTCATCGACGAGAAGACAGCGCATGGACATGCGGACAGCTTCCCAACCGGTGTGCACCTTGGCTTTCCCGCTAGCCGGAAAGTGCTGACGGCCTGTGCCGGAAAATTGCCTCCTGTTTACGGAGAGCAGTGGTGGGTCACCGGCGGTAGCATGTCGATGCCCTGGGGTGACCGTGTCCTGTCGGTCGGGTGGGGATGCGTGATGAAGCTGCTCAACAGGAGATCCGGGACGCGCCGCCTGCTCCTCGCGGGCGCGCTGTCCGCCGCCCTGCTGGTCGCAAGCTGCGGCGGGGGCGGAGGCGACGGTGAACGCTCCGCGGAGCGCGGCGACACGACCTGCGACGGAAAGCTCGGCGGCACCACCGACATCACCGTGTGGTTCCACGCGGGCCCGAGCGGAGAACTCGACACGCTGCGCCGCCAGGTCAAGGACTTCAACGGTGCCCAGAAAGACGTGCAGGTCGAGCTGATCACCCTGCCCGAGGAGCGCCCGTACACCGAGCTGGTCCTCTCGGCGGCCGAAAGCGGCGAGCTGCCCGACCTGCTCGACTTCGACGGCCCGCATCTCTACAACTACGCGTGGTCAGGCAAGTTGAAGCCGATCGACTCCTGTGTGCCCGAGAGCGTGAAGTCCGATCTCCTGCCCTCGATCCGCCAACAGGGCACCTATGGGGGCCGATTGTGGGGCGTCGGCACCTTTGACTCCGGACTCGGCCTCTACGTACGCCCCTCCGTGCTGAAGCAGGCCGGCGTCCGGGTGCCGAGCGGCCCCGACGACGCCTGGACGGCCACCGAACTGACCGGCATCCTGCGAAAGCTGCGCAAGGAGGGCTATGAAAAACCCCTCGACCTGCGCATCAACGACACGCTCTCGGGCGACGAGTGGAACACGTACGGCTTCGCGCCCGCGATCTGGTCGGCCGGCGGCGACCTCATCGATCCCGAGGACCACCGTACGGCGGACGGCTTCCTGAACGGGCCGGAGGCGGTCGGCGCGATGACCGTCATGCAGAGTTGGGCCAAGGAGGGGCTGATCGACCCCAACACGGACGACAAGGCGTTCACAAAGGGGCGCAGCCCTGTCTCCTGGGTGGGGCACTGGTTGTTCGGCGAGTACACCGAGGCGTTCCCGGACGACGTGGAGATCGTTCCGCTGCCCGACTTCGGCAAGGGGACCGTCACCGGTATGGGTTCCTGGCAGTGGGGCATCACAGCGGGCGCCACCGACGGTGACGCGGCCTGGCGGTTCCTCGCGTACCTCCTGCGGCCTCAGGAGGTGCGCCGCATGAGTCAGGCCAACGGAGCGATTCCGGCGACGGACAGTGCCGTCGAGCTCTCGCCCCGGTTCGCCGAGGGCGGTGCCGAGCGGCTGTTCATCGAGCAGCTGAAGAGCGGTGTGGCCCGGCCGCGGCCGCAGACCCCGGCCTATCCGGCGGTCACCGGGGCCTTCGCGCGGGCGTTCGTGAAGATCATGGTCGACCGTGCCCCGGTCAAGGCCGCCCTGGACGATGCGGTCCGCCGGATCGACAAGGATCTGGCCGACCACCAGGGCTATCCGTCGGCCGGGCCATGAAAGCCGTCGGCAGAGGTACGAGGAGGACCGGCAGAACCGGCGAGGCGGGTGCCAGAGTCCCGCTGCTGGCCCGACTGCGCGTCGGCACCAAGCTCATGCTGCTGGTCCTGCTGCCGGTCTCCGGACTGCTCGCCTTCACGGTCTTCTCGGCCATGGCCCAGTGGCAGGAGGCCCGCACTCTGCGGGACTTCAGGGCCGCCACGCGCGTCTCGTTCGACACCGCCGCGCTCACCGAGGCCCTGGCCCGCGAGCGCTTTACGACGGTCCTCGCTGAGATACGTCCGGACCGGCCGGGCGTGACCGACGAACGAACCGCGGCCCGGCGCGCGACGGACCGGGCACTCACCGCCGCGAACGCCCGTGCCGCCGACCGGACCGGACACCTCGACATCCCCGGCCGACTCGACGCGACGCGCCGCCAACTCCGCGCGGCCAGACTGGAGGCGGGCAGCGGCTCGCTCACCGGACCCGGGATCGAGCGGAGCTACGCGAGCATCATCGACGGCCTGCTGAAGACCATCCACGATCTCGACTCCAGCCGCCCCTCCCGGGACGCCGGCCGGTCCGCCGACGCTTACGTGGGCGCCCTGGAGGCCATCGAGGCCGCCGAGCGCGAACGCGTCGAGCTGGCCGGACTCCTCGCGGCCGCGCCCGCGGACGCCCGGGTCGCCACCGTCGGCCGCTGGCAGGTACTGGAGACCGCCCAGCTCGAAACCTTCCGGCGGAACGTGTCGGGGCGGCTCCAGGCCCGGCTGTCCGGTGTGCTGCTCCAGCCCGCGGGCCGCACCGTCCGCGCCACGCGCGAGGCCCTGACCTACGGCGACACCGCGAAACTCCCTTCCCTGGAGCGCTGGCTGACCGCGTCCAGCGACCGCCTCGCCGCCCTGCGCGACATCGCGGACGCGACCATGGACGAACTGACCACCGACGCCGACCACGACCTGCAAGCCGTCAAGAACCGTGGCGAAGGCGAACTGGCCCTCTCCGTAGTGATGCTTCTCGCCGTCACCGTCCTCGCCCTGGCCCTCCGCCGCTCGATCACCCGCCCGCTCGACGAGGTCTCCGAAGGCGCCAACGCCCTCACGGCCGGAGACCTGTCGCACGACATCCGCTACACGGGACGCGACGAGATCGGCGACGTCGCCGACACCTTCCGCGAACTCCATGTGAGCAGCGAGCGGTTCGCCGCCGAGATCCGCACCATGAACACGGCGATCGACGACAACCGGCTCGGCCACCGCGCCGACGTCGCCGCCTTCGACGGGACCTGGGCGCAGCTGCTGAGCGGCATGAACGGCACCATGGCGTCCTTCGCCGCGGCCCACGGGCGGCGCCACAAGGCCGAACGGGAGCTGGAGAGCATCTTCAACCTCTCCCTGGACCTGCTGTGCATCGCGGGCCTGGACGGCTACTTCAAGCGCGTCAACCCGGCCTTCGAGCGCATCTTGGGGTACTCCGCCGAAACACTGCTCTCCAAGCCATGGACCGACTTCATCCACCCGGAAGACCGGGAACGCTCGCTGGCCGCCCTCGACCGGCTGGCGGCAGGCGTCGAGCACCGTCAGTTCGAGAACCGGTATGTGCGCGGCGACGGCACCGAGTGCTGGCTTCAGTGGATCGCCCGCCCGGTGACCGACGAGGGACTGATCTACGCCACCGCGCGGGACGTCACCGAGAGCCGCCGCGCCACCCGCGAACAGGCCGCCCTGCGCAACGTCGCCACCCTGGTGGCCCGCGGCGTCCCGCCGGACCAGGTCTTCACGGCCGTCGCGCAGGAGGTGGGGCGACTGCTCAGCACCACTTCCGCGGCGGTCCTGCGGTACGAGGCCGACGGCGCCGCCACCGTACTGGGCTCCGCCCATGCGCCCGCGACGGGGGGCGAGGAGGCGGCGGGGGAGGTGGCCCGGACACAGCGGGCGGCCCGCGTCGGCCGCTCCGTAGGGGCGCCCATCGTCGTCGACGACCGCCTGTGGGGTGCCGTCGTCGCCTCCTCGTCGCGCCCGGAACCGCTGCCTACGGGGACCGAGTCGCGCCTCGCCGACTTCACCGAACTCATCGCCACCGCCATCGCCAACGCCGACAGCCGCGACCAACTGGCCGCTTCACGCGCGCGCGTGGTGGCCGCCTCGGACGCGTCCCGCCGCCGTATCGAGCGCGATCTGCACGACGGCGTCCAGCAGCGACTGGTCTCGCTCCAACTGGATCTGCGGATGGCCGAGTCCATGGCGGCGGACCAACCGGCCGAGCTGGTCGAGCAGTTGGCCCACATCGGCAAGGGTCTGGACGACGTCTTCGAGGATGTCCTGCAGATCTCCCGGGGCATCCACCCGGCCATCCTCTCCAAGGGCGGCCTGGGCCCCGCCCTGCGCGCCCTGGCCCGGCGCTCCGCCGTCCCCGTGGAGCTCGACCTGCAACTGCCGCGAACCCGCCTGCCGGAGCAGACCGAAGTGGCCGTCTACTACGTGATCTCCGAATGCCTCACCAACGCCGCCAAGCACGCGCGCGCCACCGTGGTCGAGGTGCGGGCGCGGACGTACGACGACGTCCTGGAGGTCGTCGTACGGGACGACGGGGTCGGGGGAGCGGAGCCCCGCGGTGGCTCCGGACTGATCGGGCTCACCGACCGGGTCGAGGCGATCGGCGGCAGACTGACCATCAGCAGCCCGCCGGACGACGGCACCACGATGACCGTACGGCTGCCGCTGCCGGAGCTGTCCCCGGACGCGGGCGGAGGGCCGTCGCCGGACATGTGACGCCCGGAGCGTACGCGGCAGGGGTCCAACGAGGGGGAGTCCTGGACTCGGTCACTGCGTACGCTCCGGGCGGTCTGTGCGGACGGTGAGGCAACCGTCCGGCTTCAGGGGCGGGGAGTCCCGCCGTGTCGTGCCGACTGGAGGCGCTTGGCGCGTACGACGTCGAGGTCCCGCGGATCGAGGCCGGACAGCACACCGTCGCCGTACCGCTCCTCGTCCGCGTATGCGCGGACGCGGACCGACCGCCGTGGTTTCTCGATCCGCATCCGTCGCATCGCCCGCAGCCCTTCGTCCGTCGATCGCCGCCCCTCGCCCGGGCCGGCCGGTCCACCGCATCTGCACTGGTACGAGCATCGGCCCCGCGCGGCCCCCGTGTCGTCAGGGCCAGCCCCCAAAGGGGGTTTCCGGTCCGCCGCCATCGTGTCCTTCCTGCTAGCCGTAAGTGGCCATGTCAGGCAGGCTGTTGGAGGCGCACCACACCGGTCGGGCAAGCGGACGGGGGAGCGACCATGGACGCAGCACAGCGGCCCGCGCGCGGGAGGGTCGTCCTCGCGGACGACGACGTCCTGCTCAGGGAGGGTCTGGCCAGCCTCTGCGAACGACTCGGATACGAGGTGGCGGGCCAGGCGGGCGACGCGGGCCGGCTCCTCGAGCTGGTCGAGGAACGCCGTCCGGATCTGGTCATCGTCGACATAAGGATGCCCCCGAACCACTCCACCGAGGGCCTGAAGGCGGCCCGCACGATCCGTGAGCGCCACCCCTCGCTCGGCATCCTCGTCCTGTCCGCGTTCGTGGAGGTCGAGGACGCCCTGGAGTTGCTGGCCGGCGGTCGCCGGATCGGCTATCTCCTCAAGAGCCGGGTCACGGTCGTGGACGAGTTCATCGAGGCCCTGGACCGGATCAGCAAGGGCGGCTCGGTCGTCGATCCCTCCCTGGTGCGGGAACTGGTCACAGCCCAGCGCCGGGACGATCCCCTGGCCGTCCTCAGTGCCCGGGAGCGCGAGGTCCTGGCCCTCATGGCGGAGGGCCGCTCCAACGCCGGCATCGGCCGCCGGCTGTGGGTGACCGAGGGCACCGTCGAGAAGCACGTCCGAAGCATCCTGGGCAAACTGCGCCTGCCGGAGGCTGCCGACGACCACCGTCGCGTCCTCGCCGTCCTCACGTTTCTGGAGTCGCGCTGACCCCGTTCAGGGGCCACAACGTTCCCGTCCACAGAGCCACAGCGTGCCCATCCACAGGGGGCACTGCGGCTCCGTCCACAGGGCCGCCGCGCTGTCACACCTCGCCAGTAGGGTGTGAGACATGGCCGACCCCTCCAGCTACCGCCCCAAGCCGGGGCAGATCCCCGACTCGCCGGGGGTCTACAAGTTCCGCGACGAGCACCGCCGGGTGATCTACGTAGGAAAGGCGAAGAGCCTGCGCCAGCGCCTGGCCAGCTACTTCCAGGACCTGGCAGGCCTCCATCCGCGTACGCGCACCATGGTCACGACGGCCGCGTCGGTGGAGTGGACGGTGGTGTCCACGGAGGTCGAGGCGCTGCAGCTGGAGTACTCCTGGATCAAGGAGTACGACCCCCGGTTCAACGTCAAGTACCGCGACGACAAGAGCTACCCGTACCTCGCGGTCACGATGAACGAGCGGTTCCCGCGCGTGCAGGTGATGCGCGGCCAGAAGCGCAAGGGCGTGCGGTACTTCGGCCCGTACGGGCACGCGTGGGCGATCCGCGACACCGTGGACCTCCTGCTGCGCGTCTTCCCCGTCCGCACCTGCTCCGCCGGCGTCTTCAAGAACGCCGAGCGCACCGGCCGTCCCTGCCTGCTCGGCTACATCGGCAAGTGCTCGGCCCCCTGCGTCGAGCGGGTCTCCGCCGAGGACCATCGCGAACTCGCCGAGGAGTTCTGCGACTTCATGGCCGGCCGCACGGGGACGTACATCCGTCGTCTGGAACGGCAGATGACGGACGCGGCCGAGGAGATGGAGTACGAGCGGGCGGCCCGCCTCCGCGACGACATAGGGGCCCTCAAGAAGGCCATGGAGAAGAACGCGGTCGTGCTGGCCGACGCGACGGACGCCGACCTGATGGCGGTCGCCGAGGACGAGCTGGAAGCCGCCGTGCAGATCTTCCACGTACGGGGCGGACGCGTGCGCGGTCAGCGCGGCTGGGTGACGGACAAGGTGGAGGCCGTCACCACCGGCGATCTCGTCGAGCACGCCCTCCAGCAGCTGTACGGCGAGGAGACCGGCGACTCCGTACCCAAGGAGGTGCTCGTCCCGGCGCTGCCCGACCCGGTGGAGCCCGTGCAGGAGTGGCTCACCACGCGCCGGGGGTCCAATGTCTCGCTGCGCATCCCGCAGCGCGGCGACAAGAAGGCCCTCATGGAGACCGTGCAGCGCAACGCGCTCCAGGCGCTCGGGCTGCACAAGACGAAGCGCGCCTCCGACCTGACCACCCGCTCGCGCGCCCTGGAGGAGATCGCCGAGGCCCTCGACCTGGACAGCGCGCCCCTGCGGATCGAGTGCTACGACATCTCGCATCTCCAGGGAGACGACGTCGTGGCCTCCATGGTGGTCTTCGAGGACGGCCTTCAGCGCAAGAGCGAGTACCGCCGCTTCCAGATCAAGGGCTTCGCGGGCCAGGACGACGTCCGCTCCATGCACGAGGTGATCACCCGCCGCTTCAAGCGCTACCTCGCCGAGAAGGAGAAGACCGGCGAGTGGGCGGACGGGGAGAACACGCTCACCGAGGACGACGGGCGGCCCAAGCGGTTCGCGTACCCGCCGCAGCTCGTCGTCGTCGACGGCGGGCAGCCGCAGGTCGCGGCCGCCCAGAAGGCCCTCGACGAGCTCGGCATCGACGACATCGTCGTCTGCGGTCTCGCCAAACGCCTCGAAGAGGTCTGGCTGCCCGGCGACGACGACCCGGTGGTGCTCCCGCGCACCAGCGAGGGGCTCTATCTTCTTCAGCGTGTACGCGACGAGGCGCACCGCTTCGCGATCACCTACCAGCGCACGAAGCGGGCCAGGCGCTTCAAGGCGAGCCCGCTGGACGACGTGCCGGGCCTCGGCGAGACGCGCAAACAGGCGCTGATCAAGCATTTCGGTTCGCTGAAGAAGCTTCGGTCCGCGACGATCGAGCAGATCTGCGAGGTTCCCGGCATAGGCCGCAAGACGGCCGAGGTGATCGCCGTGGCCCTTGCCCAGGCGACCCCGGCCGCCCCCGCCGTGAACACGGCGACTGGAGAGATCATTGAAGACGAGGAACAGGTAGCAGACGCAGGACCCGAAACGACGGCGGGTTCCGCGGGGGAGCCCGTATCCGCGGGCGCCTCGGACGAGCGACGGGGGCAGGAGCCATGAACGAGCAGGACGCGCACGACACAGAGCGCACAGCGGAACAGGTAACAGAGCACACGGCGGAACACGAGAAACCGCAGAAGGAAGCGAGCGCAGAGCACTCGCTGCCCGAAGCAGGTCAGCAAGACGGAGAACAGGTGAGTACGGGCATCGAAACAGCCGGGGTCCCCGAGGCGGCCATCCCCGAGCTGGTGATCATCTCCGGCATGTCCGGCGCGGGCCGGTCCACCGCAGCCAAGTGTCTGGAGGACCTCGGCTGGTTCGTCGTCGACAACCTGCCGCCCGCGCTGATCCCCACCATGGTGGAGCTCGGCGCCCGCTCCCAGGGCAACGTCGCCAGGATCGCGGTCGTCGTCGACGTACGGGGCCGCCGTTTCTTCGACAACCTCCGCGAATCCCTCGCCGACCTGGAGGCCAAGCACGTCACCCGGCGGATCGTCTTCCTGGAGTCCTCCGACGACGCCCTGGTGCGCCGCTTCGAATCCGTACGCCGTCCGCACCCCCTCCAGGGCGACGGCCGCATCGTCGACGGCATCGCCGCCGAGCGTGAGCTGCTGCGCGAGCTGCGCGGCGACGCCGACCTGGTGATCGACACCTCCAGCCTGAACGTGCACGAGCTGCGCGCCAAGATGGACGCCCAGTTCGCCGGCGAGGAGGAGCCCGAGCTGCGGGCCACGGTCATGTCCTTCGGCTTCAAGTACGGCCTGCCGGTCGACGCCGACCTGGTCGTGGACATGCGCTTCCTGCCCAACCCGCACTGGGTCCCTGAGCTGCGCCAGTACACCGGCCTCAACGAGGAGGTCGCGGCGTACGTCTTCAACCAGCCCGGCGCCAAGGAGTTCCTCGACCGGTACGCCGAGCTGCTGCGCCTCGTGCAGGCCGGCTACCGCCGCGAGGGCAAGCGTTACGTGACGATCGCCGTCGGCTGCACCGGCGGCAAGCACCGCTCCGTCGCGATGTCGGAGAAGCTCGCCGCCCGCCTGGTGTCCGAGGGAGTGGAGACGGTCGTCGTCCACCGGGACATGGGCCGCGAATGACGGGTCGTACTCTGCGGCTGAGCAGGCTGCGCCGGATCGGTCCCGAAGGCCGCGGCGGCAAGCCCTCCGAGGCGCGCGGGGGCAAGCCGCGCCGCCGCGGCGCGCAGCCCAAGGTCGTCGCGCTCGGCGGCGGCATGGGCCTGTCCGCCTCGCTCGCCGCCCTGCGCCGCATCACCGGCGACCTCACCGCGGTCGTCACGGTCGCCGACGACGGCGGCTCCAGCGGCCGCCTCCGGGACGAGCTGGGCGTGCTCCCGCCCGGCGATCTGCGCAAGGCCCTCGCGGCCCTGTGCGGCGACGACGACTGGGGCCAGACCTGGGCCCGTGTCATCCAGCACCGCTTCCAGTCCCAGGGCGACCTGCACGAACACGCGGTCGGCAACCTGCTGATCGTCGCCCTCTGGGAGCAGCTCGGCGATCATGTCCAGGCCCTTGACCTGGTCGGCAAGCTCCTGGGCGCCCAGGGGCGCGTGCTGCCCATGTCCGCCGTACCCCTGGAGCTCCAGGCCCTGGTCAAGGGGCACGACGCGGAGCGGCCCGACGACATCGAAACGGTACGCGGCCAGGCCACCGTCGCCCTCACAACCGGCGAGGTGCAGTCCGTGCACCTCGTGCCGCACGACCCGCCCGCCGTCCCCGAGGCCGTCGCGGCGGTCCTCGACGCGGACTGGGTGGTCCTCGGCCCCGGCTCCTGGTTCTCCTCGGTGATCCCGCACCTGCTCGTGCCCGAGCTGCTCGACGCCCTCACCGAGACGAAGGCGCGCCGGGTGCTCTCCCTGAACCTCGCCCCGCAGCCCGGAGAAACCGAAGGCTTCTCCCCGCAGCGTCATTTGGAGGTTTTGGGACGACACGCCCCTAAACTCGCCCTGGACGTGGTACTGGCCGACGAGGCCGCCGTGCCCGACCGCGATTTACTCACCGAAGCCGCCCAGCGGTTCGGGGCCGCGGTCGAGCTGGCGCCGGTGGCCCGGACCGATGGGTCTCCAAGGCACGACCCGGAGCTGTTGGCCGCCGCGTACGACCGTATTTTTCGGATGCATGGAAGGATCGGCCCATGGCGATGACGGCAGCGGTGAAGGACGAGATCTCCCGGCTCCCCGTCACCCGGACCTGCTGCAGAAAGGCGGAGGTATCCGCCATCCTGCGGTTCGCCGGCGGCCTCCACCTGGTGAGCGGCCGAATCGTGATCGAGGCGGAGCTGGACACCGCGATGGCGGCGCGCCGCCTCAAACGGGACATCCTGGAGATCTTCGGCCACAGCTCCGAGCTGATCGTGATGGCTCCCGGCGGCCTGCGCCGCGGCTCGCGCTATGTCGTCCGCGTCGTCGCGGGCGGCGACCAGCTGGCCCGCCAGACGGGGCTCGTCGACGGCCGTGGACGTCCGATCCGGGGGCTGCCTCCGCAGGTGGTCTCGGGGGCCACCTGCGACGCCGAGGCCGCCTGGCGCGGAGCGTTCCTGGCGCACGGCTCGCTGACCGAACCGGGCCGGTCGTCCTCCCTGGAGGTGACCTGCCCCGGCCCCGAGGCGGCGCTCGCGCTGGTCGGCGCGGCCCGCAGACTCCAGATCGCCAGCAAGGCCCGCGAGGTGCGCGGCGTCGACCGGGTCGTCGTCCGCGACGGTGACGCGATCGGCGCCCTGCTGACCCGCCTCGGCGCCCACGAGTCCGTGCTCGCCTGGGAGGAGCGGCGCATGCGGCGCGAAGTGCGCGCCACCGCCAACCGCCTCGCCAACTTCGACGACGCCAATCTGCGCCGCTCGGCCCGCGCCGCCGTCGCCGCGGGAGCCCGCGTACAGCGCGCTCTGGAGATCCTCGGCGACGAGGTCCCGGAGCACCTCGCCGCTGCCGGACGGCTGCGCATGGAGCACAAGCAGGCCTCCCTGGAGGAGTTGGGCGCGCTCGCCGACCCGCCGCTGACCAAGGACGCCGTCGCCGGCCGTATCCGCAGACTGCTCGCCATGGCCGACAAGAAGGCCCAGGACCTGGGCATCCCGGGGACGGAGTCCACCCTCTCCGAGGAACTGGCCGACAACCTCGTGGGCTGACTCCCGCGGGCCGATATGGCCGTACGGGACCAACGGGACCAATGGGATCCTTTGACTCAAAGCGCCGGTGCTGACGCCCACATGGGATCGTCGGCACCGGCGTTCGTCTGCCTTTGAGCCCTCTTGTCTGGCCTTAAGGCGCTCTTGACTCGACCCTGAAGTGTCATGAGCCTGGCACCTGTTCGCTGCTGTGGCGAACTACTGCAAGGGGGGCTCATGAGACGAAGAGCGAGATCGATCCTCGCTGTCGGTGCGCTGTTGCTGGGCGGGGCGGGGCTGGCGCCCATGGCGCAGGCGGACGACGCCAGTGCGCAACCCGACCCGGGCGCGGACGAGGTCAAGATCTTCCGTGCCGACGTCACGAAGGAACAGTTACCCCTGCTTCTCGCGGCCGGCCAGGACGGACACGAACTGGGGGAGCAGGCACCCGAGAAGGGCACGGCCACGGTCGAGGTGTACCTCACCGACAAGCAGGCCGGGCAACTGGAGAAGAAGGGCGTCGACCTCACCGAGCACAAGCTCTCGGCCAAGGCACGCGCGCGTGTGGCGGCCGCGGGGGACGGTGTCTACCGGCCGTACAGCGGAAAGGGCAACCTCAAGGAGGAGATCGTCAGGACGGGGCAGAAGCATCCGTCCCTCACCAAGGTCGTCTCCATCGGCAAGTCCGTCCAGGGACAGGACATCCTGGCCCTCAAGCTCACCAAGGGCGCCAAGAAGACCAAGGACGGCGCCAAGCCCTCCGTGCTGTACATGTCCAACCAGCACGCCCGTGAGTGGATCACGCCGGAGATGAACCGGCGCCTGATGCACCACTACCTCGACAACTACGGCAAGGACCAGCGGATCACCAAGCTCGTGGACTCCACCGAGCTGTGGTTCGTCCTCTCCGCCAACCCCGACGGCTACGACTGGACGTTCAAGCCCGAGGGCGACCGTCAGTGGCGCAAGAACATGCGGGACGTCAACGGCGACGGCGCCTGGACCACCGGCGACGGCGTCGACCTCAACCGCAACTTCGCCTACAAGTGGGGCTATGACAACGAGGGTTCGTCCCCGTACCCCACGAGCCAGACCTACCGCGGCGCGAGCCCGGGCTCCGAGCCCGAGACCAAGGCCCTGGACTCGTTCCAGAAGCGCATCGGCTTCGAGTACGGCATCAACTACCACTCCGCCGCCGAACTGATCCTCTACGGAGTCGGCTGGCAGGTGGCGACGCCGAGCCCCGACGACGTGGTCTACAAGTCCCTCGCCGGAACGCCCGAGAAGCCGGCGATCCCCGGCTACCGCCCGCAGGTCTCCTCCGAGCTCTACACGACCAACGGCGAGGCTGACGGTCACGCGTCCAACGTCAACGGCCTCTCGATGTTCACCCCCGAGATGTCGACCTGCCAGACCGCGTCGAACGTCGACCCGAACGACGCCTGGAACGCGGCGGACTGCGAGTCGATCTTCACCTTCCCGGACGACGAGAAGCTGATCCGGCAGGAGTTCGAGAAGAACATCCCGTTCGCGCTCTCCGTAGGCGAGGCCGCCGCCCGGCCCGACCAGCCCAAGTCCCCGGTCGGCATCGACGCCCCGGACTTCACCCCGGCCACCTTCACGACGTCGTACTCGCGCGGCGCCGACCAGGAGATCTCCGTCGTCGCCCGCAAGTCCGTACGCGACAAGGAGCTCAAGTACCGCGTCAACGGCGGCCGTACGCACGACCAGGCACTCAAGGCCTGGGACGGCGGCGAGACCTTCGGAGGCGAGGACAACCTCCACTTCGACGAGTACCGGGCGCAGGTCCAGGACGGCGAGCCGGGCGACAAGGTCGAGGTCTGGTTCACCGGCGAGACCCGGAGGGGAAAGCCCACCTCCAGCGAGCACTTCACGTACACGGTCGCCGAACGGCCGCGCGCCGACACGCTGGTGGTCGCCGAGGAGGGCGCCGCCGCCACCCAGGCCCAGACCTACGTCGACGCCTTGAAGGCCAACGGCCGCAAGCCGCTGGTCTGGGACGTCGCCACACAGGGCGCACCGGACGCGCTCGGGGTCCTCGGCCACTTCAGGACGGTCGTCCACTACACGGGCGCCGACCGCCCCGGCTCCGCCACTCAGCTGCAGCTGCGTGCCTACCTCAACGAGGGCGGCAAGCTGGTCGAGGCGGGCGAGCAGGCGGGCGGAACCGTCGCCCTGCCGGGCGCCACGACGAACGACTTCAGCCAGTACTACCTCGGCGCCTTCTCGCGCACGACGACTCCGGGCGCCAAGGCGTTCGACGGTTCCGGAAAGCTGACGGGCGCCGCCGGCGCGCTCGGTGACGCGCCCGGCAATCCGCTGAACGCGGCCGGAGCGTACGCCGTCACCTCCGACACCCTGCCCGCGGACAAGTACCCGCAGTTCGCGAGTGCGGGAGCGGGCCAGTACCCCGGGAGCGTCAACCCGTACGGCCCCTACGAAGGCGCGTACATGGCGGCCGTCACCCACTCCGACCTGGCCTGGAACCGCCTGACCCGCACCATCGACCTCACCGGAGTGAGCGCGGCGGACGCGCCCGCCCTGCGCACGCGGCTCCTGTGGGAGACCGAGCCGGGCTACGACCACGCGGTGCTCGAAGCGCACACGGCCGGGGCCGACGACTGGACCACACTCCCGGAGAAGGGCGGCGCCACCAGCACCGCGGTGCCCGCCGAGTGCGAGGCCGGGTACTTCATCCAGCAGCACCCCGCCCTCAAGCGCTATCTGACCCGGGGCCCGGCCGGCTGCACGCCGACCGGCACGAGCGGTTCCTGGAACAGCCTCACCGGGAACTCCGAGGGCTGGCAGGAGGTCAACTTCGATCTCTCCGCGTACGCCGGAAAGGCGGTGGAGATCTCGTTGAGCTATATCAGCGACGGCTCCGCCGCAGGCCGTGGCGTCCTCGCCGACAACGCCTCCGTAGTGATCGGCGGCACGGCAGGCGAGACCGAGGGCTTCGAGTCGTCGCTCGGGGCCTGGAACGTGCCCGGTCCGCCCGCGGGCAGCCCCGCGGTCGCCCGGGACTGGGGACGTACCGGCGAGCTCTTCAAGACGTACGCAGCGGTCACCACGCGTGACACCGTGCTGCTCGGCTTCGGCCTGGAGCACGTCA
This sequence comes from Streptomyces scabichelini, assembly GCF_011045015.1. Taxonomy (GTDB): domain Bacteria; phylum Actinomycetota; class Actinomycetes; order Streptomycetales; family Streptomycetaceae; genus Streptomyces; species Streptomyces scabichelini. Next base: position 43,460 of record NZ_JAAKZY010000015.1, on the reverse strand, counting down.
CCGCGGCGGCCGACCGCACGGCTCTGCTCGGCAAGGCGCTGGCAGCACTGAAGGGCTGACAGGAACGGCTGACAGGAAGGGCTGACAATACGAAGTCAGTCCTCTCTTCGGGCCTCGGTGCCCGGGCGGTCCGTACCCCTACTGGTGGGTACGGACCGCCGTGCCGTGTATGGGCCCTCTCGATGTCACTCCGTGGGCCTCAGGGAGGTAGGGTCGTAGGCGGTCGGGGACATCCCATACAACTCGCCGGCGTCGAAAGCCGGCGTACCAACGAGGAGATCGGTTCGTGACGATCCGCGTAGGCATCAACGGCTTTGGCCGCATCGGTCGTAACTACTTCCGCGCGCTGCTGGAGCAGGGTGCAGACATCGAGATCGTGGCTGTCAACGACCTGGGTGACACCGCGACCACGGCCCACTTGCTGAAGTACGACACCATCCTCGGCCGTCTGAAGGCCGAGGTGTCCCACACCGAGGACACCATCACCGTCGACGGCAAGACGATCAAGGTCCTCTCCGAGCGTAACCCCGCCGACATCCCCTGGGGCGAGCTGGGCGTCGACATCGTCATCGAGTCGACCGGCATCTTCACGAAGAAGGCCGACGCCGAGAAGCACATCGCCGGCGGCGCCAAGAAGGTCCTCATCTCGGCTCCGGCCAAGGACGAGGACATCACCATCGTGATGGGCGTCAACCAGGACAAGTACGACGCGGCGAACCACCACGTCATCTCGAACGCCTCCTGCACCACCAACTGTGTGGCGCCGATGGCCAAGGTTCTCGACGAGAACTTCGGCATCGTCAAGGGCCTGATGACGACGGTGCACGCGTACACGAACGACCAGCGCATCCTTGACTTCCCGCACAAGGACCTGCGCCGCGCCCGCGCCGCCGCCGAGAACATCATTCCGACCACCACCGGCGCCGCGAAGGCCACCGCCCTGGTCCTCCCGCAGCTCAAGGGCAAGCTCGACGGCATCGCGATGCGCGTCCCGGTCCCGACGGGCTCGGCCACCGACCTGGTCGTGGAGCTCCAGCGCGAGGTCACCAAGGACGAGGTCAACGCCGCGTTCAAGAAGGCCGCGGACGGCGGCGACCTCAAGGGCTACCTCTTCTACACCGAGGACGAGATCGTCTCCTCGGACATCGTCGGCGACCCGGCCTCCTGCACCTTCGACGCCTCCCTGACCATGGTCCAGGAGGGCAAGTCGGTGAAGATCCTCGGCTGGTACGACAACGAGTGGGGCTACTCCAACCGCCTCGTGGACCTCACGGTCTTCGTCGGCGGCCAGCTCTGAGTCCCAGAGCAGGCACCTCGATGTGAGCACAGGGCTCGGGCAGCGCAAAGAAGTGCTGCCCGAGCCCTGTGTCACGTGCTGATCGATCAGCCCTCCAGGACAACAGAGCTCTCCAGGAGTCCCTTTATGAAGACGATCGACGAACTCCTCTCCGAAGGCGTGGACGGCAAGCGGGTCTTCGTGCGCGCCGACCTGAACGTGCCGCTGGCCGACGGCCGCATCACCGACGACGGCCGCATCCGCGCCGTGCTGCCCACCGTCAGGGCCCTCGCGGAGGCGGGCGCCAAGGTGGTCGTCGCCTCGCACCTGGGCCGCCCCAAGGGCGCCCCGGACCCGGTGTTCTCGCTGCTGCCCGCCGCCGAACGGCTCGGTGAACTCCTCGGCGCGCCCGTCGCGTTCGCCCAGGACACCGTCGGCCCCGCCGCCCACGACGCCGTGAACGGCCTGCAGCCCGGCCAGGTCGCGGTCATCGAGAACCTGCGCTTCAACGCCGGTGAGACGTCGAAGGACGACACCGAGCGCGGCGAGTTCGCGGACCAGCTGGCGGCCCTGGCCGATGCCTACGTAGGCGACGGTTTCGGCGCGGTGCACCGCAAGCACGCCTCCGTGTACGACCTTCCGGCACGCCTTCCGCACTACGCCGGCCACCTCATCGCCACCGAAGTCGGCGTCCTGAAGAAGCTCACCGAGGACGTCAAGCGCCCCTATGTCGTCGCGCTCGGCGGCGCCAAGGTCTCCGACAAGCTCGCCGTCATCGACCAGCTCCTGGGCAAGGCCGACCGGCTGCTGATCGGCGGCGGCATGGCGTACACCTTCCTCAAGGCCAAGGGGTACGAGATCGGCAGCTCTCTCCTCCAGGAGGACCAGATCCCGGTCGTCATCGAGTACATCGAGCGCGCCGAGAAGTCTGGTGTCGAGCTGGTCCTGCCCGTCGACGCGCTGGTCGGGTCCGAGTTCCCGGACCTGAAGACCAAGGCGCCGGCCAATCCCACCACCGTCGCCGCGGACGCCATCCCGGCCGACCAGATGGGCCTCGACATCGGCCCTGAGTCCCGCAAGCTGTACGCCTCGAAGCTCGCCGACGCCGCCACCGTCTTCTGGAACGGTCCCATGGGCGTCTTCGAGCACCCCGACTACGCCGAGGGCACCAAGTCGGTCGCCCAGGCCCTTCTCGACTCCCCGGCCTTCACGGTCGTCGGCGGCGGCGACTCCGCCGCGGCCGTCCGCATCCTGGGCTTCGACGAGACGGCATTCGGCCACATTTCGACCGGCGGCGGCGCCTCCCTCGAATACCTCGAGGGCAAGACGCTCCCCGGCCTCGCCGCACTGGAGGACTGACCCACATGACCGCGCGCACGCCGCTGATGGCGGGCAACTGGAAGATGAACCTCAACCACCTCGAGGCCATCGCGCACGTCCAGAAGCTCGCCTTCGCCCTGGCCGACAAGGACTACGAGGCCGTCGAGGTCGCCGTCCTGCCGCCCTTCACCGACCTGCGCTCCGTGCAGACGCTGGTCGACGGCGACAAACTCAAGATCAAGTACGGCGCCCAGGACATCTCGGCGCACGACTCCGGCGCCTACACCGGCGAGATCTCCGGCTCGATGCTGGCCAAGCTGAAGTGCACGTACGTGGCGATCGGCCACTCCGAGCGCCGGCAGTACCACAACGAGACCGACGAGCTCTGCAACGCCAAGGTCAAGGCCGCCTTCAAGCACGGCCTCACGCCGATCCTGTGCGTGGGCGAGGAGCTGGAGGTCCGCGAGGCGGGCAACCACGTCACGCACACGCTCGCCCAGGTCGAGGGCGCCCTCAAGGACGTACCGGCCGAGCAGGTCGAGTCCATCGTGGTCGCGTACGAGCCTGTCTGGGCCATCGGCACCGGCAAGGTCTGCGGCGCCGACGACGCCCAGGAGGTCTGCGCGGCGATCCGTGGCAAGCTCGCCGAGCTGTACTCGCAGGAGCTGGCCGACCAGGTCCGTATCCAGTACGGCGGTTCCGTGAAGTCCGGGAACGTCGCCGAGATCATGGCGAAGCCCGACATCGACGGCGCGCTGGTCGGCGGCGCTTCGCTGGACGCCGACGAGTTCGTCAAGATCGTCCGGTTCCGCGACCAGTAAGTATGCGGTAGCGGCGATACGTCGTACCCTTGCGGGGGCCGGGCGGCTTCTTGTGAAGCTCCGGCCCCCGTCGTCCGTACAAGTCCGAGGAAGTTGGTCCAGCCGTGGTTATGGGGTTCTCGATCGCCCTGATCGTCTTCAGCTTGCTGTTGATGCTGCTGGTGCTGATGCACAAGGGGAAGGGCGGCGGCCTGTCCGACATGTTCGGTGGCGGCATGCAGTCGTCCGTCGGCGGCTCCTCGGTCGCCGAACGCAACCTCGACCGCATCACCGTCGTGGTCGGTCTGCTGTGGTTTGCGTGCATTGTCGTGCTCGGCATCCTGATGAAGGTCACCAACTGATCAGCGACTGACGTCGGTACGACAGCACATCGCACGCAAAGGCCCCATGTCCGGTACGCGCCCGCAGGCGCGGCCTATCATGGGGCTTGCGTCTCGGGGTGGGGTGTAACTCCAATCACTGGACGCGCGTTGGGCCTTACGTAGACTGAGGCGCTCGCAGCGAAGCGGCACGCCGGCTCGCTTCGCGGCACCATCACGCAGGGAGTTACGACCGTGGCAAGTGGCAACGCGATCCGAGGAAGCCGGGTCGGGGCGGGGCCGATGGGCGAGGCCGAGCGTGGCGAGTCCGCGCCGCGGCTGCGCATCTCCTTCTGGTGCTCCAACGGGCACGAGACGCAGCCGAGCTTCGCCAGCGACGCGCAGGTTCCCGAAACCTGGGACTGCCCGCGCTGCGGCTTTCCGGCTGGACAGGACCGGGAGAACCCACCGGACCCGCCGCGCACCGAGCCGTACAAGACGCACCTCGCGTACGTACGGGAGCGGCGCAGCGATGAGGACGGCGAGGCGATCCTCGCTGAGGCGCTCGCCAAACTGCGGGGCGAAATCTAGGAGTTGAGCCCTCTGGCTCCCGGTCTCGCTCGAGCAGGGGGACCCCCATGGCCGGATACCGAGTGGTGTCCGGCCGGATCTGCTTCGTGGGCCCGGGCGGCGCCCGCGTTATCTGTGCTCGCCGCCGCGCTCACCGACGAACCGCTGCTGACCGCGTCGGTCACCGCTGCGCGCCGCCGGTGGCTGCGTTCTTCGTGCTCACTGTCATCGCCCTGATACCTGCGCTCAAGCCGGACGTATCTGTTGTTGTGCCGGACGACGGTGGGACGACAGCTCACGTCAAGTCCTGATCAATTAAGTTGGGACCGGCAGCGGGGCAAGGTACGCAGCAGGACAGTACGAGAGAAGGCTGAAGCCCGAGATGAACGCAGATAGCCGTACCCGGCTCAATCAGAAGCCCGAGTGGACCGCTCTGACCAAGCACCGCGAGGAACTCGGCGAGGTGCAGTTGCGCGAGCTGTTCGCCGCGGACCCGGGGCGCGGCGCCGGATACACGCTTCAGGTCGGCGATCTGCACGTCGACTACTCCAAGCATCTGGTCACCGACGAGACGCTGCGGCTGCTGCGTGAACTGGCCGCCGCGACCGACGTGTTCGGACTGCGCGACGCCATGTTCCGCGGCGAGAAGATCAACACGACCGAGGACCGCGCCGTACTGCACACCGCGCTGCGCGCGCCGCGCGACGCGGTGATCGAGGTCGACGGTGAGAACGTCGTGCCGGGAGTGCACGCGGTGCTCGACAAGATGAGCGCCTTCGCCGAACAGGTCCGTTCCGGCGAGTGGACGGGCCACACCGGCCGGCGCATCCGCACTGTGGTCAACATCGGCATCGGCGGTTCCGACCTGGGCCCGGCGATGGCGTACGAGGCGCTGCGCGCCTTCACCGACCGCGAACTGGCGGTCCGTTTCGTGTCGAACGTGGACGGGGCCGATCTACACGAGGCGGTACGGGACCTGGACCCGGCCGAGACGCTGTTCATCATCGCCTCGAAGACCTTCACCACCATCGAGACGATCACCAACGCGACCTCGGCGCGCAACTGGCTGCTGACCGAGCTGAAGGCCGACCAGGATGCGGTCGCCAAGCACTTTGTGGCCTTGTCGACGAACACCGAGAAGGTGTCGGACTTCGGCATCGACCCGGCCAACATGTTCGAGTTCTGGGACTGGGTCGGCGGCCGCTACTCGTACGACTCCGCGATCGGTCTGTCGCTGATGATCGCGATCGGTCCTGACCGGTTCCGGGAGATGCTGGACGGTTTCCGGCTGGTCGACGAGCACTTCCGGACCGCGCCCGCCGAGTCCAATGTGCCGCTGCTGCTCGGCCTGTTGGGCATCTGGTACGGCAACTTCCATGACGCGCAGTCGCATGCGGTGCTGCCGTACTCGCACTATCTGTCCAAGTTCACGGCGTACTTGCAGCAGTTGGACATGGAGTCCAACGGCAAGTACGTGGGCCGGGACGGCGTTCCCGTGGAGTGGCAGACCGGGCCGGTCGTGTGGGGCACGCCGGGGACCAACGGGCAGCACGCGTACTACCAACTGATCCACCAGGGCACGAAGTTGATCCCGGCCGACTTCATCGGGTTCGTCGAGCCGGTCGCGGACCTGCTGCCGGGGCTTGTGGCCCAGCACGACCTGCTGATGGCCAACTTCTTCGCGCAGACGCAGGCCCTGGCCTTCGGGAAGACGCCGGACGAGGTGCGTGCCGAGGGCGCGCCCGAGGAACTGGTGCCGCACAAGACGTTCAAGGGCAACCACCCGACGACCACGATCCTCGCGCGCGAGCTGACCCCGTCGGTGCTCGGCCAGTTGATCGCCCTCTACGAGCACAAGGTGTTCGTGCAGGGAGCCGTCTGGAACATCGACTCCTTCGACCAGTGGGGCGTCGAACTGGGCAAGGTGCTGGCCAAGCGAGTCGAGCCCGCGCTGACCGAAGGCGCCGAAGTGCCGGGGCTTGACGAGTCGACGAAGGCGCTCGTGGCCAAGTACCGGGAGCTGCGCGGGCGTTGAGCCAGGGGCCGCAGGCAGGGGCGGCTCGGGGCCGCGGCCGTTAATCGGATGCGCGGTTCCCGCCCGGCGGGTGACACTGCTCCGGCGCTGTCACCCGCCGGGAGGACGTCATGGACCAGCTGCTCGCCGCACTCGCGGATCCCGAACGCCAGAGGCTGTACGCCCGCATCGTGCTGGACCAACTGCCCCCGCGCGAGCAGGATTCCGCCCTGGTGCGCAAGCATCTCGGGCGTCTGATCGCCACGGGGCTCGTCGAGCGGACGCCGGACGGGTCCCTGCGGGCCGATCCCGCCGTGTTCCGACGCGTCCGGTCCGCGGAGGAAGCGCACCCCGGTGTCCCGCGCCGCCTTGTGGGGTTCTTCGCGCAAGGGCGGCTGACAGCGATTCCGGTTCGACCCGCGGTACGCCGTGAGCTGCTCACCCATCTGACCGGGACGCTCTTCGAGACCGAACGCAGCTACTCGGAGCGTGAGGTCAACGAGGCGTTCCGGACCGTGCACGACGACACGTCGGCGCTGCGTCGCTACTGCGTGGAGAGTGGGTTGCTCGTGCGTGAGCGAGATGGCAGTGCCTACCGACGCGTGAGCGCTCCGCTGGGATGACCCGTTTGAAGCTGCGGGTTCGTTGTGGCTGGTCGCGCAGTTCCCCGCGCCCCTGAAGGAAGGCCTGCGGCCTCCTTCAGGGGCGCGGGGTTCAGGGTGACGCCGGCGGATACAGCGAGCGGGGCAGTTGGGATGCCGCTGCCGCGTCCAGCAGCCACAGTGTGCGCGAGCGTCCGTACGCGCCCGCCGCCGGGGCCTGGATCTCGCCCGCTCCCGAGAGGGCGATGGCCGCGGCCCTCGCCTTGTCCTCGCCCGCGGCCAGCAGCCAGACCTCACGGGCCGACCGGATCGCGGGCAGGGTCAGGGAGATACGGGTCGGCGGGGGTTTCGGCGCACCGTGTACGCCGACCACCGTGCGTTCCGTCTCACGGACCGCCGGCAGCTCCGGGAAGAGCGAGGCCACGTGCGTGTCCGGGCCGACGCCCAGCATGAGGACGTCGAACGTGGGGACCGCGCCATGGTTCTCGGGGCCCGAGGCCTTGGCCAGTTCGGCGGCGTACGCCTCTGCTGCCGCGTCGGCGTTATTGCCGTACGGGCCGTCCGACGCGGGCATGGCGTGCACGCGGCTGGGATCCAGCGGTACCGAGTCGAGGAGCGCCGCACGGGCCTGGGTGACATTGCGGTCCGGGTCACTCTCGGGCAGGAACCGCTCGTCACCCCACCACAGGTCCAGGCGGCCCCAGTCGATGGCATCCCGCGCGGGGGCCGAACTCAGGGCCGCGAGGAGGCCGTTGCCGTTGCGCCCGCCCGTGAGCACGACCGAGGCATAGCCCCGGGACGCCTGCGCGTCCACGATCTTCGTGATCAGCCGGGCCGCGGCGGCCTGGGCCATCAGCTCCTTGTCGTGGTGGACGACGAGCTGCGGTGCCGTACTCACTTGGCCGCCGCCCTCTTGGCCAGGGTGGCAGGGGTGGCAGTGGTGACCGGAGCCTTGGCGGCCTCGTTCCCGGGAGCCTCGTTCCCGGCGTTCCCGGTGTTTCCGGGGGCCTCGACGGGCGCCTCGGCCGGTGGTGCCGCCGCCGCTGTGGACGCACCGCCGGCCTCAGGAGCCTCCGTCTCGGAACCGCCGTTCCCGGCGCCCCTCGCTTCGGAAGTCTCCGTCTGCGAACCTTCGGCCCGGGAACCCCCGGCTCCGGAGACCCCGGCCCTGAAGGCCGCGGCCCGGGAGCCCGACGCCTGGGAAGCCGCGGCCCCGGAGGCACCGTCCCCGGAAGCGCCACCTTCCGACGCCCCGCCCGCGGGACTCCCCGCGACCGAACCGGCCGGACCGGCCGACGGACCGGCGTAACCGGACCTGGCACCCCCCAGCCGATGCACCCCGAACCGCAGCGCCGACGCATACGTGTCGTCCGGGTCAAGGCGCCGCAGTTCCTCCGCGATCAGCTCGGCCGTGTCGCGGCGGTTCAGCGCCACCGCCCGGTCGGGCTGGCCCTGGATGGACAGCGTCGCCAGCGAACCGTTGGCCCGGTCCAGGACGATCGGACCGCAGTTCGTGTCCATCCGGACGGACGTGAGACCGGGCCCGGAGGACAGCGAGCGCTTGACCGGTACGTCGAGCCGGTCCGCGAGCCACATGGCGAGCAGCTCGCAGCTCGGGTTGAACTCCTCGCCCTCCACCTCGACCGAGGTGACCTCGCAGGTGACCTGGTCCAGGGCCGCGGCCAGCATCGAACGCCAGGGCGTGATGCGGGTCCACGACAGGTCCGTGTCGCCGGGGGTGTAGGCGTCGGCGCGGGCGCCGAGTTCCCGTACGGGCTGCTCGGCGGCGTACGTGTCCGTGACGCGTCGCTGTGCCAGGGCCCCCAGTGGGTCCTGGGCCGGGTCGAGCGGCGCGTTCACCGGCCACCAGGCGACGACGGGCGCGTCCGGCAGCAGCAGGGGAAGGACCACCGACTGAGCGTGGTCGACCACCTCGCCGTACAGCCGCAGTATCACCGTCTCGCCGGTGCCCGCGTCCGCGCCGACCCGCACCTCGGCGTCGAGCCGAGAGGTCGTGCGGTCGCGGGGCGAGCGCGAGATGCGCTTGATGACCACGAGGGTGCGCGAGGGATGCTCGCGGGACGCCTCGCTGGCGGCCTTCAGCGCGTCGTAGGCGTTCTCCTCGTCGGTGACGATGACGAGGGTGAGGACCATGCCGACGGCGGGTGTGCCGATGGCCCTGCGGCCCTGCACGAGCGCCTTGTTGATCTTGCTGGCCGTGGTGTCCGTAAGGTCGATTTTCATGGCCGGCGCCAGCTCCGTCCATCTCGTTCGAGCATCTCGTCCGCCTCGGCCGGGCCCCAGGTGCCCGACGGGTACTGCGCGGGCCTGCCGTGCTTGTCCCAGTACTCCTCGATCGGGTCGAGGATCTTCCAGGACAGCTCGACCTCCTCGGTGCGCGGGAAGAGGTTCGCGTCGCCGAGCAGGACATCGAGGATCAGCCGCTCGTACGCCTCCGGGCTGGACTCCGTGAAGGACTCCCCGTACGCGAAGTCCATCGACACGTCCCGCACCTCCATGGAGGTGCCGGGCACCTTGGAGCCAAAGCGGACCGTGACGCCCTCGTCCGGCTGGACGCGGATGACCAGCGCGTTCTGGCCGAGTTCCTCCGTCGCCGTGTGGTCGAAGGGGGAGTGCGGGGCGCGCTGGAAGACGACCGCGATCTCCGTGACGCGACGGCCGAGGCGCTTGCCCGTGCGCAGGTAGAAGGGGACACCCGCCCAACGCCGGTTGTCCACCTCCAGCTTGACGGCCGCGTACGTGTCGGTCTTCGACTTCGGGTCGATGCCGTCTTCTTCGAGATAGCCGATGACCTTCTCGCCGCCCTGCCAGCCCGCCGCGTACTGCGCGAACACCGTGTCGCGGCCGAGGTCCTTGGGCAGCTTCACCGCGCCCAGCACCTTGGTCTTCTCCGCGGCCAGCGCGTCCGCGTCGAAGGAGGCGGGCTCCTCCATCGCGGTCAGCGCGAGCAGTTGGAGCAGATGGTTCTGGATGACGTCGCGGGCGGCGCCGATGCCGTCGTAGTAGCCGGCGCGGCCGCCGATGCCGATGTCCTCGGCCATCGTGATCTGTACGTGGTCGACGAACGAACGGGTCCAGATCGGCTCGAACATCTGGTTCGCGAAGCGCAGCGCCAGGATGTTCTGGACGGTCTCCTTGCCCAGATAGTGGTCGATACGGAAGACCTGGTCAGGGGCGAAGACCTCCTCGACGGTCGTGTTGAGCTCCTCGGCCGAGGCAAGATCGTGGCCGAACGGCTTCTCGATGACCGCGCGCCGCCAGGAGCCGCCCTTCTGGTCGGCCAGGCCGTGCTTCTTCAGCTGCTGCACGACCTTGGGGAAGAACTTCGGCGGTACGGAGAGATAGAAGGCGAAGTTGCCGCCCGTGCCCTGCGCCTTGTCGAGGTCCTCGATCGTGGCCTTCAGGTTCTCGAAGGCGTCGTCGTCGTCGAAGTTGCCCGGCACGAAGCGCATCCCCTGGATGAGCTGCTGCCAGACCTCCTCACGGAAGGGCGTACGGGCGTGTTCCTTGACCGCGTCGTGGACCTCCTGCGTGAAGTCCTCGTCCTGCCACTCGCGGCGGGCGAAGCCGACGAGAGAGAAACCCGGTGGCAGCAGGCCGCGGTTGGCGAGATCGTAAACAGCGGGCATCAGCTTCTTACGGGACAAATCGCCCGTGACGCCGAAAATGACGAGGCCCGACGGCCCCGCGATACGCGGGAGCCGTCGGTCTGCGGCGTCACGAAGCGGATTCGCTCCGGTGCCGGAAAAAGGTGCCAAGATTTCAGCCCTCCGAGGGGGCGAGGCGCTTGAGCTCCGCCTCGGTCGACTTGAGCAGGTCGTTCCAGGACGCCTCGAACTTCTCGACGCCCTCGTCCTCCAGAAGCTGGACCACATCGTCGTACGAGATCCCGAGCTTCTCGAGCGCGTCGAGGTCGGCGCGAGCCTGCTCGTACGTACCGGCGATGGTGTTGCCGGTGATGGAGCCGTGGTCCTCGGTGGCCTCCAGGGTGGCCTCCGGCATGGTGTTCACCGTGTTCGGCGCGACCAGGTCGTCGACGTACATCGTGTCCTTGTACGCCTTGTCCTTGACGCCGGTCGAGGCCCACAGCGGACGCTGCTTGTTGGCCTGCGCCTTGTCCAGCTCCAGCCAGCGGGTCGAGGAGAAGACCTCCTCGTACGCCTCATAGGCGAGCCGCGCGTTGGCGACGGCCGCCTTGCCGCGCGCGGCCTTGGCCTCGTCGGTGCCCAGCGCGTCGATGCGCTTGTCGATCTCCGTGTCCACCCGCGACACGAAGAAGGAGGCCACGGAGTGGATCGTGGACAGGTCGAGGCCGCGCTCCTTGGCCTTCTCCAGGCCGGCCAGGTAGGCGTCCATGACCTCGCGGTAACGCTCCAGCGAGAAGATCAGCGTGACGTTCACACTGATGCCGAGACCGATCGTCTCGGTGATCGCCGGCAGGCCCGCCCGGGTGGCGGGGATCTTGATGAGCGTGTTCGGGCGGTCCACCAGCCAGGCGAGCTGCTTGGCCTCCGCGACGGTCGCCTTGGTGTTGTGCGCCAGCCGAGGGTCGACCTCGATCGAGACCCGGCCGTCCTGGCCGCCGGTGGCGTCGAAGACCGGACGCAGGACGTCGGCGGCGTCACGGACGTCCGCCGTCGTGATCATGCGGACTGCTTCCTCGACGGTGACCTTGCGGGCGGCGAGGTCGGAGAGCTGCTGCTCGTACCCGTCGCCTCCACTGATCGCCTTCTGGAAGATCGTCGGGTTGGTGGTGACGCCCACGAGGTGCTGCTGGTCGATCAGTTCGGCGAGGTTGCCGGACGTGATCCGCTTGCGCGACAGGTCGTCCAGCCAGATCGCGACGCCTTCTTCGGAGAGGCGCTTCAGTGCGTCTGTCATGGAAAATGCATCTCCTATGTGTCGTATGCCAGCGTCAGCGCTGGGCTGCGGCGATCGATTCCCGGGCGGCGGATGCGACGTTCTCGGCAGTGAAGCCGAACTCGCGGAAGAGGACCTTGCCGTCGGCCGAAGCACCGAAGTGCTCCAGGGAAACGATGCGGCCGGAGTCCCCGACGTAACGGTGCCACGTCAGACCGATCCCGGCCTCGACCGCGACACGCGCCTTGACGGACGGCGGCAGGACGCTCTCCCGGTACCCCTGGTCCTGCTCCTCGAACCACTCCACGGACGGCATGGACACCACCCGCGTCGGCACCCCGGCCGCCTGAAGCTGCTCGCGCGCCTCGACGGCGACGTGCACCTCGGAGCCGGTGGCGATGAGGATGGCCTCCGGCTCGCCACCCTCCGCGTCGAAGAGCACGTAACCGCCCTTCGCCGCATCCTCGTTCGACTCGTACGTCGGCACGCCCTGGCGGGTCAGCGCGAGGCCGTGCGGGGCGCCCTTGCCGAACACCTTGGTGTGGCGCCTGAGGATCTCGCGCCAGGCGATCGCGGTCTCGTTCGCGTCCGCGGGACGGACGACGTTGAGGCCCGGGATGGCACGCAGCGAGGCGAGGTGCTCGACCGGCTGGTGGGTGGGGCCGTCCTCGCCGAGGCCGATGGAGTCGTGTGTCCACACGTACGTCACCGGCAGGTGCATGAGCGCGGAGAGGCGCACCGCGTTGCGCATGTAGTCGGAGAACACGAGGAACGTGCCGCCGTAGATACGGGTGTTGCCGTGCAGCGCGATGCCGTTCATCTCCGCGGCCATCGAGTGCTCGCGGATACCGAAGTGGATCGTGCGGCCGTACGGGTCGGCCTCCGCGAGCGGGTTGTCCGCCGGCAGGAACGAACTCGTCTTGTCGATCGTGGTGTTGTTGGAGCCCGCCAAGTCGGCAGAGCCGCCCCACAGTTCGGGGATGACCGCGCCGAGCGCCTGGAGGACCTTGCCGGAGGCGGCACGCGTGGCGACGCCCTTGCCCGGCTCGAAGACGGGGAGGTGCGACTCCCAGCCCTCGGGCAGCTCGCCCGCGTTGATGCGGTCGAACTCGGCCGCCCGCTGCGGATTGGCGGTGCGCCACGCGGCGAGCGACTTCTCCCACTCGGCGCGGGCCTCACGGCCGCGGTCGCTGAGCGCGCGGGTGTGCGCGATGACCTCGTCGGCGACCTCGAAGGTCTTCTCCGGGTCGAAGCCGAGGACGCGCTTGGTGGCCGCGACCTCGTCGTCGCCGAGCGCCGAGCCGTGCGCGGCCTCGGTGTTCTGCGCGTTCGGGGCCGGCCAGGCGATGATCGAGCGCATCGCGATGAAGGACGGCTTGTCGGTGACGGCCTTGGCCTTCTGGATCGCCTCGTACAGCGCGGCCGGGTCGAGGTCGCCGTTCTCCTTGGGCTGCACGCGCTGCACATGCCAGCCGTACGCCTCGTACCGCAGAGCCGTGTCCTCGGAGACGGCCGTCTCGGTGTCGCCCTCGATCGAGATGTGGTTGTCGTCCCACAGGAGGACCAGGTTGCCCAGCTTCTGGTGGCCCGCCAGCGACGACGCCTCGGCGGAGATGCCTTCCTGGAGGCAGCCGTCACCGGCGATGGCGTAGATGTAGTGGTCGAACGGGGAGGTACCCGGGGCGGCCTCCGGGTCGAACAGACCGCGCTCGTAGCGGGCGGCCATCGCCATGCCCACCGCGTTGGCGACGCCCTGGCCGAGCGGTCCCGTCGTCGTCTCCACGCCCACCGTGTGCCCGTACTCGGGGTGGCCCGGGGTCTGCGACCCCCACGTCCTGAAGGCCTTCAGATCGTCCAGCTCCAGGCCGAACCCGGCGAGGTAGAGCTGGATGTAGAGGGTCAGGGACGAATGACCGGCGGACAGGACGAAACGGTCGCGTCCCGTCCAGTCGGCGTCCGCCGGGTCGTGCCGCATCACCTTCTGGAAGAGGGTGTACGCGGCGGGTGCCAGGCTCATCGCCGTACCCGGATGGCCGTTGCCGACCTTCTGTACGGCATCGGCGGCCAGGATGCGGGCCGTGTCGACTGCTCGCTGGTCCCGTTCGGTCCACTCGAGGTCTGTGGTGGTCGGCTTGGTGCTCACCCTGAGTCAGGGCTCCTCTCCACATGTTCCACATGTCGAATGCCGGTGCACACTCGCGCCCACCGGCCCTTGTCGAGCCTACCCCCGGAGGAACGCGCATTTTTTCGAGTCGTTCCAGAGTGCCGGGAGTGTCCTGCTCCTGCCTCCTGACCGGCACGTTCCGCATTCGGCCGGTGAATGAACGTGAATACGCACTCCGTCATCCGACTGCTCAACCAAGGGGCGCTCAACCCTTCCCGGGGCCCCGTCGAACACGACCCGACCCCCGCGAAGAGCGGGGTCTGGGCAACGTCTACAGTGGCGTGGTACGCGCGAGCCTTTACCGGGAGTTCACACTCGGGGCTCGCTGGGAGTCTCTGTAGGGGTGTGCGTGACGGCCGTTGAATCCCGTCCAGCGGGAGTGCTCGGGACGAGTCAGAGCACGAAGCACCGGCCGTTCGGGGCCCGGGTCAAGGCGTTCGTCGCTCTCACCAAGCCGCGGATCATCGAACTGCTGCTGATCACCACCGTTCCGGTGATGTTCCTCGCCCAGCAGGGCGTACCCGACCTGAAGCTGGTGCTCCTCACCTGCGTCGGCGGCTACCTCTCCGCGGGCGGCGCCAACGCGCTGAACATGTACATCGACCGTGACATCGACGCGCTCATGGAGCGCACCTCGCAGCGTCCGCTGGTCACCGGCATGGTCAGCCCCCGCGAGTGCCTCGCCTTCGGCATCACGCTGGCCGTGGTCTCGACCCTGCTGTTCGGTCTGACCGTCAACTGGCTGTCCGCCTGGCTGTCGCTGGGAGCCCTCCTCTTCTACGTCGTCGTCTACACGATGATCCTCAAGCGCCGTACGTCCCAGAACATCGTCTGGGGCGGCATCGCCGGCTGTCTGCCCGTCCTCATCGGCTGGTCCTCCGTCACGAACTCCCTTTCGTGGGCCCCGGTCATCCTCTTCCTCGTCATGTTCTTCTGGACGCCGCCGCACTACTGGCCGCTGTCGATGAGGGTGAAAGAGGACTACGCGCGCGTGGGCGTGCCCATGCTGCCGGTCATCGCCTCCAACAAGGTCGTCGCGCGGCAGATCGTCCTCTACAGCTGGGCGATGGTCGCCGTCTCCCTGTTGCTGACGCCGCTCGGCTACACCGGCTGGTTCTACACGGCCGTCGCCCTGGTCACCGGCGGCTTCTGGCTCTGGGAGGCGCACGGTCTGCAGGCCCGCGCGAAGGACGGGGCCGTGGGCGCGAAGCTCAAGGAGATGCGCCTCTTCCACTGGTCCATCACGTACGTCTCGCTGCTGTTCGTGGCGGTGGCGGTGGACCCCTTCCTCCGGTAGCCGCCTCTTCCCGCGGTAGCCGCCTTCCAGGACTTTCAGACGGACGACGGGTGGGGTGCGTGGTCAAGGCCACGCACCCCACCCGTCGCCGTTTGATCTACCCGTCGGTAGCATCCTGACCATGGCAGACACCGAGCAGGTTGAAGCGGGCGCGGACCGCAAGCAGGCCGCCAGGGCGGAGCGTCGCGTGGCGCGGCTCGCCCAGCAGATCTCCTCCTTCGCCAAGGCGCACGGCGGCGCCGAGGGTCAGATCGCGTACCTGGGGCAGCGTGGCGCCCGGATCGTCCTCGTCGGCGAGGACGGCGAATGGGGCGACCTCGTGGCCCCGACCCACGCGATGGCCGAGCAGGCGGCCCAGAAGTCCGGCATCACCGTCCACGAGTCCTTCGACGGCGACTTCGCGGCGAAGGTGAAGACGGGCCGGTACGAGTGGACGAGGATGGCGGGGATCCAGCTCGGGGGCCCAAGCAACGACTGACGGCGAGCAACCGGCAGTCGGCAACCGGCAGTTTTCGTACTTCCCGCGACCGCAACCAGCACCCCACCCCCGGCTCACCCGTTAGGACCTGTAAAGGCAGGGCCCACTCGCCGGGGAGTCCCGATGATCGAAACGCCGTCGCTGGTGGACCAGTACTGCCATGGTGTGCTGCGGACGGAGCTGGGTCTCGGCACGTTCGAGGCCCATCTCGCGCGGGGAGAGGGCGCGCCCGCCGCGGGCACCACCTTCTTCGACACCCAGACCGGTTTCGCCGTACGCCGCTGGTGTCCCCCTCTCCTCGGCCTGGAGCCGCACTGTCCGCCCGCCCGCTATCTCGCGCGACGCCGTGAGCTGGGCGTACTGGATGCGGGCCGCAGGCTGCTGCGGGGGAGCGGGATCACGACCTACCTGGTCGACACCGGTCTGCCCGGCGACCTGACCGGTCCGGGCGAGATGGCCTCGGCCGGGGCCGCCGACGCCCACGAGATCGTCCGCCTGGAGCTGCTCGCCGAACAGGTCGCCGACACCTCCGGCACCGTCGAGTCGTTTCTCGCCAACCTCGCCGAGTCGGTGCACGGGGCGGCCGCGAACGCCGTGGCGTTCACGTCGGTGGCCGGCGTACGGCACGGTCTGGCGCTCGCGCCCGAACCTCCAGGACCGGGTGAGGTGCGGGGCGCCGCGGGCCGCTGGCTCGCCGGACGTCGCGTCGGCGGCGCCCTGTCCGACCCGGTCCTGCTGCGGCATCTCCTCTGGATCGCCGTCGCCTCGGGCCTGCCGCTCCAGCTCCACGCCGGACTCGGCGAACCCGGCCTTCGCATCGACCGCACCGACCCCGTCCTGCTCACCGACTTCGCGCGCGCCACGGCCGGCCTCGGCACCGACCTCGTCCTGCTGCACGGCTACCCGTACCACCGCCACGCGGCGCATCTCTCCGGGGTCTTCCCGCATGTGTACGCCGACCTGGGCGCCGCCCTCGTGCGCACAGGTGCCCGCGCCTCCGCCGTGCTCTCCGAGATCCTCGAACTCGCGCCCTTCGGCAAGCTCCTCTTCTCCTCCGGCGCCCACGGCCTGCCCGAACTCCATGTCGTCGGGGCCCGGCTCTTCCGCGAGTCGCTGGCCCGGGTGCTCGGCACCTGGGTGGCCGAGGGGGCGTGGTCGCTGGCGGACGCGCAGCGCGTGGCGGGACTGATCGCGGCGGGGAACGCTCGGCGGGTGTACGGGCTGGAGTGATGCACCGGCTGAAGTGATGCACGGGCTGGAGTGAGCTGCCCCAGCGGCGCGCAGACTGTGTGCATGACACGCAGCGACGCGACCGACCGGCTCCTCGCCCGCTTCCTCACCGAACTGCGCGACCTGGCCCCCGTCGCCGTATGGGCGCACGGATCGCTCGGCGGGGGCGACTACCAGGAGGGGCGCAGCGATCTGGACCTGATCGCGGTCCTGGAGGGCCCGGTCACGGCAAGGACCGTCTGGCGGGTGGCGCGGCTGCACGCCCGCCTGCGTGCCGAGCCGCTCGTCGACAAGCTGCACTGCAGCTATGTGACGCCCGACACGGCGGGCGGTGCGGAGCGGCGGCACCTCACCTGGGCGCACGAGCAACTGTTCAAGCGGCCGGTCACCCCGGTGACCCGGCGTGAGCTGCACACCTTCGGGCTGGTCCTGCACGGCGAGCCGCCCAGGAGCCTGCTGCCACCGGTGCCGGACAGCGAACTCGCCGCCTTCGTGGTGCGCGATCAGCGTGACTTCTGGCGGCGCGAAGTCGACCGTGCCGCCAACTGGACGCAGGACATCTGGGTGGACCTCGGGCTGGTCACGTACGCCCGTGCCGCGGTCACCCTGAAGGACGGCCGGCTGATCACGAAACGGGAGGCACTGGAGCTGCTGCCCGAGCTCGGCGCGCCCGTCGAGGTGGTCGAGGACGTCAGGCGACGGCGGTACGAGGGTGCCTGGGCGGCGCCGAGCGAGGAGTGGACCGCTCGCAGGAGCGAGCTGACCAGGGGCTATCTCGGCCCGGCGATCGACGCACTCGTACGTGCCCACGCGTGACGCACGCGCGCGTGGCGGTGCGCTGCGTGCTCACGCGCGCGTGGCGACCCGTTGCGTCGATGGTCCGGGAACGTCCACGACGTCCTGCCGCTCCCGCAGGGACAGCAGGACGCGGAGTGTCGCGATCCACACCAGGCAGGAGCCCAGCATGTGGGCGCCGACCAGGATCTCGGGGAGGTCCGTGAAGTACTGGATGTAGCCCAGCGCGCCCTGGGACAGGAGGATCAGGAAGAGATCGCGGGTGCGGCGCAGGGGATCCTTGGGGGCGTCGACGGCCCTGAGGACGAACCACAGGGCGAAGGTCAGCGTCACCACGATCCAGGCCAGCACGGCGTGCAGCTTGCTGACGTCCTCCCAGTTCACTGGCATGCGCTCGACGTCACTCGAGTCACCGGCGTGCGGGCCCGCACCGGTGACCACGGTGCCCACCGCGATCAGCAGGACAGTGACGGCGACCAGGGCCCACACGAGCTGCTGCACGGACTTGCCGACCAGCGGACGCGGTGCGGAGTCGCCCTCCCGTGTGCGCTGCCACATGACCGTGGCGACGGCGATCAGGGCGGTGGAGAGCAGGAAGTGGGCGGCGACCGTGTACGGGTTGAGGCCCACGAGGACGACGATGCCGCCGAGTACCGCGTTGCCCATGACGATCCAGAACTGCGCCCAGCCCAGCCGTGTGAGGCCGCGCCGGTACGGCTTCTGCGAGCGCGCGGCGATGATCGCCCAGCCGACGGCGGCGCACAGGACGTACGTCAGCATGCGGTTGCCGAACTCGATGACGCCGTGGATGCCCATGGCGCTCGTGTTGGTCAGCGAGTCGTCGGTGCACTTGGGCCAGGTCGGGCAGCCAAGACCCGAGCCGGTCAGCCGCACGGCGCCGCCGGTGACGACGATGACCACCGCCATGACGAGCGCGGCGAGGGCCGCTCGCTGAACCGTCCGGGGCGTCGGGGTCCAGCGTTCGGCGATGAAGGCGAGCGGGTTGCGCGCGGCCTGGACGGCGTCGGCGCGGGTCAGATTCGGCACGGGCACCATGGTAGGCGGCCGCTTGTGCACGCCTTCACGAGGGGGGAGGCGTCCGCTCCGACCTACTCCCAGCGGAAGAAACGGGCGGCGGCCGCGAGGCCGACGACGCCCCAGGCGGCCAGGATTCCGAGGTTGCCCCACGGCATTCCGGCGCCGTGCTGGAGCACGTCCCTCAGCCCGTCCGAGAGGGCCGAGATCGGCAGCAGACCGAGCAGGGACTGGGCCGTGTCCGGGAACTTGTCGAGCGGGACGACGACTCCGCCGCCCACGAGCAGCAGCAGGAAGACCAGGTTCGCGGCGGCCAGCGTCGCCTCCGCCTTCAGCGTGCCCGCCATCAGCAGGCCGAGGCCCGAGAAGGCGGCGGTGCCAAGGACGAGCAGAAGCAGGACGGCGAGCGGGTTGCCGTGCGGCGACCAGCCGAGGGCGAACGCGATCACCGTCACCAGGATCACCTGGAGGATCTCCGTGACCAGCACGGAGAGCGTCTTCGCCGCCATCAGCCCCCAGCGCGGCAGCGGCGAGGTGGCGAGCCGCTTCAGGACGCCGTACCGCCGCTCGAAGCCCGTCGCGATGGCCTGGCCCGTGAACGCCGTCGACATCACCGCGAGCGCGAGGATGCCGGGCGCCAGGAAGTCGATCGCCTCGCCCTCGCCCGTGTCGACGACGTCGACCGAGCTGAACAGCACGAGCAGCAGAGTCGGGATGACGACCGTCAGCAGCAGCTGCTCACCGTTGCGCAGCAGCATCTTCGTCTCGAGCGCCGCCTGCGCCGCGATCATGCGGGTCAGCGGGGCGGCCCCGGGCCTCGGGGTGTACGTACCGGCGGTGGTCACGAACGCAGCTCCTTGCCGGTCAGCTCGAGGCTGTGTCTTCCCGGGGGCCAACCCCCGGACCCCCGGCCGGATCGCAGACGAGCCCCACTCATGAACGCAACTCCTTGCCAGTGAGCTCCAAGAAAACGTCTTCCAGCGTGTGCCGCTCCACCGAGATCTTCTCCGGCATCACTCCGTGCTGGGCGCACCAGGAGGTGACGGTGGCGAGCAGCTGCGGATCGATCTTGCCGCCCACCCGGTACGCGCCCGGTGTCAGCTCGGCGGCCGTGCAGTCCGGCGGCAGGGCCTTGAGCAGGGAACCTATGTCGAGGCCGGGACGGCCGCTGAAGCGGAGCGTGTTCTCGGCGCCGCCGCGGCACAGCGCCTCGGGGGAGCCCTGGGCGATGACCCGGCCCGCGTCGATGATCGCCACGTCGTCGGCCAGCTGCTCGGCCTCGTCCATGTAGTGCGTGGTCAGGATGACCGAGACACCGTCCGCACGGAGATCGCGTACGAGGTCCCAGGTCGCCCGGCGCGCCTGCGGGTCGAGGCCCGCGGTCGGCTCGTCCAGGAAGACCAGTTCGGGCCGGCCGACCACGGCCATCGCGAGCGCGAGCCGCTGCTGCTGGCCTCCGGACAGGCGCCGGTAGGTCGTACGGCCGCAACTGCCCAGACCCAGGCGCTCGATCAGCGCGTCCACGTCCAGCGGGTGTGCGTGCAGCTTGGCCACGTGGCGGAGCATCTCGTCGGCGCGGGCGCCGGAGTAGACGCCGCCGGACTGGAGCATCACGCCTATCCGTGGCCGCAGGGCCGCGGCCTCGCGCACGGGGTCGAGTCCCAGTACCCGTACCGTCCCCGAGTCCGGCTTCCGGTACCCCTCGCAGGTCTCGACCGTGGTCGTCTTGCCCGCTCCATTGGGACCGAGTACGGCGGTGATCCCTGCCCCGGCCACCAGGTCGAGGCCGTCCACCGCGGTCTTGGTGCGGTACCGCTTCACCAGGGCCTGGACCTGGACGACGGGGTCGCTTCGCATGGGTACTGAGTCTAGGGACGGTGGAGTGCCCTCCGGAGGGCGGGGCAGCAGGGCCGGAACGGCGACTGATCGATCAAAGATCGTTCCCGCAGGTCAGCTTAGGTTTACCTAAGTGATGCACGGCACCATCCACCGCTCGGACGCGGCTTGTCAGTCTCTGAGGAATTACGCAACAATGGTGTTGTGAAAAACGTAGGCCAGGTCCCGCAGGAGGAACTCGCGACCGGGGAGCGCTCCACGCGCAACCGGGTAGCGCGGTCCATCCTGGATCACGGCCCGTCGACCGTGGCCGACCTGGCCGGCCGTCTCGGCCTCACCCATGCGGCCGTACGCCGGCATCTGGACGCCCTGGTCGCCGACGACGTCGTGGAGCCGCGTGAGAAGCGGGTCTACGGAGCGCGTACGCGCGGCCGGCCCGCCAAGGTCTTCGCGCTGACGGACTGCGGCCGGGACGCCTTCGACCAGTCGTACGACAAGCTCGCTGCCGACGCGCTGCGCTGGATCGCGGAGCGCGAGGGCGGGGACGAGGCCGTCGCCGCCTTCGCCCGTGCCCGGCTCGCCGCACAGGCCGGGGCGTACCGCAAGGCCATCGAGGCAGCCGCCCCCGAGGAGCGGACCCAGGCGCTGGCCAAGGCGCTGAGTGCCGACGGGTACGCTGCTGCGGCGCGCAGTGCACCCCTTCCGCAGAAGGGCGAGCAGTTGTGCCAGCACCACTGCCCGGTCGCCCATGTCGCCGAGCAGTTCCCGCAGCTGTGCGAGGCGGAGACCGAGATCTTTTCCCAGCTGCTCGGGACGCATGTCCAGCGGCTGGCCACCATCGCCCACGGCGACGGCGTCTGCACGACGTTCATCCCCAAGGCAACACACCAGACCACTGACAACGCATCTGCAAGCACGGCCGGGAGGAACCCCGCATGACTCTCCCCACGGAGACTGCCCATCCTGAGCTCGAGGGCCTGGGCACGTACGAATACGGCTGGGCCGACTCCGACGTGGCCGGTGCCTCTGCGAAGCGAGGCATCAACGAGGACGTCGTCCGCGACATCTCCACGAAGAAGAACGAGCCGGAGTGGATGACCAAGCTCCGTCTCAAGGGCCTGCGCCTGTTCGAGAAGAAGCCCATGCCGAACTGGGGCTCGGACCTGTCGGGCATCGACTTCGACAACATCAAGTACTTCGTACGCTCCACGGAGAAGCAGGCGGAGTCCTGGGAGGACCTGCCCGAGGACATCAAGAACACGTACGACAAGCTCGGCATCCCGGAGGCGGAGAAGCAGCGCCTCGTCGCCGGTGTCGCGGCCCAGTACGAGTCCGAGGTCGTCTACCACCAGATCCGCGAGGACCTGGAGGAGCAGGGCGTCATCTTCCTGGACACCGACACGGCCCTGAAGGAGCACCCGGAGCTCTTCAAGGAGTACTTCGGGACCGTCATCCCGGTCGGTGACAACAAGTTCGCCTCGCTGAACTCCGCCGTGTGGTCCGGCGGCTCCTTCATCTACGTGCCGAAGGGCGTGCACGTCGAGATCCCGCTCCAGGCCTACTTCCGCATCAACACGGAGAACATGGGCCAGTTCGAGCGGACGCTGATCATCGTCGACGAGGGCGCCTACGTGCACTACGTCGAGGGCTGCACCGCGCCGATCTACAAGAGCGACTCTCTGCACAGCGCGGTCGTCGAGATCATCGTCAAGAAGAACGCCCGCTGCCGCTACACGACCATCCAGAACTGGTCGAACAACGTCTACAACCTGGTCACCAAGCGCGCCGTGGCGTACGAGGGCGCGACCATGGAGTGGATCGACGGCAACATCGGCTCCAAGGTGACGATGAAGTACCCCGCCGTCTACCTGATGGGCGAGCACGCCAAGGGCGAGACCCTGTCCATCGCCTTCGCGGGCGAGGGGCAGCACCAGGACGCCGGCTCCAAGATGGTCCACATGGCGCCGAACACCTCGTCCAACATCGTGTCGAAGTCCGTCGCGCGCGGTGGCGGCCGTACCTCCTACCGTGGTCTGGTGGAGATCGGCGAGGGCGCCCACGGCTCCAAGTCCAACGTGCTGTGCGACGCGCTGCTCGTCGACACCATCTCGCGCTCCGACACGTACCCGTACGTGGACGTCCGCGAGGACGACGTGTCCATGGGGCACGAGGCGACCGTCTCCAAGGTCTCCGAGGACCAGCTCTTCTACCTGATGAGCCGCGGTCTCTCCGAGTTCGAGGCGATGGCCATGATCGTGCGCGGCTTCGTCGAGCCGATCGCCAAGGAGCTGCCCATGGAGTACGCGCTTGAGCTCAACCGGCTGATCGAGCTGCAGATGGAAGGTGCGGTCGGCTGACCGACCTCCGGACCGACGTCTAGACGTCTAGGGGGGCGGCCGATCCGCCCCCCAACCAGCAGCCCGAAGACTCATTACGTAGGAAGAGAGCAGACCGACAGCCATGGCTGAGGCTCAGAACATCCCCGTGGGGTCCACCACGGCCGGCCAGATCGCGGTGGCCGCCGAGTCGACCGTCGCCACGCGCATGAGCGCGCCCCCGTCCTTCGACGTGGCGGACTTCCCGGTCCCGCACGGCCGCGAGGAGGAGTGGCGGTTCACGCCGCTGGAGCGGCTGCGCGGGCTGCACGACGGCACGGCGGTCGCGACCGGCGACGGTGTGAAGGTCGACGTGGACGCCCCCGAGGGCGTCACCGTCGAGACCGTCGGCCGTGACGACGCCCGGATCGGCAAGGCGGGCACCCCGGTGGACCGCGTCGCCGCCCAGGCGTACTCCGCCTTCGAGAAGGCCGGTGTCGTCACCGTCCCGAAGGAGACGGTGCTCGCCGAGCCGATCCGTATCGCCGTGCACGGCGAGGGCGGGGTGGCCTACGGTCACCAGGTGATCGAGCTCGGAGCCTTCGCCGAGGCCGTCGTCGTCATCGACCACACCGGTGACGCCGTGCTCGCGGCCAACGTCGACTACATCCTGGGCGACGGCGCCAAGCTGACCGTCGTGTCCGTCCAGGACTGGGACGACAAGGCAGTCCACGTGGGCCAGCACAATGCGCTGATCGGCCGCGACGCCACCTTCAAGTCGTTCGTGGTCACCTTCGGCGGCGATCTCGTACGCCTCCACCCGCGCGTCCAGTACGCCGGCCCCGGCGGCGAGGCCGAGCTCTTCGGCCTGTACTTCACCGACGCCGGGCAGCACCAGGAGCACCGCCTCCTCGTCGACCACAACACCCCGCACTGCAAGTCGAACGTCGCCTACAAGGGCGCGCTCCAGGGCGACGACGCGCACGCGGTGTGGATCGGCGACGTCCTCATCGAGGCCAAGGCCGAGGGCACGGACACGTACGAGATGAACCGGAACCTGGTGCTGACCGACGGCGCCCGGGTCGACTCCGTACCGAACCTCGAGATCGAGACCGGCGAGATCGTCGGCGCGGGGCACGCCAGCGCCACCGGCCGCTTCGACGACGAGCAGCTCTTCTACCTGATGGCCCGCGGCATCCCCGCCGACGAGGCCCGTCGGCTCGTCGTCCGAGGCTTCTTCGCCGAGCTGGTCCAGCAGATCGGTGTCGACGACATCGAGGAGCGGCTGCTCGTGAAGATCGACGAGGAGCTGGAGGCGTCGGTCTGATGGCCACCGCGTTCGTACGCGCCTGCGGGCTGGGCGAGCTGGAGGAGGACACCCCGAAGCGGGTGGAACTCGACGGCACGCCGATGTCCATCGTGCAGACCGAGGGCGAAGTGTTCGCGGTCCACGACATCTGCTCGCACGCGAACGTCTCGCTGTCGGAGGGCGAGGTGGACGACTGCCACATCGAGTGCTGGCTGCACGGCTCGCGTTTCGACCTCCGCTCCGGGAAGCCCGACGCCCTTCCCGCGACGCGCCCCATTCCCGTATACCCCGTAAAGATCGAAGGGGACGACGTGCTCGTCTCCCTCACCCAGGAGTCCTGAGGCAACCCATGGCAACGCTTGAAATCCGAGACCTGCACGTCACCGTCGAGGCCGACAACTCCACGAAGGAGATCCTCAAAGGTGTCGACCTGACCGTGAAGCAGGGCGAGACGCACGCCATCATGGGCCCGAACGGCTCCGGCAAGTCGACTCTCGCCTACTCGCTCGCGGGTCACCCCAAGTACACGATCACCGAGGGCACCGTCACCCTCGACGGCGAGGACGTCCTGGAGATGTCCGTCGACGAGCGCGCCCGCGCGGGCCTGTTCCTGGCGATGCAGTACCCGGTCGAGGTCCCCGGCGTCTCGGTCTCCAACTTCCTGCGCACCTCCGCCACCGCGATCCGCGGCGAGGCCCCCAAGCTGCGTACGTGGGTGAAGGAGGTCAAGGAGACCATGGAGCGTCTCAACATGGA
The DNA here is from genome assembly GCF_011045015.1 of Streptomyces scabichelini. Taxonomy (GTDB): domain Bacteria; phylum Actinomycetota; class Actinomycetes; order Streptomycetales; family Streptomycetaceae; genus Streptomyces; species Streptomyces scabichelini. The sequence goes on along the minus strand of NZ_JAAKZY010000015.1, from coordinate 18,462 downwards.
CCCGGCCTTCGCCGAGCGCAACGTGAACGAGGGCTTCTCCGGCGGTGAGAAGAAGCGCCACGAGATCCTTCAGCTGGAGCTCCTCAAGCCGAAGATCGCGATCCTCGACGAGACCGACTCCGGCCTCGACGTGGACGCGCTCCGGGTCGTCTCCGAGGGCGTCAACCGCGTCCGCGGGACCGGCGAGGTGGGCACGCTGCTCATCACGCACTACACGCGCATCCTGCGCTACATCAAGCCCGACTACGTCCACGTCTTCTCCGCAGGCCGCATCGCGGAGTCCGGCGGCGCCGAGCTCGCCGACAAGCTGGAGGAAGAGGGCTACGAGGCCTACACGAAGGGTGGCGTATCAGCGTGACACAGCTGCCGGGCCTCCTCGACACCGAGGCGATCCGCAAGGACTTCCCCGTCCTGGACCGGCTGGTCCACGACGACAAGAAGCTCGTGTACCTGGACAACGCGGCGACCTCGCAGAAGCCGCGCCAGGTACTGGACGCCCTGAGTCAGTACTACGAGCGCCACAACGCCAACGTCCATCGCGGTGTGCATGTGCTCGCCGAGGAGGCCACGGCGCTGTACGAGGGCGCGCGCGACAAGGTCGCCACGTTCATCAACGCGCCGAGCCGCGACGAGGTGATCTTCACCAAGAACGCCTCGGAATCGCTCAACCTCGTGGCCAACATGCTGGGCTGGGCCGACGAGCCCTACCGCGTGGACCACGAGACCGAGATCGTCATCACGGAGATGGAGCACCACTCCAACATCGTCCCGTGGCAGCTGCTGTCGCAGCGCACGGGCGCGAAGCTGAAGTGGTTCGGCCTGACCGACGACGGCCGCCTCGACCTCTCGGACATCAACGAGGTCATCACCGAGAAGACGAAGATCGTCTCCTTCGTGCTGGTCTCCAACATCCTGGGCACCTTCAACCCGGTCGAGGCGATAGTCCGCCGCGCCCAGGAGGTCGGCGCCCTGGTCCTGATCGACGCCTCGCAGGCGGCACCTCATATGCCGCTGGACGTCCAGGCGCTCCAGGCCGACTTCGTGGCCTTCACCGGCCACAAGATGTGCGGTCCGACGGGCATCGGCGTCCTCTGGGGCCGCCAGGAGCTCCTGGAGGACCTGCCTCCGTTCCTCGGCGGCGGCGAGATGATCGAGACGGTGTCGATGCACTCGTCGACGTACGCGCCGGCGCCGCACAAGTTCGAGGCCGGTACGCCGCCGATCGCGCAGGCGGTCGGCCTCGGCGCGGCGATCGACTACCTGAGCGCCATCGGCATGGAGAACGTCGCGGCCCACGAGCACGCGCTGACGGAGTATGCGGTCAAGCGCCTGTCGGAGGTCCCCGACCTGCGGATCATCGGCCCCACGACGGCCGAGGAGCGCGGCGCGGCGATCTCCTTCACGCTCGGCGACATCCACCCCCACGACGTGGGCCAGGTCCTCGACGAGCAGGGCATCGCGGTCCGGGTCGGCCACCACTGCGCCCGGCCCGTCTGCCTCAGGTACGGAATTCCTGCGACCACGCGAGCGTCGTTCTATCTGTACTCCACGCCGGGTGAGATCGACGCACTCGTGGAAGGCCTGGACTACGTACGGAACTTCTTCGGCTGAGGGAGCTGGCTCGGACGTGAAGCTGGATTCGATGTACCAGGAAGTCATCCTGGACCACTACAAGCACCCGCACGGGCGCGGTCTGCGGGATGGCGACGCCGAGGTGCACCACGTCAACCCGACGTGCGGTGACGAGATCACGCTACGCGTGAAGTACGAAGGCTCGCTGATCGCGGATGTCAGCTACGAAGGCCAGGGCTGCTCGATCAGCCAGGCCTCGGCCTCCGTACTGAACGAACTGCTCGTCGGCAAGCAGCTCGCCGAGGCGCAGAAGATCCAGGAGACCTTCCTGGAGCTGATGCAGTCCAAGGGCCGCATCGAGCCGGACGACGCCATGGAGGAGGTTCTGGAGGACGCGGTCGCGTTCGCCGGGGTCTCCAAGTACCCCGCCCGTGTGAAGTGCGCCCTGCTGAGCTGGATGGCGTGGAAGGACGCGACGGCCCAGGCCCTGGGCGAGGCCGACGCCGAAAGGAAAACGGCATGAGCGAGACCATTGAGATGAAGCCGGCCTCGGAGGAAGAGGTCCGTGAGGCGCTGTACGACGTGGTCGACCCCGAGTTGGGCATCGACGTCGTCAACCTCGGCTTGATCTACGGCATCCACATCGACGACGCGAACATCGCGACGCTCGACATGACCCTGACGTCGGCGGCCTGTCCGCTGACGGACGTCATCGAGGACCAGGCCAAGTCCGCCACGGACGGCCTCGTCAGCGAGCTCCGGATCAACTGGGTCTGGATGCCGCCGTGGGGCCCCGACAAGATCACGGACGACGGACGTGAGCAGCTTCGGGCGCTCGGGTTCAACGTCTGAGTTCGCATAGTTCGCGTATACGTGTGTGGGGCCCCGGCAGCTGCCGGGGCCCCACATGTTTGACGAGGTAGAGGGCGCGGTCAGCCCAAGCCGTCCACCAGGCGAAACGCCGAGTCGGCCTGGTAGAGGCCGCTGTACTCGTACGGATCCAGGCGAAGCTGGAAGTCCCGGTGGCGCAGGAAGCGGCCGGGGTAGTTGACCGCCTCCAGCATCACCGCGCCGGAGTACGACGACGGGCGCGGGCAGAAGGTGGCGTCCTTCTCGAAGAGCGCCGAGCCGTCGTCGCGGTCCGCGCGGAGGCGGAAGTTGATGTGGCGGAGATAGCCGCCGTCGCCGGTGGAGAAGGAAACGCAGTCGGAGTCCGCGAGGCCGGAGACGAGCGTGAAGGTGGATTCCCGCCGGGTCTCGGCGGAGCTGCGCGAGCTCACCCGGTCGAGACGGCCGGCGCCGTCGCTGAAGTGCCAATAGCGATCGGGGTAGTTGACCGCCTGGACCGACTTCCGCGAGGTGGACGGCGCCTTGGCGGGTGGCTTGCTGCTGGAGGCGGGCTTCGACGGCTCGGGGCGGGGCTCGGAGCCGTGCTGCTGGGCCTCGGGGGAGCCGGAACCCTTCGAGGCGTCCGAGGCGGCGTCGGTGGGTTCCGGCTCCGGTGAGGAAAGGCCGCTCTTCCCACTGGGCTCCGTGGTGGGGACAGTCGGGTTGACCTCAGGAACGATCGGCTCGGCGGCGGACGTGTTCTGCGGCCCCTGTGATGAGTCGTCACCACTCCGGTCGAGTATGGAGATCGCGGTCACCGTGGCGGCCAGAACCGCCAGGGCGAGTGCGCCGGCCAGATAGAGGCGGCGCGTCCCGGGTACGCGGCCTCCGTCCAGACCCTCGCCGGTCTCCCATACCTTGGGTGGCTGCTCCGGAGCGGGTCCGGGCTTGCTTTCTGGCATGCGCTGTTCCCCCTGCGTCGCCCGGGGGCGAACGCGGATTGGTCATGTGCCCTCGGAACCAGAGGAACACGAGAGGAAGCGGAGGCCGCGGGCACACGGAACGAACGGCTGTGGCCGGAAAGCTCCGGTGCGCGACGGTGAAACAGTAGTGGACCCGGTGGCTTCTGAGCAGGCCTTTCGGAGAGCGGTTTCAGTGCTCGAGTTGTGCAGCGCTAGCGAGCGAACTGCGACAGGCGTACGGAGATCTCCTCGCGCTTCCCGTTGTTCTGAACCGGCGCGGCTGTGAGCACGTCCAGGTGCTGGTAACCCGGCAGGACCACGGGATTCCTGTCCGAGGGAATGTGATCCGCCAGAATGCCGTCGCCCGCGACAAAGGTGACCGTGGGATTCGCGGTGAGCCCGTCGCGGTGCACCAGTTTGCCCTGGAGCTGTGGATCGTCGATCAGCTGGATGTCCGTGACCAGCCTGGTCGGGAAGTAGTCCTCGGTGAAGTCCAGCGGCTGTTCGGAGAGACTGCGGGCCAGCTCCCCGATGTCCGTGACCTCCTTGGCGGCCGTGGTGAACGGCCTGCCGGTGGACGAGCGGTACCCCGGGTCGTCCGCCGCACCCACCCGGTCGTAGTTCCGCCAGGTGTAGAGCGGGCCGCCGGGCTCGTCCGGGATCGCCTTCAACTCCGTACCGAACAGGGCTGGTTGAGCCGGGGCTTCGTTCGAGGCCGGGAAGTTCTTGTCCACGATCCTGCCGCCGTCGGCACTGTCGAAGAAGCCCACGCTCGTCTGGATGAAGGCGAGCGATGCCGAGTTGTCGTCCATGAAGGTGCCGAGCACGGCCGCGTTGGTGAGCCGGAAGTCGCGGATGGACGGCCTGCCGGTGAGGAAGACGTCCCCGTTCTTGGAGAACAGGAGGCGGCCTGTCGTCTCGATGTTGGGGTTCGACGGGACCGTGTCGAGCAGTGCGGATTCGGCCTCGGGCGCGTTGCGGGCGGCCAGGCCGCTGAGCGCGAGCAGGTTCATCGTCTCGGGGTTGAGCACTGCGGGGAGGGCGAGGAAGCGGGGCAGGACGCCGGTGCGCAACCCGGCCTGCACGGCGCCGTAGCCGATGCTCGTGTCCGGGACCAGACCCGGCAGCAGGCTCTCGCCGGGGCCGTTCCCGCCGGAGCCGGAGCCGGAGCCGGAGCCCGAGCCGGAGCCGGGCGACGTGCCGTTCAGGTCGTCCAGTGAGGTGGAGATCGTGGTGTCCAGGGCGAAGTAGCCCCCGCACTGGTTGAAGCCCGCGTCGGCCTTCGTCGCGCTGTTCCCGTCGAAGTCCCAGGTGGCGAAGACGCCGGTGAGTACGCCGCCGAGCGAGTGGCCGCCGCACAGCACCTTCTCCTTGCGCAGCCGCTGGTCGGGCAGTTCGGCGGCGAGCAGGTCGTACTGGTCACGGACGGTCTGTTCCAGACCGAGCTCGGCGAGCCAGCCCACCTGGTCACTCGTCAGAAAGCCGTCGAAGGTGCGCCCGTCGACCTGCTTGCCTCCGTAGTAGTAGTCAACGGCCTTCGTGGCGCTGCCAGCTCCGATCCCGGTGTTGTCCTCAAGGCAGTTGGAGCGCCGGTCCAGCGCCCAGAACTCGATGTGCTCGCCCTTCTCGGCGGCCGCCTCCACCGTGTTGCGTGCCACGCTGTCGAAGGCGCCCGCGCCCTCCAGAATGCCCGGCTGGGCGATCAGAATCCGGTCCGCGTCGGCGGACTTCGACGGCCCGCCCGAGGACCGGTAGCGCAGATACGACAGCCAGTCGCAGCGCGCCGGGTGGCTGCCGACCGAGGCCGGCAGCGGGATCCGTACGGAGACCTCGGTCTCGGTGACGCCGGTGACCGGGGACGTGGAGGCCACGGGTTCCTCGGTACGGGCCGGCGCTCCGTCCGCGGCCGGTGCCGCGGTCAGCGCTCCCACGGCGAGCGCTCCGGCGGCCAGTGCACGCGTCCAGGGCCTGTTGCGATGTGCGGCTCCTCTGCTCATGGCTGCACCGTAACCAGCGGTAACTGGCCTGTTCTACAGCGGAATACGCGCAAACGGGAGCGGCCCTTGCGCGGATCCGTACAACGCCGTCGTCCGAAGCGGCTGCTCGCGCTCGGGGGGCTGACCTGACTGTGGCGCATTCTTTGTGTACGGGTGTACGTATCGATGTGTACGCTCGTACGCATGGGATACGCATTGCTCACCGGAGCCATCGCGGCCGAGGTCGCCGCGACGACCGCCATAAAGTACAGCGACGGCCTCAGCAAACTGTGGCCCTCCCTGCTGACGCTCATCGGATACGTCGTCTCCTTCGTGCTGCTCGCGCAGACGCTGAAAACCGTGTCGGTCGGCACGGCGTACGCGATCTGGGCCGGAGCCGGCACCGCGGCCATCGCTGCGATCGGCATGGTTTTCCTCGGGGAGGGGCTGACCACCGCGAAGGCGGCCGGGATCGCCCTGATCATCGTTGGGGTCGTGGTGCTGAACCTGGGCGGGGCGCACTGATGGGCGGCCGTGCGGTCATAGGAGTCCGCTGATGGCCCGGCGTTACGACCCCGACAGGCGCCAGCGCATCATCGACGCGGCCATCCGGGTCGTGGAGGCCAAGGGCATTGGAGGGCTGAGCCATCGCTCCGTCGCGGCCGAGGCCGATGTGCCGCTGGGCTCCACGACGTACCACTTCAAGACCCTCGACGAACTGATGGTCGCCGCGCTGCGGCAGGCGAACGAGGGCTTCGCCAAGGTGATCGCCGCGCGGGGCGGCCTCGAGGACACCGGCAGCGATCTGGCCGGTGACCTCGCCGGCCTGGTGGGCGAGTGGCTCGCGGGCGACCGTACGGCGGTGGTGCTCGAGTACGAGCTCTATCTCGCCGCCCTGCGCCGCCCCGCGCTGCGCTCCGTCGCCGCCGAGTGCGGTCAGGACCTCGCCGAACGCATCAGCCGCCGCACGGATCCGGCCACCGCACGGGCCCTGGTCGCGCTGGTGGACGGGATCTGTCTCGAGGTGTTGCTGACGGGGAGGGCGTACGACGAGGAGTACGCCCGGGAGATGCTGGCCCGTGTGATCCCCTGATCCCCTGAGCCTTCTCTGTGCGGTTTTCTCAGTGTTTTTTCTCTGTGCGGTGCGTGTGAGCCGTGAACCTTCCTCGGCCCACCGGGGAACAGGGGTGACAAGCTCGGCACGACGAAGCACGGGGAGGCCTTGTGACGGGACCACCACCGCCACCGGAGGCGCAGGACGAACGGGCGCAGAGCGAAGGGGCGCGGGACGATGCGGAGGTCGTTGCCCAGTCGCTGGAGCACCCGGAGCTGTTCGCGCGCCTCTACGACCAGTACGCCCCCGACATCCACCGGTATGTGACCCGGCGCCTGGGGGACGGCGCGGCCGACGACATCACCGCGGACACCTTCCTCACGGCGTTCCGCATCCGCGCCCGCTACGACCTGACGCGCCCCAACGCCCGTCCCTGGCTGTACGGCATCGCGGGCAACGTCATCGGCAAGCAGCGCCGCGCCGAAGTGCGGGCCCTCAGGGCGCTGGCCCGCACCGGACACGATCCCGTCGCCGCGTCATGGGTCGAGGACTCCGACAGCCGGGTGGCGGCACAGGGCCCGCTCGCCGGGGCGCTGGCCTCGCTGTCCGCCGGCGACAGACACGTACTGCTGCTCGTGGCCTGGGCGGAGCTGACGTACGTCGAGGTCTCCGAGGCCCTCGGCATCCCCGTCGGCACCGTCCGCTCCCGGCTCAACCGCGCCCGCCGCAAGGTCCGTTCGGCACTCGGCGCCGACCCCGCGTTCACACTCGACACCACGGAGGTGGCCTGACCGATGGACGAGATGACAGCGGTCCGTGAACTGCGGGCCGACGCCCCCACCCCGCACCGCACACGGCTCGTCGAAGGACGCGACCGGCTGCTGAGCGAGGCACTGCGCGGCGGCCGCGGCCGCCGGCTGCGCGCCGACTGGCGGCTCGCCGCGGTCGGGGCCGCGGCGGCGATCACGGCAGCCGCGGTGATCGGCACGCAGGTGGTCGGCGATGACGGACGTACGCAACCGGGGTCGCAGCCGGGCTACACGCTGGAGCTGGGCAGCGCGAAGGACCTGCTGAACGAGGCAGCGGAAATCATCGCGGCGCGTGCCCCCGCCAGTCCGCGCGACGGCCAGTGGGTCTACCTCAAGTCCGTCGAGACGAACACGACGGACGACGAGCAGCCGGGGCCCCGCACGAGCGAGGACTGGATCAAGTACGCCGATCCGTCCATGGAGGACGGCAAGGCGGGCGACGACCACTCGCCGCGCGAGCAGTACGCGTTCCTCAGGAGCCTGCCCGACGATCCGAAGCGGGTACGCGCCGAGGCACGCGCCTTCTTCTACGCCACCGATCCGGGCGAGACCCGTACGCAGCACGAGTACCGGGCGCTCGGCGCGATCATCAGCCGGGCGTATGTGATCGACCCCGAAGGGCTCGCCAAGGTGTACCGGGCCATGGCGACGATCCCCGGCGTGCGGGCCGCCCAGGTTCAGGACGTGGCGGGACGCGACGCGATCGCGCTCTATCTGAAGGGCGCCAGGGCGGGCTCGGGCCAGACGCTGCTCGACCCGACGACATACCTCGCCAGCGGTTACCGCTCCGTCGAGCGGACCGGCGGCGGGGGCCAGGACCGGTTCATCCTGGGCGGCGCCCGGCTCGCCATGGGGCTCGTCGACAAGAAGGGTGAGCGGCCCTGAGCCACAGCTGACCTGAGCCACAGCTGAGCGGAGCGGTGCGCCCGGCACGTGAGATGCCCGGCGCACCGGTTGGCCCCTCGCGCCCCCGGCCGGTTAGGTTTCCCTCATGACCGACACGACTGCTTCTCGCACCACCGGCGCTGTCGCCGCCGGCCTCGCCACGGTCGCCGCCGACGGCACCGTTCTCGACACCTGGTTCCCCGCGCCCGAGCTCGTCGCCGAGCCGGGTCCGTCCGGTACGGAGCGGCTGTCCGCCGAGCGGGCCGCGGAGCTGCTCGGCGGCGGCGCGACCGCGGCGACCGGCCCGGATGCCCGCCGGGGCGTCGAGGTGGTCGCGGTCCGTACGGTCATCGCCTCGCTCGACGAGAAGCCGATCGACGCGCACGACGTGTACCTGCGCCTCCACCTGCTCTCGCACCGCCTCGTGAAGCCGCACGGCCAGAGCCTGGACGGCATCTTCGCGCACCTCGCCAACGTCGCCTGGACCTCGATCGGCCCGGTCGCGGTGGACGACGTGGAGAAGGTCCGCCTGAACGCCCGCGCCGAGGGCCTCCACCTGGCCGTGACGTCCGTCGACAAGTTCCCGCGCATGACGGACTACGTGGCCCCCAAGGGCGTACGCATCGCCGACGCCGACCGGGTCCGCCTCGGCGCACACCTGGCCGAGGGCACCACGGTCATGCACGAGGGCTTCGTGAACTTCAACGCGGGCACGCTCGGCACCTCGATGGTCGAGGGCCGTATCTCCGCCGGGGTCGTGGTCGGCAACGGTTCGGACATCGGCGGCGGCGCCTCCACCATGGGCACCCTCTCCGGTGGCGGCAACGTCCGGATCACCATCGGCGAGCGCTGCCTCGTCGGTGCCGAGGCGGGCGTCGGGATCGCGCTCGGCGACGAGTGCGTGGTCGAGGCGGGCCTGTACGTCACCGCCGGCACCCGCGTCACGATGCCCGACGGCCAGATCGTCAAGGCCCGCGAGCTCTCCGGTGCCTCGAACATCCTCTTCCGCCGCAACTCGGTCAGCGGCACGGTGGAGGCTCGGCCGAACAATGCGGTGTGGGGTGGGCTGAACGACATCTTGCACAGCCACAACTAGTTCTGCACCAGCTCGTCTGGCAGGGCCGTTTGAAGCTGCGGGTTGTCCGTGGCTGGTCGCGCAGTTCCCCGCGCCCCTATGGGGCGGCGCGGGGAACTTTCTTTGTGGTGCAGGCATAGCGGGAGATGACCGCGCGCGTCACAAGGAATGCCAAGCGGGGGAGGCCCGCCGGGAAAGAGAAGGTGACGATGGATGCCCAAGGGCAGGAGCGCTTCCGGGAGTTCGTGGAGAACCGGTCGTCGGCGTTGCTGAAAACCGCCGTCCTGCTCAGTGGCGGCGACCGGCACGCCGCCGAGGATCTTCTGCAGAACGCGCTGATCAAGGCCGCGGGCCGGTGGCAGCGGATCGACGAGCCGGAGGCGTACGTACGGCGGATCCTGTACCGGCAGCAGGTGAGCCGGTGGCGGCTGAAGTGGCGAAGACGGGAGCTGACGGTCGCCGAGCCGCCCGAGGGGACGGGCGGCGGTGACGCCGCCTCCGCCGCCGAGCTGCGGATCGTCATGCGCGGGGCGCTGGCACGGCTGACCCCGCGGCAGCGGACAGTCCTCGTGCTGCGGTACTTCGAGGATCTGCCGGAGGCCGATGTGGCCCGGATCCTCGGCTGCTCCGTCGGGACCGTGCGCTCCACCACGCACCGCTCCCTCGCCCGGCTGCGCGCCCTCGCACCCGAACTGGCCGCACTCGGACTCGCCGACGCCGAAGAAAGCCCGTCCCGTGACTTCTCGCCCGTGGAGGTACGCCCGTGAACGTCGACGAACTGGTGCGTGACTCCCTGCGGGAGCAGGCCACCCAACAGCCGCCGCTGGGCCCGGGGTTCGCCGACCGGGTGCTGACGGTCCGGCGACGCCGCCGTACCCGTACCCTCGCGTCCGTCGCCGCGGCCACCGCCGCCGTGGTCGCCGTCGCGGTGGCGGTGCCGATGCTGGAGTCGGGCAAGGACGGCGATCGGCTCGCGACCGAGAGGAACGAGAGCGACATCATCGCCCACCCCGACCAGTCGCCCCCGCGCGACATGATCGCGGCAGGAGACGTCGCGCTGGCCGCGTACTACACCCGGAAGAACGTCGAGCAGACGGACGACCGTGCCGTCGCCGTCCGCGAGTACCGGCTGCTCGACCAGAAGACAGGCAAGTACGAGAAGGCGTCCAAGTGGTCCTTCATCGACATCGCCCCCGGCATGCGGACCGCCGCCGTCCTGGAGAACGACCTGCCCACCAAGCGGATCGGCCTGCTCAACCTGCGCACCGGCGAGGTCGAGCGCTGGATCCCGGTGGACCGCGGCGTCGCGGGCGTCGAGTTCTCTCCTGACGGAGACAAGCTCGTCGCGACGACGTACAAGGCGAATCCCGACCTGCGGTACAAGGTGGACTACGACAGCGACGGCGACGGCAAGAACAACGACTACGACCAGTCGCAGGACCAGCCGCGAACCGGCTTCTACGTCATCGACGTGGCCTCCGGCAAGGGATCGTGGAGCGAGGTCCCGGAGGTGGACGACAGCAACGCCCGTCAGGACTTCGCCTTCAGCCACGACGGCAAGCGGGTCTACTCCGGGCTCACCAGGGAACCCGACATGCAGTACTACGACTTCGAGGGCAACAAGGTCGACCGGCCCGCGAACGAGCGGTACACGCAGTGGTACATCGACGCGGGAGTGTCCCCGAACGGCAAACTCGTCGCGAACGACGGCGGCGCCGTCCTTGACGCCTACACCGGCGAGCGGATCGCCAAAGTGCCGGGATACCAGCCGCTCGCCTGGGTCGACAACAAGCGGCTCATCCTCTGGTACAGCGAACCGGGCGAGAACGAGCACCACAACCGGCTCGTCCTCGCCACGATCGGCAGCGACAAACTCGTACGCCTGAGTGGAGCTCTCAAGGGGAGCGACGGCGCGCCCGGACAATGGACGCCGATCTTCACCGAACGCTGATCCTCGTCGAACACTGATCAGGCGGCCACGAGCCGCTCGTACGCGGCCAGCAGCCCGTCGGCCGTCTCGCGGCCGGCGGGCCGCAGCGGTGCGCGGACCGGGCCCGCGGGCAGGCCGAGCGCACCGAGCAGGGCCTTCGCCGTGACCGTGCCGGGCAGGCCGGACGCCATCATCAGCTCGGTGAGAGGGATGGCCCGTCGCTGCCGCCGGGCGGCCTCGGCGGTGTCTCCGGCGTCGAACGCGTCCAGGATTCCCCGGAGTTGGCGGGGAGCGGCATTGGCGACGGTGCTGATGTATCCGGCGCCGCCCACCGCGTACAGCGGGAGCGTGAACTCCTCGCAGCCCGTGTAGTACGCGAGATCCGTGCGGGCCAGCACCTTCTGGGTGCCGAGCAGGTCGTACGCACAGTCCTTGACCGCCACGATCCGCGGATGCCCGGCGAGCCGCAGCATCGTCTCCGGCTCGATCCGCGTGCCGGTGCGGCCCGGGATGTCGTACAGCGCGATCGGCAGCCCGGACGCGTCCGCGACGTCCCGGAAGTGGGCCTCAAGGGCTTCCTGCGGCGGCTTGCTGTAGTAGGGCGAGACCACCAACAGGCCGTCCGCGCCCGCCTTTTCGGCCTCCTGGGCCAGCTCGATCGTGTGCCGTGTGTCGGAGGTCCCGACGCCCGCCACCACCGCGGCCCGCCCGCCGACCGCCTCGACCACGGCCCGTACGAGCGCGGCCTTCTCGGCATCCGTAGTGGTCGGCGACTCCCCGGTCGTCCCGGACAGCACCAGCCCCTCGCACCCGTCCGCGACCAGCCGCTCGGCCAGCGCCTGCGCACCGTCCGGATCGAGCCGTCCGTCCTCGGTGAAAGGCGTGATCATCGCGCAGAGGGCGCGGCCGAAGGGCGGGGTGAGTGGTGTGCTCATGTCCGTAGTCTCGGCACCCCGACCATGAAGCTCCACTTAATTCTTCTACAAGGTATACGTAAGGAATGCTGCGGAATGCCCGAACGGGCGCTCTAGGAACTCGGCGCCGTTTGAGTCACCATGGCGAGGACGGTAGTTGGTGATCGGTCACGGGAGGCGTTATGAGGCTGGGTAAGGCGCTCGCCACCGGAGTCGCGGAGGAGCAGCCGCGCGTGGAAGAGGACGAGCTTCAACTCGCTGAGGAGATCGAGGAGTTGGAGCCCGCCGTCGAAGAGGTTCCGGTCGCGCGATGAGGTGGCGGCTCCCCGAGGAACGTCCGGCGGAGCCGCCCACCGGATTCAAGATCGCCCACCCGATGCTGTCGCAGGACGGCAGCCGGGCCGGGTTCACCGGTGTGTCGCTGGGCGGCGCGCTGCCCTACGGGGTGCTGGACGAAGCCCGGTGTGTGTACGGGCTGCGGCACCGGGCACCGCATCGCCTCTGCGACTGCGGCTTCCACTGCGTGCATGACCGTACGGATGCGGAGGCGATGCTGTGCACCGCCGAGCACCGGGCGGCCGTACTCCTCGAAGTGTCGGTCCTCGGCGCGTACCTCCGCTTCGAGCGCGGGTTCCGGTACGCGCGGCAGCGGGTCCGCACCGCCACGGTCGGGCCCTGCACCTGCGGATCCGGGGCCGTGGCGCTGGCCGACGCCGGGTGGGGCAAGCCCGGCTGGCGGGCCCTGGCGGCTGCCTGTGCCGGATGCGTACGCGGCCGTCCGTCCGTGTCCCTGGCGACCTTCGCGCGGCTGGGCGGAGAGGGGCTGCGGGTACGGGCCGGCGGAGGTGCCGGACCTGCCGGTGGTGACCTGCCCGCGGGGCTCGGTGTGTCCGAGCTCGTCGCCGAGGCCGCGCTCCTGCAGGCCCGCCTCGACTGGTTCCAGAGCCAGCTGGCCCGACTGGGACGACCAGGGGAGCGCGGGACTGGGCAGGGCTGAGCGCCAGCGCCCCGTAAGGGGCGCGGGGCTGTGTCGATGTGCGGCTCCGCCGCGATGGGGGTCCCCCCGCTCGAGCGAAGTCGAGAGTGGGGGAGCGACCAGCCACGACGGACCCGCAGCTCCTGACCACATTTCCAGCGGAGCGCTTTGGCTGCGGCACGGCGGGGTACTCGGGCGTCCCGAGACGAGAGGAGGCGGGGCGCCGTGACCGAGACCATGCAGCGACGGCCGGAGGAACACCACTCGGTGGGTGATCTCGTCGGACAGGCCACCGAACAGCTCTCCGAACTCGTACGGCAGGAAGTGCGGCTCGCGAAGGAGGAGTTGGCGCAGAAAGGGCGGCGCGCCGGACGTGGCGGCGGCCTGCTCGGCGCGGCGGGCGCCGTCGCGTACGTGGGCCTGATGGCGCTGGCCGGCACGGGCGCCGCCGCGCTGTCCCTGGTGCTGTCCGTGTGGGCGTCGGCGCTCATCGTCACGGGCGTGCTCTTCGTGATCGCGGGCGTCCTCGGCCTGACCGGCCGTGCGCAACTGCGCCGCGCGGCGCCACCCCTGCCCGAGGAGACCCTCGACAGCGTCCGGGCCGACGTCGACGAAATCAAGGAAAGGGCGCATCGATGAACGAGCGGAAGGGCGCGGAAGCCGAGGGGACCGCGAAGGCGGCCCAGGGCGCCAAGGGCCCGGAGGAGTTGCGACAGCAGATCGCGGAGACCAGGGGACAACTCGGCGACACCGTCGAGGAGTTGGCGGCCAAGGCCGATGTACGGGCCCGCGCGCGTGCGCGGCGCGCCGAGCTCAAGGGCAAGGCGTCCGAGGCCGGGCACACCGTGCAGGGCAAGGCGGCGCAGGCCGGTCATGTGGCGCAGGAGAAGGCGGCGCAGGTCCGGCACGTGGCGCAGGAGAAGGCCGCACACGCCGGGCACGCCGTGCAGGGCAAGGCGACTCATGCCGGGCACGTCGTGCAGGAGAACGTCCCGCAGCCCGTCCGCACCGCGGCGAGCACGGTCATACAGGCCGGCTTGCGGCATCCCCGGCCGGTACTGATCGCCGGAGCCGGTGCCGTGGTCGCGGCGGGGATCCTGCGGCGGCGGCACCACACCCAGCAGCCCAGCCACCGCGGGTTCCGCGGTCTCAGCGGTTTCAGCGGTCTCCGCTGATGAACGGAGATCACAGCCTCCGCCAGCCTCCGTACTTGACCTGAACTTTGGTTGAGGTCGGAGGGTGGGTGCTGCTCACACCGAGCGCCGAATCCCTGGAGGCTGTGATGACCCGCCGTACCGACGCGCACCCCGACATGACCCGCCCCGAGGTGGAAGCCCCGTTCTTCAGCACCTGGCGGGTGGGGACGCCCGAGCGGCAGAAGGTGACCGTGGAGGCGATCGCCTCCACCTGGGAGAGCAGGCCCTGGCCGACCGAGGGCCTGCTCGGTTACTACGTCTACACCGGGCACGACGGAACGACGCTCCTGCATCACTCTCAGTGGGCGGACGAGCAGTCGTACGAGGCATTCGCGAAGACCCATCGGCAGGAGCGCGTCGACGAGATCGACACCGCCGTGCCGGGGATCGAGCGGCTGAGCCTCGGACGGTACCGGCGCTACCGCAGCCGCGAGCGTGCGGCCGGTGACACTCGCACGCCCGGGCTCATCGTGACCGTGCGGATCGACTTCGAGGGCTCCGAGGGCTTCGAGGGCTTCGAGGGCTTCGAGGGAGAGGCCGCCGAGCGGCGGCGCGACTGGGTCGACTCCGTCTTCACTGCCATGTCCGCGGCTCCTGAGGACGACCGCGGCCTCGTCGCCGCGCACTTCCATCTGAGCACCGACGGCACCCACGTCCTGAACTACGCCGAGTGGGAGAGCGAGCAGTCGTACGACGAGGCCCTGGCGGTTTCGGAGCCCGCGCCGGAGTGGGAGGCCGTGCGGACGGCTCCCGGGGTGAAGTTCACCGGCAGCCGCTACTCATACGCACTCGGCCTCGTGCCCCAGTGACGCCTTTCTCGGATCTCCTCACCCTCACCTGACTCCTTTCTCGGACCCTCTCACCGAAAACTCGAACCGTCTGGACAAAAAAAGTTTTCGGTGAGACGGTGAAGTCATGTTGGACGTCACCGTGATCGAGGACCCGGCGGCAGCCGCCGCATCCCTGGACCCCAAGAGGGCCCAGCTGCTCGCCGAGCTGGCGGCAGGCCCCGCGTCGGCCACCATGCTGGCCGGCAAGGTCGGGCTGCCGCGCCAGAAGGTGAACTACCACCTCAAGGCGCTGGAGCGGCACGGCCTGGTAGAGCTGGCGGGGGAGCGCCGCAAGGGCAACGTCACCGAGCGGCTGATGCGGGCGACCGCCGCGTCGTACGTCATCTCGCCGCTCGCGCTGGCCTCCCTGCAGCCCGACCCGGACCGCTTCCGTGACCAGCTCTCGGCCCGCTGGCTGCTCGCGCTCGGCGCCCGGCTCGTCCGGGACGTCGGCTCGCTCATCACGGGTGCGGCGAAGGCCCGCAAGCGGCTGGCGACGTACGCGCTCGACGGCGAGGTGCGCTTCGCCTCGGCGGCGGACCGGGCCGCGTTCATAGAGGAACTCACGCAGGGCGTGGGCGCGCTCATCCGCAAGTACCACGACGGGGACGCGGAGGGCGGGCGCGATCACCGGATCGTCGTCGCCGTCCACCCCACGGTCAAGCCCACAGCCAAGCCCACAGCCAAGCCCACGGTCGACGACCAGCCGGCCCCGGAACTGAACCAGTAGTGCTCAGGAGCCCACCATGTCCAAGGAATTCGAGATCGCCCGCGAGTTCGAGATCGATGCCACGCCCCAGCAGGTGTGGGACGCCATCACCAGCGGCACGGGCGGCTGGCTGTGGCCCGCGGAATACGAGCCGCGCGAGGGCGGTGACGCCGGCATGGGCCACACCGTCACCGTCTGGGATCCGCCGCACCACTTCACCGTCCGTGCGGAGAACCTGCAGGAGATCGTCCCGACCCAGGCGCTCAACCAGCTCGACCACACCATCGAGCCGCGCGACGGAGGCCGCCGCGCCTGGATGCGCTATGTGCACAGCGGCATCTTCACCGACGACTGGGACAACCAGTACGACGGCGCCAACAAGCACACCGACTTCTACCTGCACACTCTGCGTGAGTACGTGACGCACTTCGCGGGCCGCGCCGTCACGTTCACCACGCTCGAAGGCCCTGAGGCGTCCAAGGCGCCCGACGCCCTCACCACCGCAGGACGCGCCCTCGGTCTGCCGGACGACGCCGCGGAGGGAGCGCGGGTGCGGGCCCAGGGACCGGACGGCCGGAGCCTGGACGCGGTGGTCGACTTCCGTAACCCGTACTTCATCGGGCTGCGCACGGACAACGCCCTTTACCGCTTCTTCGGACGCAACCACTGGGGCGCCCCGGTCGGCATCAGCGTCCACGACTTCGCGGCCGGCGCCGACGCCAAGAGCAACGAGATCGCCTGGCAGGGCTGGCTGAACGGCGTCTTCGCCTGAGCCCGGACACGTCGGCGTACGAGACGAGCCCGGCCCCCCGGACGACGGGGCCGGGCTCGTCCGTGCGCGGGAGCTGCGGCACTTACGGCCTGAAGCGCAGCACCTGCGGGTCGTGGTCGCTGATCTGGTCGGCGAACTCCGCGTTGATGTGCACGCTGTCGTAGGTGAAGTCGCAGTCCTTGCGGATCGACGGGCTGATCAGGATCTGGTCGAGAACCTGGCTGTTGCCCTGGAAGTCGTAGCTGTAACGCTCGCTCTTCGGCAGGGACTTGATGGCCGACCAGAGGACGCCGTCGTCCTCCAGGAGCTTCGTGGTCTCGGAGAACTCGAAGTCGTTGATGTCGCCGAGCGTGACGACGGACGCGTTCCTCTGTGCCGCGAGGATGTCCTTGACGAAGGCGTTCACCGACTTCGCCTGAAGGTGGCGCTGGGTCTCCGAGGAGCGGACCGGCGGCTGGTACTGGGAGTGCAGCGCCTGGTCACCGCCCTTCGACGCGAAATGGTTCGCGATCACGAAGACCGTCTTGCCGCGGAAGGCGAACTCACCCGCGAGTGGCTTGCGGCTGTTCTTCCACGCCTCGTCCGCCGGGTCGATACGGCCCGGGGACGCCGTGAGGCGCGCTTTGCCGTTCGCCTTCGTGACGCCCACGGCGGTCGTCGCGTCGCCGCCCGCGCGGTCGGTGAAGGAGACGCGCTCCGGGTTGAAGAGGAACACCTGGCGTATGTTGCCGCCCGGCTCACCGCCGTCCGCGAGGTCGACGGGGTCGATGGACCGCCACTCGTACGCCGGACCGCCCGCCGCCCCGATCGCGTCGACCAGCTTCTGCATCGTCTGGTCGGCGGCGACCGTACCGTCCTTCGTCGCCCCGTTGTTGTCCTGGATCTCCTCCAGGGACACGATGTCGGGCGACCGCAGGTTGTCCACGATCGCGGCCGCGTGATCGGCGAAGGAGTCGTCCGTCGGATCGAGGTTCTCGACGTTGTACGTCGCCACCGCCAGCTCACCGCGATCCTGCTTGCGGGTCGTCTCGCGCTTCAGGCCGCCGTCGGTGACCGTGCCGAGGGTGCGGGCGGTCAGCGTGTAGCCGCCGAACTGGGTGTAGTCGAGCGGGCCCTCCGTGGTGCCCGCCAGGGTGTCGCCGACGTTCGCGGTCGGGAACGGCTCGGTGGCGGTCGGGATCAGCGACTGGACCTGGAGCCGGCCGGTGTTCTGCGAGGAGTACGAGCCGTAGACGGTGCCGCCGCGGCGGTTCGGGTTCTCGTACGGCTTCACCGTCACCCACAGCTCGGAGAACGGGTCGGTCGCGGTGACCACACGGGACGAGCCGATCTTGACGTTCATGCCCTCCAGGGACTCGTAGAAGTCGAGGGCGTACTTCTTCGGCTGCAGGGCCAGCCCGTTGAGCGAGCCGTTCGCGGCCGCATCGCCCGCGGGCGTGTACGCGTCCGGCACGGAACGGCTGCTGACGACCGCGGCCGCCGGGAGCGCGTTGCCGCTCGACACCACCGTCACCGTCGGCCTGGTGATCTCCGTGACCGACTGGTTGCCCGAGGAGGCACCGCCCGGCACGAACTCCGTGACCGTGCCCGAGACCTTCACCGAGTCCCCGACGGCGACCTTCGGCGTGGAACTGGTGAAGACGAAGATTCCTTCGCTGGTGGCCGGGTTGTCGTCCGCGGCCGGGTCCTGGATCCAGAAGCCCCGGGACGAACCGTAGGTCCGCACCCCGGTCACGACACCGGTCACGTCCGTGACCTGCTGGCCCGCGAGCGGGGATGTCCGGGTGCTGCCCTGGATGTCGTGGACGGCCACGGCATCCGCATGGGCGGAGCCGGTGAGTACAACGGCGGAGACGGTGGAACAGACGGCGGCGACAGTGAGCGCGGCTATGCGCGCGGAAGACTTGCTCGGCAACGGGATCCCTCCGGGGACATACGTGGGTGCCGGGACGAGGGTGGAGCAGGGGGGAGATG
>NZ_JAAKZY010000159.1 GCF_011045015.1 Streptomyces scabichelini | reverse complement strand
GCCCGACGCCCGCCTCCTTGGCCACCGCCTCGAGGGAGGTGCCGACCCCGTGCTGCAGGAAGTGACGCTGCGCGGTCTCCAGGAGGGCGGCGCGGTTGCGCTGGACGTCCGCGCGGGGCTTGCGTCCCCGCTGTTCGACGGCGCTCATGCGCCCTCCTGCCTGCCGTGATCGTGCGGCCGCATCAAAACGGATGCTGCCTCCGTACGCATTCGAGAGTAAAACGGAGGGGGCATCCGGTCAAATGGGCGGCCCGATCACGGAGCCCGGACAGCGCAGGAGCCGACATGTCTGGCCGCAGAGCGCAGGGCAAAAGCCGTGCGGGCTGCACCATTCCAGGGTGCCCAGGTCCGCGGCCCCTCCCGCGCCGAGCCCGGCCCGGTCCCCGGTCCCCGGTCCAGGACGTCAGGGGGTGAGCTGCTGGTGTCCGATGACGGAGAGCAGTTCGAGTTTGCTGTGGCTCTCCGTGCCGGGGCGAGTGGTCAGCACCACCAGGGTCTGGGCGCGGTTCTCGGTGTACAGGAGCTGGGCGTCGACGTCGATGCGGCCGAGTTCGGGATGGAGGATGGTCTTGCAGTCGCCGTAGCGGGCGACTTCTTGAAGTTCCCACATGCGGACGAACTCGGGGCTGTGTTCCTGGAGTTCGGCGAGGATCCGGGCGGCGCGGGGGGTGTCGCTGCCGGCGGTCAGCGCGGCCCGCAGGCGTGCTGCCTGGGCGCGGCCGTGGCTTTCATGGGTCTCCTCGGGATACACGAGACGCTCGGCCGGGTCCATGAACCATCGGTAGTAGCCGCTGCTGGCCAGACCGGTGTGGCGCATCTGGTCGCCGAGCAGCGCGACGGCCAGCGGGTTCATCGCGAGGGTGTCGACCAGGTCGGTCGTTACCAGAGCCGGGGTGTCGTCCAGGCGGTCCAAGACCCGCATCAGCGTCGGGCTGACGTGTTCGGAGCGGTGGAAGCGGGCCGGGGCGTTGTGGCCGATGAGCACGAAGAGGTGGTCGCGTTCGTCCAGGGTCAGCCGCAGTGCCCGGGCGAGAGCCGTGGTGATCTGGACGGAGGGCTGCGGAGCACGCTCCTGTTCCAGCCGGGCGTAGTAGTCGGTGGACATGCCGGCGAGCTGCGCGACCTCCTCGCGGCGCAGCCCCTGCGTACGCCTGCGCGGCCCCTCGACCAGCCCGACATCGCGGGGGCGCAACGTCTCACGCCGGTGACGCAGGAATTCCGCCAGTTCCTTCTTGTCCATGCGCCCATCCTCGCCGCATCCCGCCCGGCTATCCAGAGACCGCCGATCCATGGCTGTGCCCTCCTCTCTCGCCCGCGCGAAGCCCGCTCGTACGGCCGACGCCGAGGGCGCGCGCAGCGAGTCGACCCGATGATCACGTGACCTGAACGACCCGCTGGGAAATCGCCGGCTGTCGGCGGTGCGCCGCAGACCGTCGGCAGGGAAGACGGCCCGCCGCGACGGTCCCCCGTCGACGACGCCCAACGCTTTGGACCGGCCCCGGGCCTCGTCGCCCGCCCCGGCCCGTCTGACACGACGCTGTTCGTCGTGTCAGACGGGCGCTCGCGTGCCCCCCGGCGCTCAGGACGGAGCCGGTCGCCTCCAGTGCGACGACCGGGGCGAAGCCGCAGACGCTTCCTTACCGTTCCGCATCCTCGGTGAGGACCTCCCCGAGGCGGGTCGAACTCGCATTCGTCCACGATGTGGCCCCGCACGGCCCGCCCGTGTGCTGTTGTTCCGCGTCGGGCACGACGGGTCGGTCAGCTGCCGCTGATCATGGCGAGGACGTCGTCGTAGGAGCCGTTGGCCTGCGCGTCGCGGATGAACCGGGCGCGCTCGACGACCAACTCCTTCGCGTCGGGCTTCTCGCGCAGCAGGTCGAGGGTCTCGGTGAGGAAGTCGTCCAACGGCATGGACTGGTCGCTGTCCTGCTGGCCCATCAGGGTCGTGCGCACGCCCGGCGGGACCACCTCGATCACCTGGACGCCGGCCTCGGCACCGGCGAGCTGGATGCGCAGGCTCTCGGAGAAGGAGTGCAGCGCGGCCTTGGTCGCGCTGTAGGTCGGGGTGCTCTGATACGGGACGAACGCCAGCGACGAGGTGACGTTCATGACGACCGCGTCGTCCTTGCCCGCCAGCAGCGGCAGGAAAGCGTACGTCATCCGGATCGTGCCCAGCAGATTGGTCGCGACGTGATCCTCGGCGACCGGGAGTTCGGCCGGGTCCAGGAGGTTCTCCCGCAGCATGATGCCGGCGTTGTTGACCAGGACGTTCAGCCCCGGGTGGCTCGCCGTCACGGTCTCACGGGCCCGGGCGATCGAGTCGGGGTCCGCGACATCGAGGACGAGTGCGTCGATGCCCGGGTGCTCGGCCGTGATCTCGTCGAGGAGTTCCTTGCGCCGGCCGGCGACGATCACCTTGTTGCCGGCCTCGTGCAGACGCAGGGCCAGACCGAGCCCGATGCCCGAGGTTCCGCCGGTGATCAGGATCGTGTTGCCGGTCATCTTCATGAGGGTCTTACTCCTTCGTTACGGCGGGCCGGTGAGCGCCCGCAGCCTCGACCGTAAGGGCGCCCGCGCAGGGGCGGGAGGGGAAGGTTTGTCCATGGATCGGCGGTCCCTGGCTGAGCCGTAGAGGACGCCACAGCCGGTCAGCGCTTCCAGAGCGGGCGCCGCGTGGCCGCCGGCAGGAGATCCCGGTGGCCAGGGAGATCCCGGTGGCCGGGATCACCGTCTGGGCGGTCACGGCGGATCCGTCGTTGCACCGCAGGACCCGCACGCACCCGGCCGGCTCCAGCGTCCGCGAGCCTCAGCGGCAGCACTGCTCCCGCGTGCCCAACCAGCGTCTTCCCATCGGCCGCCACCGACAGCCCATGGCCCAACCCGGTACGAACTCGACACTCGCATCCTTGCAGCTCAGCGGCACCTTGCTGCTGTCAGGACGTCAGCTCACCCAATTCGCTGAATAGCCGGGGTCGGCACCATACGGGCATGAACGAACGCGTCCGTCGACTGTGCAGCACCCAACCACGAGTCGCTCCGTCAGTCCGTACGCATCCGTACGCAAGGGTCCATGCGCGATCTCAGTCGCCTGGTGGCCGTTCGGCGGTCAGCGGCTCGGCTCGTAGGTGAGCTGCTTGACATGCCGCAGGGTCAGGGCGGTTTCCACGGCCTGCACGCCGTCGAGGCCGCCGATCTTCTCGCTCAGGTAGGTGTAGAGCTCGCCCGTGGTCGGGCTGGCGACGGTGGCGACGAGGTTGGCCTGGCCGGTGGTGGCGCCGGCGAAGCGGACCTCGTGGTGTTCTGCCAGCTTCCGTCCGGCGGCGTCGAGTGCGGAGGGAGCGACGGTGAGCCAGAGCATCGCGCTGATGCCGTGTCCGAGGGACTCGCGGTCATGCTGCACTTTGAAGTAGAGGATGCCCGTGGAGCGCAGACGCTCCAGGCGCCGCTTGACAGCGGACTCCGACTGGCCGGTGCTGGTCTGCAGCTCGCTGAAGGTTGCCCGGCCGTCGCGCCGCAGCACGGCGAGCAGCGCCTCGTCCGCTCCTTCAAGAGCGATGGGGGCGGCTACCGGTTCGCTGTAGGGGAGGCGCAGTGCCGCCTCCTGGTCGGGTTCGAGCGCTTGGGTCTTGTCGAGCCAGCCGAGGGGACCGCCGTAGAAGGTGTGCAGCAGGCAGTGGGCGCTGACCGAAATGACCTGAGGCGTGCGTTGCAGGCGGTCGAAGAGCAGCTCGTCGCGGGCCTGTCGGCTGCTGGGTTTCATGGCACACAGCACTTCGGTGCCGCCGGAGATGAGATCGACGTGCGAGGTGTCCGGGCGCCGGGCCAGCGCATTGGCGAGTTGTTCGGCCACGTCGGGAGAGCAGCGCAGCCGGACGATCCAGCTCTGGCGGCCCAGCAGGCTCTCGTCGGTCATGCCGACGATCCTGAGTCCGGCGGTGGTGCGCAGTTTGCGGAAGCGGCGGGCGACGGTCTGGTCGGACACCCCGAGGACCTCGGCGATACGGCTGAACGGCGCCCGCCCGTCCACCTGGAGCGCGTGCAGCAGCTTCAGATCAAGCGCGTCGGGCGAAGGGGACTGCATCGATGGCTCCTGTTTCGAGCGGGCTTTGTTCACGTCATGTCGTACGACAGCGCCGTGTGGCCTGGGACCGGAAGGGTCCGGTCCCAGGCCACTGAGCGGCGCCGCGCCCGTCCCCACGGACGGCGCCGGTACCGGCTCGGTGGCTGTCCGCTCCTGAGCCGTGCCGGTACGTCGGGTGTCACCTCGGTGCGGGGCCGGCGCTCACCGAGGGGTGGCGGCTGCCTGCGGCCCGGCTTCCGGCCGAGTGTCGGCGGTGGGCACGTCGGGGGTGCGAGGCCCTTGGTCGGAGGGAGCCGGGCCTGCGGCCGCTGGGGCCGACTGCTGCGGCCTGCGCAGCAGGACGAATCCCACTGCGGCTGCCAGCAGGGTCAGGGCGGCCGCGACGACCAGGCAGAGCTGAAGACCGTCGACGAATGCCTGCGACAGGGCGCCGAGGACACGCGGGGTGTCCGCGCCCATGCGAAGCCCGCCGACCGCACTCAGTCCGCCGGCGTCCGTGGCCTCGGTGACGCGCCGGACCGTCGCCCCGTCCAGCCCAGCGGCGGTGAGATGTCCAGGCAGAGCGTCCACGGCCCGAGAGGACAGCAGCGCGCCCAGGACAGCGGGGCCGAGGGCGGCACCGAGCTGACGGAAGGCGCTGTTGGCGGCAGCGGCCATACCGGCCTGGTGGAACGGCACCGAACTGACGGCGGTGGCGGTCATCGGGGTGATGACGAAAGCCATGCCCAGGCCGAGCAGGGCCAGCCGCCAGGCCAGTGAACCGAACGAGCTGTTGGCGCCGATCGGGGTCAGCGACAGCAGCGCGACCACCGAGAGCAGCAGGCCGCCGGGAATCAGCACCCGAGGAGACATCCGGTGCACCAGGCGCCCTATGGGGACACCGAGGACCAGCGGCACCATGCACACCATCAGCAGCCGCCAGGCCGATTCCAGGGTGCTGAGCTGCTGGACCATGCCGAAGTAGAGGCTGAGGGCGAAGAAGAACCCGATGAGCCCGAGAAAGCTGATCATGGCGATCAGCGCGGTGGCGGTGAAGGAGGGGCTGCGGAACAGTGTCAGGTCCAGCATCGGGCTGGAGCTGCGCCGCTCCACCAGGACGAAAGCGACCGATGCGACGACGGCGATGGACAGGGCAAGCATCACCTTGGCGTCGGTGAAGGAGTCGGCGCCGCCCTCGATGATCCCGTAGACCAGAGCGGTGATGGCCAGCGCGGCGGTGAGCTGGCCGGGCCAGTCCAGTCGGCGCGTGCCCGGGGCACGGGAGTCGGTGAGCAGCTTCGCCGCGACGGCCAGCGCGAGCAGCGAGGCGGGGACGGGCAGCAGGTAGATCCAGCGCCACGCGAAGTGGTCGAGGATCACGCCCGCGATGACGGAGCCGAGTGCGAGGGCGGCCATCAGGGAGGTCGCCCACACGCCGACGAACTTCCCGCGCTCGCGCGGGTCGGGGACGGCGTGGCTGATCAGCGCCAGGGACGTGGGCAGCAACGCGGCCGCGCCCAGACCGGCGAAGGCCTGCCCGGCCCAGACGACCTCGATCGACTGGGCGCACAGGGCGATCAGGGCACCCAGACCACTGAAGGCCAGGCCCGCCTGGAAGACCTTCTTGCGGCCGTGCACGTCACCGAAGACGCCCGCGGTGAGGATGAGCGCGGCCATGGGCAGCACGAACGCGACGCTCACCCAGGACAGCTGCGCGGTCGATGCGTCCAGCGCCCGCTGAATGGCGGGCAGGCTCGCCGAGACGGTGCTCACCGGCAGATAGGCGACGAACACGCCGACGCAGGCCATGACGAGTGTGGGCACCCGCCGGTCCTGCGGCGCGTTCGCCGTGGTCGTGACGTTCACGAAAGACTCTCTCCCTTAGGCGCCAGGCGCTGTGGTCGGCCGGCTTCCGCCGCAACGTTCCGCCCCGCCGGGGAGCCGAAGCCAGCCACGAGCGCCGGATCCCGGAAATCCGACATCCGAGCCTTCGGTCCGGAGAAAGTCCGACCGCCGGATCGTCGTCGACGGTGAGGAACACCGGTCCGGGAATGGGGCTCCTCCTGGGCAGCCGTCACAGGGTGGGCTCGTCCATGTAGCACCAGCGTCGGCGCCGTCCCCGGCGAGGGCGAAGGTCGTCATGATCAGTCCTTGTGTGGGAGGGGGCGGTTGGGTCCCGGAGGGTGCGCCCGGTCACGGCGTCAGTAGGGGGCGTTGAGGGCGCGACGCTCGTCGAGTGCCTGGTGACCTGGCCGGTGGATCGGGCCCGTACCGAGGGTCAGGGACAGGCCCGTGCCGTGGTTGGCGTGGGCGATGATCTCCGCGGTGATGGAGATCGCCGTCTCCTCGGGCGTGCGCGCACCGAGGTCGAGACCGATCGGGGAGCGCAACCGAGCCAATCGCTCCTGCGCGACGCCCGCCGCGCGCAGGAGACGCAGGCGTTCATCGTGCGTCCGACGGGACCCCATCGCGCCCACGTAACCGACAACCGGCAGATCAAGTGCCAGCTGCAGCAGGGGGACGTCGAACTTGGCGTCGTGCGTGAGGACGCAGACGGCGGTACCACCGTCCACCTCGGTGCGTTCCAGGTAGCGGTGCGGCCAGTCGACCACGACCTCGTCCGCGTATGGGAAGCGTGCCGCGGTGGCGAAGACGGGGCGGGCGTCGCACACGGTGACCCGGTAGCCGAGGAAGCGGCCGGCCTGGCTGAGCGCGGTGGCGAAGTCGACCGCGCCGAAGATCAGCATGCGGGGGCGGGTCGCGGCCACGTGGACGAGGACGGAGAGCCGGTCGGGGCAGGTGTCCGCGTCCCCGCCGAGCGAGACGAGCGCGGTGCGTCCCGCTCGCAGCTGGGCTGTGGCCGGGTCCGCCACCGCTTGGCCTGTCGGCCCTGCGGCCAGCGACCCGTCGGCGATGCAGCTGTCACCGAGAACACTCAGGGTGGCGCCGATCAGTCCGTCGGGCCCGTCGACGACCTGGGCCACGGCGGCGGGTCGGCCCCCGGCGACCTCGGCGAGGGCCGCGCCGAGATGCGGCTGGGTCGCGGGGTCGATGCGCTGGACGAGGACGTCGAGTTCGCCGCCGCAGGTCAGGCCGACAGCGAAGGCGTCGTCGTCGGAGTAGCCGAACCAGGTGCGCTGCGGGGCGCCCCGGTCACTGAGCACCTGTCGGCACAATTCGTAGACGGCGCCCTCGACGCAGCCGCCGGAGATGCTGCCGACGGCGTTGCCGTCCTCGTCCACCGCGACCGACGTACCGACGGGCAGGGGTGCGCTTCCGGTGACGTCGACGACGGTGGCCAGGGCGAAGGGGCGTGCCTCGCGGCACCAGCGGTGGAGTGTGTCCGCGATGTTCAGCATGGGTCGTTCTCCGGGTTCTCCGCAGGGAGCTAGGTCCGGTTGCCGCCACGCGGACGCTGAGCGCATACGCGGGGCGGCCCTGGTAGGTCCGGCGGTGGGACGGGGACCGATGGCCGGACAGGCCGGCGGCATCGAAGAGCGCGTTGGCGAACGGGGCCTGCGCCGTGCAGAGCAACACCCGGTCAAGCCGCGGATGCGCATTTCCGGGAGGCTGAATTTCCAGTGATCCCGGTCGACTCGTCCTGCGTCGACGTCGACAACGAGCCTCCGTCGCCGGGTGATGCGACGTCGGTCGCACCACCCAGGCACTCCTGCCCGGAGCCTGCCCGGAGTGATCCTGACGAGTTGACGGCCTACATCACGTGCTCGATCCGGATGGGCAGCTGGTTCTGTCGCTGACCGGTGGCGTGGAAGACCGCGTTCGCGACAGCGGCTGCAGCGCCGACCATCGTGGCCTCGCCGAGGGCCTTCACCCCGACGTCGTTGAGGAGCAGGTCGGGCTCGTCGATGAAGTCGAAGTCGATCTCCTGTATGTCGGCGTTGACCGCGACGGGGTACTCCTCCAGCGTTGTGTTGAGGAATCCGCCGAAGCGCGGGTCGACCTCGCTCGACTCGCGGAGCGCCTGGCTGATGCCCCAGATCACGCCCCCGCGGACCTGACTGGCCGCCGTGACCGGGCTGGCGACCCGGCCGCAGTCGGCCACGCAGAGCGCCCTGGGCACACTGATGCGCCGTGTCGTGGCCTCGACCCGCACTTCGACGAAGTGAGCGACCCAGCTGAAGGCCGTGAAGTCGGGGAAGACCGGACCCGCAGGGGCGGTCAGGCCGGCCCGTGAACGGTCGAGCATCTCGGGGGGCTGGCCCGGTCCCAAGGAGGTCACCTCCACCTCCGGCGACCCGTGTCCGGTGGCCCGGACCGCGGCTGCCACATCCACTGTCCCGGTGTCGCCCGTGCCGAGCAGCTTGCGCAGCTCGCCAAGTGCCTTGTGCACCGCGGGCAACGCGGTCGCGGTGCCCCACGAACCGGCGGTGAGATGCTGCGGCGCGAAGCGCGTGTCACCGACCCGTACGACGACGTCCCGCACGGGAACACCGAGGTCCTCCGCGACCAGGAGGGCGATGGCCGAGCGGATGCCCTGCCCCATCTCGTGGCCGTCGACGCCGACGGTCACCCGGCCATCGGCTGCCGCGGACATTCGGGCCACGGCCGGAGCGACCATGGCCGGGTAGGCGCCGGCAGCGACGCCCAGGCCCACGAGCGATCCGTCAGCGGCACGCATCGCCCCCGGCCGCGGATCGCGTTTCTGCCATCCGAACCGTTCCGCACCCCGCTTCAGACACTGCGCCAGGTGGCGGGAGGAGAAAGGCAGACCGGTGACCGGGTCCGTGGCGGTGTCGTTGGCCAACCGCAGCTCGACGGGGTCCTGGCCGGTGGCGTAGGCCAGTGCGTCGATGGCCGACTCGAACGCGAAGCCGGCCGGGCCCTCGTGCGGATCCCTCATGTATCCCGGCGTCTGGACGTCGGTCTGCACCAGGCGCTGGCGTCCCCCGAAGTGGGGTACGGCGTACAGTCTCGACGTCATCTCCGTGAACATGGCGGGGAACAGGTCGTGGCGGGACGTCTGGTGCTCCGTGTCGTGCAGGGCGGCCAGGAGCCGTCCCGACGGGTCGGCGCCGAGCCGGATGCGATGACGACTGACCGGCCGGAAGCTGCCGGTGTGGAACGTCTGCGGACGCGGAATGACCAGCTTGACCGGACGCATCAGCCGACGTGCGGCGAGCGCCAGTGGCCCGATGTGCGGCTGCAGTGCGTTGCGGGATCCGAAGCCGCCTCCGATGTAGGGCGAGATGACGTCGACGTCGGCCGGATCGAGGTTCAGTTGCGTGGCCACTCCGTGGCGGAGTGCGCCGGCGTTCTGGGTGCTCTCGTGCACTACGAGCCTGTCGCCCCGCCATTCCACGACCGAGCTGATCAGCTCTATCGGGACCTGGTGCTGGGCCGGGTGCAGGTAGGTCTCGTCGATCTGCACCGGGCTCGCCGCGTACGCGGTCTCGGCGTCGCCCACCTTGACGTCGGCGAGCCAGGGCAGCGGGATGGCTTCTTCCTGGAGGACGGAGGTGGCGCCTTCGTCGTCGATTCCGACGGCGAACGGCTCGGTCTCGTAGCGTGCCCGGACGAGTTCCGCCGCCTCGGTGGCGGCGACCAGGGTGTCGGCGACGATCAACGCGATCGGCTGTCCTCGGTAGGCGACGACATCGCTGAGCAGCGGCTGCAGGCTCTGGAAGGCGAAGCCTCCGCCCATCAGGAACCCGGGGCCGCGCAGTTCGTCCTCGTTGAACCGGGTCAGGACCAGACGGACACCGGGGACCGCCTCGGCCGCGGCGGTGTCGATGGCCACGCTGCGGCCCTTGCCGATCGTGGCCTGGGCGAACATGGCGTACGCCAGGTCGTCCGGGACGCGGTCGGCGCCGTAGCGTGCGGTGCCGGTGACCTTTTCGTGGGCGTCGACGCGGCGCAGGTCTGGGTTCTTCATCAGGCGGCTCGCTTCCCGGCGGTGAGCAGTGCGTCGGTAACGGTGCGGACGCCCAGTTCGACTCGGAACGCGCCGGTGCGAGGAGGGCGGGCCTCGGCGAAGGCGACTTCCCCCGCGTGGCGGGCGGTTTCCATGGTGAGTTGTTCGCCGATCAGTGAGCGTTCCGCTGCCGTCGCTCGCCAGGGGCGCGTGGCGACCCCGCCCAAACCGATCCGGCAGTCCGTGACCATTCCCTGTGCGTCCAGCGTCACGGCGGTGGCGGCCGAGGTGAGGGCGAAGGCGTAGGACTCCCGGTCACGGATCTTGTGGTAGGTGGAGCCGCGACCGGTGGGTGTCGCGGGAACGCGGATCCGCAGGATCAACTCATCGGGAGCCAGGGTGTGTTCGAGCAGGGGGTTGTCTCCCGGTTCGAGGTGCAGTTCGCCGAGCGGCAGCGTCCGCTCGCCTGCTGGGCCGACCACGTCGAGTTCGGCGTCGAACGCGATCAGGGCCACGGCCCAGTCGCCCGGGTAGGTGGCGATGCAGGTGTCGCTGGTGCCCAGCAGCGCGTGGGTGCGGTCGAGTCCCTCGAGAGCCGCACAGCCGCTGCCGGGATTCCTCTTGTTGCAGGGGAACTCCGCTCCCCCGCGGAAGTAGCCGCACCGCGTGCGTTGCAGCAGGTTCCCGCCGACCGTCGCCATGTTGCGCAGTTGCTGGGACGCCGCCCGCCACAAGGATTCCGACAGCGCCGGATAGTCGCGGCGTACGACCGGATGGTCGGCGACCTCGGCCATTTTCGCTCCCGCACCGAACGACAGTCCGTCCTCACCCGTACTGATCTCGGTCAGCTCGGCGAGACGGTGAATGTCGATGACGGCCGGCGGCGCCTCGATGCCGAGCTTCATCAGGTCGTACAGGGTCGTGCCACCGGCCAGGATCTTGGTGCCCGGCTCGGCGGCGGCCAGGGCGTCGACGGCCCCGCCGACGCTGTCGGGCACTACATAGGCGAATGAGCGCACCGTCTACACCTCGCTCTGCTTGGCCTGGTCGGCCACTCGGCGGATGGCGGCGGTGATGCCGACATACGCGCCGCATCGGCACAGGTTGCCGCTCATGTACTCACGGATGTCGCCGTCGGTCTCGGTGTGGCCTTCGGCCAGGCAGGCCAGGCCGGACATCACCTGCCCAGGTGTGCAGTAGCCGCACTGCAGGGCGTCGCAGTCGACGAACGCCTGCTGCAACGGGTGCAGCGTGCCGTCGGGAGCCGCGACGCCCTCGATGGTCGTCACGTCCTGTCCCGCGACCTGGACCGCCGGAGTCAGACAGGACACGACGCGACGGCCGTCGATGTGCACCGTGCAGGCACCGCACTGCCCCTGATCGCACCCCTTCTTGGTTCCGGTCAGCACGAGACGCTCGCGCAGCACGTCGAGCAAGGACTCGCGAGGATCCAAAGCGAGGCGCACCTCGTCGCCGTTGACGGTGAAGGCCGTCTCGACAAGGTCGGTCGGCGGCCTCGTGGTTGTCGATGTCTTCTTCATGGGGGCTCGCTCCTTCGCTGCGGCGGGCGGGTGAGCGCCTGCGGCCTCGACCGTAGGGGCGCCCGCGCAGGGGCGGGAGAGGAAGGTTTATCCATGGATCGGCGGTCTCTGCCTGGTGGAGTGGTCCCACCCAGCGGATCCGGTGTCGCTTCTGCGTCGCGGCATCCCAGGACAGCCCTGGACGAACCCTGCTCCGGCCCTGGGGCCCTGGGGGCCCGCATCGGCGGCTGCCAGAACGACTGTCTCTCCACGGTCGACCACAGACACTTGCCAGCGCCGGAGGCGAAGCCCACTTCGTCGAGAATCTCAGGGAAGGACCTGTCGAGAGGGTCGGCGTCGGCTGACGACGGCGAGGGCGGTGACCGAACCTCCCAGCGCCTCCATCGTGGCTGTCAGCTGGGAGACCGCGTTGCCTGCCGCGGGACTTCGAGCCGGATGGTCGTCGAGCAGGAGACGCTGGGCGTGGGTGGGTGACGTACATGCCGTCGAGGGGTGACCGCACTCGACCGGCACGGCTACTTGCCGGCGCCGACCTTGGTGGTGTCCGACTCGGCCTGCGGCGGCGTGGTGGTGCGGGAGTGCAGGACCTTGCGGGCCTGTTCGGTGTCGAAGTCGTTCTCCCACTTGCCGATCACGATGGTGGCGACGGCGTTGCCGAGGACGTTGATGAAGACGCGGCCCTCGTTGAGGATGCGGTCGATGCCGACGATCAGGGAGAGGGCGGCGAGCGGGATGTGGCCGACCGCGGTGACGGTGCTGGCGAGGACGATGAACGCGCCGCCCGCGATCCCGGCGGTGCCCTTGCTGGTGAGCATCATGACGCCGACCATGATCAGCTGCTGCTGCCAGGACAGGTCGATGCCCATGGCCTGGGCCAGGAAGAGGGAGGCCATCGTGAGGTAGACCGCGGAGCCGTCCAGGTTGAAGGAGAACCCGGAGGGAATGACGATGCCGACCACGGGCCGGCCGATGCCGAGGATCTCCAGTTTGCGTACCAGCTGAGGCAGGACGGCCTCGCTGGAACAGGTGCTGAGGGCGACGAGCAGTTCGGCCTTGAGGAAGCGGATGAGGCCGAACAGGCTCAGGCGGCAGGCCCGCATGATGGCGCCGAGGACGACCAGGACGTAGACGACGCAGGTCGCGGTGAACAGGATGATGAGGTAGCCGAGCTGTTTGAGGCTCTCGGCGCCGTAGGTGGCGACCACGGTGGCCAGGGCGCCGAGGGTGCCCAAGGGCGCGAGCCGCATCACCCAGCCCACGATGCGGAAGACGACGTCCGACAGCGCCTTGATGCCGCGGGTCAGCGGTGCCCCTTCTTCGCCGGCCATGTTCAGGGCCACACCGAAGACGATCGAGACCATCAGCGCGGACAGGATCGCGTCCCCGGTGATCGCGCCCAGCAAGGAGACGGGGATGAGGGAGGAGACGAAGCCGGTGAAGGTGGCGTGCTCCGTAGCGGTCTTGGGCACGTCGTCGGCGTTCAGTGACGAGGGGTTGACGTGCAGGCCGGAGCCGGGCTGGAAGATGTTGGCGACGACCAGCCCGATCAGCATGGACGCCAGGGACAGCACCAGGAAGTAGCCGATCGCCTTCACACCGATCCGGCCCGCCTTGCGCAGGTTGTCCATGGAGGCGATGCCGGTGGTGACCACGCAGAAGACGACCGGGATCACGATCATCTTGACCAGCGCGATGAACCAGTCGTTGAGCGGCTTCAGGTCCTCACCCAGGCCGGGCGCGAGGATGCCCACGGCGATGCCGAGGACGGCGGCCAGTACGACCTGGAACCACAGCTCACGTATGAGACGGCTCAGCCGTGACCGCTGCGGGCGGCCGGCGGCGGTGGTGCTTGTCATCGTTGGTGCTCCCTTGCACGACGATCGTGTGTAGCCCTGTCCCGTGGGGGGTGGTGCGGGGACGCGATGCGGCTCGCGCGCCCCCGATCTCGTTCGTGTGTGGCGCCCGTATCCGGTGGCGCCGGCCGACGGCGCCCGCCCGGTGGCGGGCGCGTCCGCGGTGGGGTGGCGGTCAGCTGTGCAGGGCGCGCAGCACCTTGTAGAAGGCGGCCTTGCTCTCGAAGCCGATGCCGGGGGTGTCGGTCAGGCCGACGCGGCTCTTCTCTACGACGGCGTCGTCGGCGAAGCCGCCGGTGGGCTGGAACTCGCCCGGGTAGGACTCGTTGCCGCCGAGCTTGAGGGCGGCCGCGATGTGCAGGG
The DNA here is from genome assembly GCF_011045015.1 of Streptomyces scabichelini. GTDB lineage: Bacteria > Actinomycetota > Actinomycetes > Streptomycetales > Streptomycetaceae > Streptomyces > Streptomyces scabichelini. Next base: position 10,802 of record NZ_JAAKZY010000159.1, on the reverse strand, counting down.
AGAACTGGTGCCCGCCGTGCGGGATGCAGCGCCTCGATGACCAGCCGTGCTGACGGAGCATGTCCTGGATGCGCAGGTACTCCACCAGACCGTAGGAGAGCGCGGGGTCGACCTGGATGGTGTCGCGGTCGGGGCGCAGGCCGCCGTAGCGGATCAGGTTGCGGGCGTCCTGGAGGGAGAAGAGGTTCTCGCCGGTGGCGATGGCGCCGGTGTAGTGCTCGGCGACGGTGGCGTTGAGGTGGTAGTCGAGCGGGTCGCCGATCTCCTCGTACCAGAACAGCCCGTAGGGCTCGATGGCCCGGCCGTACTCCAGGGCCGTGTTGAGGTCGAAGCGGCCGTTGACGTCGACGGCCAGCCGGGAGCCGTCGCCGTCCAGGACGTCGATGACGGCCTCGATACGGCGCAGGTCCTCCGCCAGGTCGGCGCCGCCGATCTTCATCTTGACGACGTCGTAGCCCAGGTCGAGGAAGCCGCGCATCTCGTCCTGAAGGTCGGTGAGGGTCTTGCCCGGGGCGTAGTAGCCGCCGGCGGCGTAGACGAAGACGGAGTCGTCGGGCTGCCCGTCGCCGTAGCGCTCGGACAGATACCGGTACAGCGGCTTGCCCTCGATCTTGGAGGCAAGGTCGAACAGGGCCATGTCCACCACACCGACCGCGACCGAGCGCTCGCCGTGCCCGCCGGGCTTCTCGTTGGTCATCATCACGTCCCACGCCTTGGCGTGGTCCAGGCCGCCCCGCTCGTCGAGCAGGCTGTTGGGCTCGGCCTCGAGGAGGCGGGGCAGGACCCGGCGGCGCAGGATCTCTCCGGCGCTGTAGCGGCCGTTGGAGTTGAAGCCGTAGCCCACCACGGGCTTGCCGTCCCGGATGACGTCACTCTCGATCGCCACGATCGAACAGTCCATGGAGCTGAAGTCGATCCAGGCGTTGCGGATCGAGGAGCTGATCGGAACGACGCCCTCGTAGACGTTGGTGATCTTCACTGCGGAGCCTCTCTCATATCTTATAAGATGCGACGCCTGTTAGACTCGGCTGGTCCGATGCGGGATGTCAAGGGGTGGGGAACCTCCGGAAAGGGACGGTCAGGGGGCTATGGCAGGACAGAACCTGTTCTTCAGCAAGAGCGACCTGGCCTACGCAGAACTCCGCGATCGGATCCTCTCCGGCACTCTTCCTGCCGGGTCACGGCTCGCCCAGTACGACCTCGCCGAGTCCCTCAACATGAGCATCACGCCGCTGCGCGAGGCCATCCGCCGCCTCAGCAGCGAGGGACTCGTCACCGTCGAAACCCACCGCGACGTCCGGGTCTCCGTCATGAACTCGAACGAGGCTCGCCAGCTTTTCGAAGTCCGCCTGTCCCTGGACCCGACCGCCGCCGAACTCGCCGCCCAGCGACGCACCGACGACGACATCGCCGCCATGCAGGCCGCCGTCGACAAGCTCCTCCCCGTCACCCGCCAATGGGGGGAAGAGGCACTCACGGCCCACCGCGCCTTCCACCAGGCGCTGTACCGGGCCTCGCACAACGACGTCCTCATCCGACTCCTGGACGACCTGTGGGACAAGTCCGACCGCTACCGGCGCCTCGGCCTCGAACTCCCGCCCGGTGACGAACCCCGCACCCGTGACCTACAGGAACACCACCAACTTGTCTCCCTCATCGTGGACGGCCGCGCCGCCGAAGCCGCCCAGCTGATGCGAGGCCACATCACCCACAGCCTCACCGCCACCGCCATCAGCGCCCTCGAAGACCGCGAGGGCATGCGGGCAGGCCAGTCCGTGGGCAGACCGGCGAGCCGGTGACCACCCGACCGTTCCCGTTCCCGTTTCCGGCGCCGGCCGAGGCCCTCGAACGGTCTAGGCACTGTCCGGCGGATCATGTGACCGTGATGACACCAAGTTAGTTCTCGCGGGCCGGAGTTAGTTCTCGCGGGCCGGATTGCGCCCGGTTGCGAGGCGTTTCTGCCCCTCGGCCGTGGGCAGGACCGCCAGTGCGGTGTCTGCAATGTTCCGCAGCGCCTCCGGGTCCAGGCCGGCCTTGCCTACCGCCTCGATACCGCGGACCACCGTCAGCAGCAGTGCCGCCAACCGCTCCGGATCCGCAGCGCTATCGATGTCGCCGTGGCGCTGGGCGGCGCTGATCTCCGTCCGCAGCAGGGTCAGCAGCGCCGTCATGGTCTCGGCCGACCGCTCGGCGACCGTCGGATCGTGCTGGGCCAGTTCCGCCGCGCCCTTGGCCAACAGGCACCCGCGGCGCTCGGTGTCGGAGGCGGTGTTCTCCGCCATCAGGTGCACGTATCCCGACAGCCGGGCCAGGGCCTCTGCGTCCGGGCCACCTGCCAGCCGCCCTTCGGCCACCTCAACGACTGCGGTGCACCAGTCGCCGAACACACGGTGGAACAGCTTGCCCTTGTCGCCGAATGCGCCGTACAGGCTGCCCTTGCCCAGGCCGGTCGCCTGGGCGATGTCGTCCATCCGGGTTCCTGCATAGCCGGTGGCCCAGAACTGTTCCCGGGCCCGCTCCAGGACTTGGCGTTCGTCGAATGCGCGTGGTCTCGGCATGGTCTCAGCGTAACCATTCTTGACTCGATCGTCCATTACTGCCTAGGTTATGGACGATCCATTCCACAACTGAAGGGGTTCGACATGCCAGGCGTGCTGCAGGAGAAGGTGGCCGTGATCACCGGAGGGACCAGCGGGATCGGGCTGGCCATCGCCCACCGCTTCGTCCGGGAGGGCGCACGGGTCTTCGTGACCGGCCGGGACATCGACCGCCTCGAAGCGGCAGTCAAGGAGATGGGCCCTGCGGCCACCGGTGTACGGTCCGACGTCTCGGTCCTGGCCGACCTGGACGCGCTCTATGCGCGAGTCCGCGAGGAGGCCGGACGCATCGACGTGCTGGTGGCCAACGCGGGAATCGCCGCGGACGCCGCGCTCGGCGCCCACACCGAGGCGAACGTCGATCTGACGCTCGCCGTCAACGTCAAGGGCCCACTGTTCACCGTTCAGAAGGCGCTTCCGCTGCTGGCGGAGAACGCTTCCATCCTGGTCGTCGGCTCGAGCAACAGCGTGCGGCCCAATGAGCAACTCGAGGTCTACAGCGCCTCGAAGGCGGCGGTGAGCAACCTCGTGCACAACTGGGCCCGGCAGTCGCGGGAGCGCCGATTCCGGGTCAACGTACTCAGCCCGGGACCCACGCGGACCCCTGGCCTGCTGGGCGCCGCGGGGCCGGACGTCGACCAGTTCGCCGAGGCCGTCGTGCCACTGGGGCGGCTGGCCGACGCCGAGGAAATCGCCGCGGCCGCCCTCTTCCTGGCTTCGGACGCCTCGTCGTTCGTCACCGGCGCCGAACTCTTCGCCGACGGCGGCTACACCCGGGCCTGAACGACGGCCGGTGGTGCGCATGCGGTTCCCTCGAAGCGATGGGGCGCACTCCCGGCCGCGCCTGTGCGTCGTACGAGGCCCAGTGCGCCCGAAGCAACGAGATCGTGGCCGAGGCATCCCTGGATGACGTCAGCCACCACCCCGCCTGCCGCTCCGGCAACGCCAACCTCCGCTGGATGCTCATCCAACTCGTCGAAGAGACCGGACGGCACGCGGGCACGCGGACAACGTGAGAGAGCTGCTCGACGGGGCGAAGGGGTACTACCAGGTCTCTCCGGTGGGTCGCGACCCGAGCCAAAGTCGCATCGAGGCCACAGTGACGGTGCCGTAGAAGACGTAGGCGCGTTTGTCGAACCTCGTCGCCACAGCCCGGAAGCTCTTGAGGGCATTGATCGTCCGCTCCACCTCGTTCCTGCGTTTGTAATCGTCCTGTCGAAGCCGGCGGGCCGTCCGCCCCTGCTGCCTTTGTGCTGTCGGTTGGCCCGCTGGTTCTTCGGTTCGGGGATCGTGTGCTTGATCTGGCGTCGCCGCAGGTAGCGGTGGTTGCGACAGGATGAGTACGCCTAATGGGACCCGAAGGTCGGTGCTGAGCCCCGTTTTTGGGCGATGGCCTCGCCGTCCTTCGGGGCGCGGAGCGAGCCTTTGAGTATGCCCGGACCTTCGAGTCCTATTGACAAGACGAAGCCGCTACCGCGCCCATCGGCGTTCGTTCAAGGTGAGGCAGAGGAGTATCGACAATCGTGCCCGAGCGGTACCGCTGGTGACGGTTCAGAGCACGTTCCGTCAACCGGCAACGCGATTCGCTGTGCGCAGTCCGAGCCGGCCGAGTGGATCACCTCTCTCCATTGCCTGAGTCTCAGCTCTGAAGCAGACCGAGGGCCGCACGGCTTGCTGGGGTTGCGAACGGCTGGTGGGATGACGTGCCTTGAGCACTTCCATTAGGGAGCACGCGCACCCTGCACAGGCTCGGAACTGGCAAAAGAGCCCCGGCAGAGGAGGATCACATGGAGGTCACCGCATTACCGGCGCCCGTGTTCTGTGGAGTGGACTGGGCAGAAGATCACCACGATATTGCGCTGGTCGATGCCGGTGCGAAGCAGCTCACCAAGCACCGGATCAACGATGATGCGGAGGGATTTGCTCAGTTGATTGCCCTGCTGGGCGAGGGTCTCGCAGTAGGCCCCAGAGGAACCGTCGCCTGGTACAGGTCGCCCTCGGCAGCGTTCCGGGCAGCCATTCCGAGCATCATCGCGATGCTCTGCAGCGTCTCGTCTCCACCGTCGGCGGTGTCTTGCCCAGGCGGGCGTGCACGTGCAGCGTCTTCACGAACATGACGCCGACGACCCTTCAGCGACGTCGGTCACCGACCACGCCATCAAGAGAGGGGATATCGGCGCTGAAATTAGTTTCATGGTCCGCATTCACGAGGCCGCGGAACTCGTCCTTGTTGTTGAAGGCGACGTGGTTGCCGGTGAGCTCAAAGAAGGTGCTGGTGTTGAGGGTTTGGGCGTGTGCGGCGCTTGCTCCAAGGACGGGCAGGGCCAGCGCGGCGGTGAGGGCCGTGGCCGTGGCGAGCATGCGGGCAGTGTTCACGATAGTTCCTTTCCTAGGCCTCAGAATGAGAGCCTGATCCCTTCCCTCGAAGCATGGTTGACTGCTTATCGGGCCGTGCGCCGATCTGATGGATTCAGCAGGTCGGATGGGACATCGCACCTCTGTACCCCCGTCCGCCGCTCTTGACGTTCTGAGATCAGACGCAACCTCTGACTGAGGGTGACGGGAAGGGCTGGGCAGACCGGTCCGGTCTAAGAACTCCTGACGGAATGCGCTCGGAACTCGGTGCGCGGCATTCAGAACCTGGTGAGAGCCGACAGAACCACTAGATGAATTGACCGTGGCTGCGCTCGCGTTGGCGTGCCACTCCAGGAGTTTGGCTCAGCTCGAGGTCGAGTCCTTGGTCAGCGCGTCCATGAAGAGGTCGACGAGCGGGCGGGCTTGCTCTTTGGTGCCGTGCTGCACGGAATAGGCGATGCCCCCCATGAGGAGTAGGACATTGTCGGGGGCGACGTCGGTTCGCAGGCTTCCGTCTCGGGCGCCGGCCGTGAGGAGGGTGGCGACGGCGTCGGTAAGGAGTGCGCGGCTGTCGGAGTATGGATCGATGCCGGAGGCGATGGCCGCGTTGAGGGCTTCGGACATTCCGCTCTTTGCCGTGGCGTAGTGGATGAAGTGTTCCATCCACATCCGGGTGGCCTCGGCGGCCGGGTGCTGGGTGAGAAGGTCGTTCACCTTCTCGCACACCTGGGTGAGTTGGCGCCGGTAGGCGGCGTCGATGAGGACTTCCCGAGTCGGGAAGTGCCGGTAGAGCGTTCCGACACCGACGCCCGCCTGCTTGGCGATGGCGGCAGGCGCGGTGTCCAGCCCCTGCTCGGCGAAAGCCTGCGCGGCGACCTCCAGCAGGCGCTCGCGGTTCTGCAGCGCGTCACTCCTGGTGCGGCGGGGCGTGGCAGGCATGCGGGTTCCTTCGGCGTCGGTCTCCAGTTGCTTTCCGGAATCCGTTCCGCTTAACTTAACCGGAATAGGTTCCGGTATCACTCTACTTCAGGAGACTCCCATGCCCGCTCCCTCCGACAAGGCCTCACGTCACTGGTTCATCACCGGAGCCTCCGGTGGACTGGGCCGCCATCTCACCGAGCACGCCCTCCGGGGCGGCGACCGCGTTACGGCGACGGTCCGCCGCCCCGCAGCTCTGGAAGACCTGCGCGAGACGCACGGCGACCGGCTGACTGTCGAGAACCTCGACCTCACGCGGCCGGCCGACGTGGCCAAGGTGATCGGCAGGACTCTCCGGACCGGGCCGGTGGACATTGTGGTCAACAATGCCGGATACGCGGTTGTGGGCGCCGCCGAGGAAATGACCGTCGAGCAGATTCGCGACCAGATCGAGGTCCTCCTGCTCGCGCCGATGATGATCACCCGTGCCTTCCTGCAGCCGATGCGTGAGCAGGGCGGAGGTCGGATCATCCAGATTTCCAGCGTGGGCGGCCAGGTCGGCATCCCCACTCACAGCTCCTATCACGCGGGCAAGTGGGGGCTGGAGGGCTTCACCGAGAGCGTCAGCCGCGAGGTCTCCGACTTCAACATCCACCTCACTCTGGTCGAGCCCGGCGCCACCCGCACCGGCTTCGCTTCGGCCCTGCAATACACCACCGAAACGACCGTCTACCGCGACAATGCCGTCGGCCAGACCCGGCACTATTTGAAAACCGCAGACGAGAACGTCTTCACCGGCGACCCGGCCAAGCTCGCCGCCGCCATCTACGACACCACCCGCCACCCGAGCCCACCCCTGCGCCTGGCTCTCGGCTCCGACACCTACAGCGCAATCCACGCGGCACTCACCGAACGTCTCACCGCCCTCGAAACCCAGAAGGATCTCGCTGAATCTGTCGCCTTCACCCACTGATCCGCCCCACCGGCGCGACACGTCAGGAAATCTCGCCGCTATTACGGCCTTACGCATCTCCGCAACTGCGTCGTCCGGAAGTCCGGCACGTCGTCTCACCCAGCACTCTCACGCGATCGCACCCATGAGGGCTGGGGCTGTCAAGGCACACAACACCCCGGCCCGGTGTGTGTCGTAGGAGTAGCACCGGGCTGATCTCCTTTGGGGACAGGGTTGTTGGGGCCGTGATCCCCGAGTCGTGGTCGTGCGGAGAGGACTCGCACGCACCCATTCGATCCCGTCCGACAGGGCCGGATCATGGCCTTCCTTCGGGGCCGGGCTGCTCATACAGATGATCGAGCGAGGCTGGGCCGGCTCATGCTTGCGAGCGAGCTCGCCCGGGGCTTGGCGTCCCGCGGCAGCACGACGTCGGAACCCGCCGCATCAACACCCTGCGCAAGGAAGAACTGGACCAGCGGTTCCCCGGACTGCTCGACCTCGTCCTCAAGGAGGGCGCCGCCCGCATGACACCCCGCGCGGACACCGACAGCGCCTGACACCCCGTGCAGCCCGGGCAGGACGGCCCGGCGACCGGCGGACACATCCCGCAGACCCGCCGGTGGGAGACGGGCCCGCCGACTGCACCGCTCGGCGTCGCATTGACGCCGCGCTTCGCCGGAACCCGTACGACTGGCCGCCGCCGAGGCGGTGGCGCACTACCTATGCCCGCCGTATCGACGGTCGGGCCAGGTCGCCAGGGAACCTCCCTGGGCCTGCCCGTCACCGCCTCGCCCCCGCGTGCGGGCCGTACGGTACGCGAGGTCCACCAGGCCGACGGGCGATGCGCCGGGCCAGGATTCTGTGCAGTCGGCTCAACATCAGGTTCCCGGAGAAACCTGCCCACACTGTCCGGGCGGGCAAGCCTTCGATAGGCCTCCTGGTTGACCCCGGGAGACGCGGTCTTCCAAGCCGGTGATCCAGGCCGGCCCGCTTCGGCACGCAGACCGGGATGCGTTTCCAGAGAGCCCGGTCCAGCCGCTGCGGAAGGCCGGATCGGCGCCGGCCCGGAACGTGCTTACTGATCTCTTCGGTTTGTTGTCGGATGGCGGGTGAGGGTGAGTCTGGTGCCGCTGAGGCAGCCGTCGGTGAGGTCGGGGCGGTGCTGGATGTGGCGCAGGCCCCGGCGGAGGGTGCGTTCGAGGTGGTCGTCGTCGGTGAAGGCGACATTGGCCAGCGGGCCGCGCCGTAGCAGCGACCAGATGCCCTCGCCCCGAACAAGGACGCCCTCCTGGACGGCGTGGCCGAGATACTGCTCGCCCGAATCGACTTCTCCGGAGCGGACACCGGCACCTGGCAGGACCGCATCCAGGCGCACGCCGTCGCCTTCCGCACCGCCGCCAAGCAGCACCCCAAGGCGTTTCAGCTGGTCTGCACCCGCCCCACGCAGTCACTGGCGGCTCTGGAGAGCATCCGCTCCGCACTGGGCGCCATCGCCGAGGTCGGCCTCGCACCGGAGGAGCAGGTCCACGTGCTGCGCAGCTGCGCACGACACGTACCAGCCGCCGCCGGCAGCGTCCTCGCCCAGTTCGACGACATCCTCGCCGCAGCCGCGCCCGAGCTCGCCGGTCACGTCCAGGCCGTGGCGTTCGACGCGGACACCGGCCGCCTGGACGTCGCCCCCGATGCGTCGGCGTACGGCACGAAGCTGCGCTGGAGCGCACCGCAGCTGATCGCGGCGGCCGAGAAGGTCCCCGGCGCCAACGTCGGCACCCTGCACGTCCTGGCGCTCTCCTCCGGAAAGATCGGCCCCGCCACGGCGGCCGCCGACCCGAACCTGCCATGTTCGAACCGTGGTTCGGCTTTTTGGTCAGGGGGTGGAGGTGGGGTAGAAGGCGTTGATCTCGGCCAGGACGCGGTCGGGTGCTTCGTGGACGAGGAAGTGTCCGGCGCCGGGGACGACGGCGGAGGTGGCGTGGGGGGCGGCGTCCTGGACGGTCGGCAGGAATATGTCGGCGAGGCCGGCCTGGGTGATCATGCGGACCGGGATGGTCAGCGGGGTGTCCTGGAGTGTGGTGTTGTCGGCCTCGTCCTGGATCAGGGTCCGGTAGAGCTCGAAGCCGGCGTGCAGGACCTGGGGGCGGGAGTACACCCGGACGAACTCGGCGAGTTCGTCGTCGGAGACGTTCTCGCCGGCGGTCTTCACACTCTGGAAGAAGTGGGTGAGGAAGGTTTCGACCCGGCCGGTGACCAGTTCCTCGGCGAGCGGATTCTGCATGAAGAAGGAGAAGTGCCAGAACGTCGATTCGAGGGTGGCGAACTTCAGGTTCTTGCCGACGAGGGCGGCGTCCATGAGGAACAGGCCCGCCACCTGGTCGCGGTGCTGGGCGGCCAGTGGGTAGGCGACGTTGAGGCCGTGGTCGTGGGCGACGACGTGTACTTTCTCGTGGTGGCCGAGGTGGTTGAGGAGCTTGTGGACGTAGGTGGCCAGGACCGTCTTGGTCATGGAGGGCGGGTTGCCGGTCGAGTCGCCCATGCCCGGCAGGTCGATGGCGATGACGGTGCGGCCGGGCAGCAGCGAGGGCATGATCGGGCGGTACTCGTACCAGCTCTGCGGCCAGCCGTGCAGCAGCACCATGACCTGCGGGCCGTCGCCCCCGATGACGTAGTGCATCTGCACGTCGTCGACGGTGGTGAAGCCGTGCCGGAAGTGCTTGTTGAACTCGGCGTCGTCCTTGGTCGCCGCGTCGTAGCCGGGGCTGAGCGGCTTCTCCGACCCGACGGCTACGGCGGTGGTGAAAGCGTTCATGGCGGTGTTACGTCCTTTTTTAGGGGTCCTTGCAGGAAGATCGTGTTGTGGCACGGTGGAGATGTACGTAATCCCGTGTTTTCTGGGGGGTGTGACCAGCCGCGGCGGAAGCCGTGGGAGGTCGGTGACGGGTTGTGGGTGGTGATCGAGCCGCTGTTGCCGAAGCATGAGCGGCGGTTCCGGTATCCGGGACGTGAGCGGATCGATGACCGCAGGACGCTCCAGGGTGTGTTGTTCGTCCTGTACACAGGTGTCCAGTGGGAGTTCCTGCCGCAGGAGTTGGGGTTCGGTTCCGGTCCTACCTGCTGGCAGCGGCTGGCCGAGTGGCAGGAGGCCGGGGGGTGGGAGGAGCTCCAGTGGGTGCTGCTGGACGGGTTGCGGGCGGCGGGCCGTCTCGACTTCTCCCGCGCCACCATCGACGCCTCACATGTGCAGGCCAAGCGGGGGCGAAGCAGCCCGAAAGTCGGTCCGAGCCCGGTTGACCGCGGGCGGCCGGGCTCGAAGCATCACGTGCTGACCGATGCCCGCGGCACTCCGCTGTGGGTGTCGCTGACCGGCGGTCACCGCCACGATGTCACCCGGCTTCTGCCGCTGATCGACAGCCTTGGGCCGGTGCGGGGCAAGCGGGGCCGCCCCCGGCGCAAACCCAGGATGCTGTATGCCGACCGCGGCTACGACTACGACATCTATCGCCGCCGACTGCGCGAGCGCGGCATCACACCGAAGATCGTTCGACGGGGCCAGCCGCACGGCTTGGGCCTGGGCAAGGTCCGCTGGGACGCCGAGTCTGCCATCGCCTGGCTCCATGGCCCTCGCCGCCTGTGGATCCGGTGGGAAGTACGCGACGACATGCACGACGCCTTCCTGCAACTCGCCCACTGCATGACACTCGTCCGCAAGCACCCGGCTTTTTGAAAGCACCCCTAGAAGCGATGTGGCCACGTGAGATGGATGACCCGCCGGGAAATGCGCCAGCCGTCATCGGTGCGTCGCAGGTCGTCGGCGTAGACGACGCTGGCGACACCGCCGCCCTCCAGCAGGCTCAGGCCTTTGGATCGGGCCCGCACCTCGTCGCCCGGGCCTTCCGACACGACGATGTTCGTCGTGTGGTGGGCTTTCGCGTGTCCGGGGGCGTTCATGAAGGTCGCGATCGCGTCCAGCCCGACGACCGGGT
>NZ_JAAKZY010000158.1 GCF_011045015.1 Streptomyces scabichelini | reverse complement strand
GCCCGTCACCCCACGCCCCACCGGCCCCGAGCCCGGGACCGAGAGTTCCGAGGGCCCGCCCTCGTCGGCCGTCCCGACCGCAGTGCCGTCGGCGCAACCGAGTCCGTAGGAAACCGAGTCCGTAGTCCGACTTGCCCGCCCGGGCCCCCAGGTGTGCTCTGGAGACAGGGGCGAGGAGAGAGGAGTGCGGTCATGGCTCACGCGGCACCGCGCACCGTACGGACGCACGGCAGCCCCATAAAGCTCGCGCTGAAACTCACCGCACCCGTGCTCGGCGGCATCGTCTACGGCCTGTGGGCCGCGGCGATCGACCGCGAGGCGGGCCCCATCACCGGCTGGAACGTCCTCCTCGGCGTGGCGTCGGGAATTGCCTTCATGGCGTTCTACCTCGGCCTGCGCCTGCTCGCCCCGCACCTGGTGCGCGAGCTGCGCGCCGGCGCGTGGGCAGGGTTCGCGGGCGTCGCGGTCGGCTTTCTCCGCAGCCTCACCGGCGCGAGCGTCCTGCTGGCGGCGGCCATGGGGTTCGTGGCGGCGGTGAGCGTGTTCGCGGTGGTGTTCTACCGCTTCTACACGACGGAGGACTGACCGGAGACTGCGGCGAAACCGCGGCGAAACTGCGGCCAAGAGGACAGGATCTGACCTATACGGTCCCTACCTTTGCGGCATGACTTCAGCCAGGGACCGACGACCGGAGGACCACCCCGCGGCGACCGCGGGACTAGGACAAAATCCCCACGACGTATCCGGTGCCGAAATCTACGATGAGTTTGCTGCCCGGCAGAGGTCTACATCTCAGCGAACACCACATCGCACAGAGCACTCGTAGCGCTCGCAGTGCTCGTAGTCATGCACAGCACTCGTAGAGGACTGGATGGGGCGGACATGAAAAGCGATCACCTAGCCGGGGGGCCGGCCATCGAGACCGCGGGCCTGGTGAAGACCTTCGGCGACAATCGTGCCGTCGACGGCGTGGACCTGCGCATCGAGGCCGGCACGGTGTACGGCCTGCTCGGGCCGAACGGCGCGGGCAAGACGACCACGGTGCGGATGCTGGCGACCCTGCTCCGCCCCGACGGCGGCGAGGCCCACGTCTTCGGCCACGACGTCGTACGGGAGGCGGACGCGGTCCGCAGCCGGGTCAGCCTCACCGGGCAGTACGCCTCGGTCGACGAGGACCTCACCGGCACCGAGAACCTCGTACTCCTGGGCCGCCTGACGGGCCACAGCAAGAAGGCCTCGTACGACCGTGCGGCCCAGCTCCTCAACGCCTTCGGCCTGTCGGAGGCGGCGGGCCGCCAGGTGAAGAACTACTCGGGCGGCATGCGGCGCCGTATCGACATCGCCGCGTCCATCCTCAACACCCCGGACCTGCTGTTCCTGGACGAGCCGACGACGGGCCTGGACCCGCGCAGCCGCAACCAGGTCTGGGAGATCGTACGAGCGGTGGTCGCCCAGGGCACGACGGTCCTCCTCACCACCCAGTACCTGGACGAGGCCGACCAGTTGGCGTCCCGGATCGCCGTCATCGACAAGGGCAAGGTCATCGCCGAGGGCACCAAGGGCGAGCTGAAGGCCTCGGTCGGCGCGGGTGCCGTGCACGTACGGCTGCGGGACGCGCACCAGCGCCCGGACGCCGAGCTGCTGCTGCGCCAGGCCCTCGACGCGGAGATACAGCTGGAGCCGGACCCGGTGGCCCTGACGGCCCGGGTCGGCAGCAACGGCGACGCGAACGGTTGTGGGCCCTCCGAGAAGGCCTCCCGCGCCCTCGCCGAACTCGCCCGCGCGGGGATCATCGTCGACAACTTCTCGCTGGGACAGCCCAGTCTTGACGAGGTGTTCCTGGCCCTCACCGGCAGCCCGACCGACCACGACGAACAGACTCCCGCGCAGCCGAAGGAGGCCACGGCATGAGCACCGCGACCCAGACCACGGAGAGCACGGAACTCACTCCGGTCCGCACCGAGAGCCTGGCCGAACTGCTCGTCGCCCGGGAGCGGCCGCCGCGGCCGAACGCGCTGCAGACGTCGCTGACGTTCGGCTGGCGGGCGATGCTCAAGATCAAGCACGTACCGGAGCAGCTGTTCGATGTGACGGCGTTCCCGATCATGATGGTGCTGATGTACACGTACCTGTTCGGTGGCGCCCTGGCGGGCTCGCCGAGCGAGTACATCCAGTATCTGCTGCCCGGCATCCTCGTGATGTCCGTGACCATGATCACGATGTATACGGGCCTCGCGATCAACATCGACATCGAGAAGGGCGTCTTCGACCGCTTCCGTTCCCTGCCGATCTGGCGGCCGTCGACGATGGTCGGCTATCTGCTCGGTGACGCCTTGCGCTACACGCTCGCGTCGATCGTGATGCTGACGGTCGGCCTGATCATGGGCTTCCGTCCGGACGGCGGCTTCCCCGGCGTGGTGGCGGGCGTGGTGCTGCTGATCGTCTTCTGCTTCGCCTTCTCGTGGGTGTGGACGATGGTCGGTCTGCTGATGCGCACGGAGAAGGGCGTGATGAGCGTCAGCATGATGGTGCTGTTCCCGCTGACCTTCCTCAGCGACATCTTCGTCAAGCCCGAGACGATGCCCGGCTGGCTCCAGGCCTTCGTCAACAACAACCCGATCACGCACGTCGCCTCGGCGGTCCGCGACCTGATGGCCGGCTCCTGGCCGACCGAGGAGATCGCGTGGACGCTGGGCTGGGCCGCGCTGTTCGTGGCGGTCCTCGGCCCGCTGACCATGCGGCTCTACAACCGCAAGTGACCGACGTCCGGGTGTCGGTCCGTCCGGGTGTCCGTCCGGCTCCCCCGGAGTCCCCCGGAAGGACGCAATCAACGTCCGGATGCAGTCACCCCGGCCGTGCCCGATGGCTTCGGGACACGGCCGGGGTCCTTTCTTGAGATGTGCGGAAAGTCATCTCAGCGGTGCTGATCGTCCTCGGCTGCCTCCTCGTGCCGCTGGGCGGGCTTTCGGCGTGGGCCAAGTACGAGATCGGCGACACCAGGAGGTACGTCGCCGCGATGGGACCGCTCGCCGACGGGCGCGACGTACGGGGCGCGATCACGGACACCGTCACCGAAGGGATCATGGCGGAGGTCGAGCCAGGGCCGCTGGAGGGCGAGGTCCGCGCGTTCGTGCGCGAGGCGGTGCGGTCCTTCACCGGCACGCCGGCCTTCCGCGCCGCCTGGGACACCGCGCTCGGGGCCGCGCACGACGCCGTCCTGCGGGCCCTGCGCAGCGACCACGACGACGCGGTCACGCTCGACCTCGCGATCGTCACCCAGCGGCTCAAGGACCGGCTGGCCGACGACCGCGTTCCGCTGGCGCACCGCATCCCCGTCGAGCACACCGAGGTCACCGTCCTCGGGGCCCGGGAAGTGGCCACGCTCCGGAAGGGGTTCCGCATGCTGGATCTCGCGGGTTTCTGGCTCCCGCTGGCGGCGGTCGCGCTGACCGCCGGCGGCATCCTCCTGGCGGTACGCCGCCGCCGCGCGATCATGGCCACCGCTCTGGGTACGGCCCTGGGCGCCGCGCTCCTCGCCCTGGCGACCGCCGTCGGCCGCGCCCTGACCCTCGACGATCTCCCGCCCCACGTCTCCCGCGCCGCGGCGGCCGCGGTCTACGACGCCCTCACGTCCACCCTCCGCACGGCGACCTGGCTCATCCTCGCCCTGAGCCTCACGGTGGCGGCGACGACCTGGCTCACGGACCGCCGCGCGCGACGTCGCGCAGAATCCGCAACGCCTCCTCCAGCACAGGCACCGGAACAGACGCGAGCCCGAGCCTGACGGCGTCCGCCGGGGAGCCGGGTGTCGTGGGCGCCAGAGAGCCGGGCGTGGTGGGGTGCGCGGCTCGGTTGCGCTGGGGTTCCACGGCGAACGCCGGGCCCGGTGTCACCGCCACTCCGTGCGCCGCGGCCGCCGCCGTGAACATGTCCGCGCGCCAGGGCGGGGGCAGCTCCCACCAGGTGTAGTACGCGTACGGATCGGCCCGTACGCCGAATTCGGCCAGCCACTCCTCGACGAGCCGCTGCCGCGTCCGCGCGTCGGCTCGCTTGGCCGCGACGAGCCGCTCGACCGTCCCGCCCTCGATCCACCGCACAGCGGCCTCCATGGCGAACCGCCCCGCCGTCCACCCTCCCGACCGCAGAGCCTCCGCGACCGCCTCCACCCGCCCCTCCGGCACGACGAGAAACCCGACCGTGAGCCCCGGGGCGACGCGCTTGGAAAGGCCGTCGACGACGTACGTCCGCTCCGGGGCGTAGGAGGCGAGGGGAGTGGGGCCCGCCCGGCCGTCCCGCAGAAAGGACCAGATCCGGTCCTCGATGACGGGCAGGCCCAACTCCCTCAGTGCACCGGCGAGTTCACGCCTCCTCCCGTCCCCCATCGTCACGGAGGTGGGATTGTGGAGGGTCGGCTGGACGTAGACGGCGGAGAGCGGCGCGGCGCGGTGGGCGGCGACGAGCCCGTCGGTCCGCATCCCCTCCTCGTCCATCGCGAGCGGTACGAGCGTGATCCCGAGCCGCGCGGCGATCTCCTTGACCAGCGGATACGTCAGCGCCTCCACGCCGACGCGCCCTCCGGGCCGTACGAGCGAGGCGAGGGCGCCCGCGATGGCCTGCCGGGCGTTGCCGGCGAAGAGAACCCGCTGCGGAGGGAGCCGCCACCCCGGACCGCCCAGCAGCCCGGCGACCGCCTCACGCGCGGCGGGTGTCCCCGTGGCGGGTGCCGTACGCGTGACCTCCGCCAGGACGTCGGCCCGCAGCAAGGGCGCGAGCCCGGCGGCCAGCAGCTCCGACTGCCCTTCCGCGAAGGGGTAGTTGAGCTCCAGATTGATACGGGCCCCAGCGGCCTCCCCCTCGGACGCCGACGCGGACTGTGCCTCGGCCTCGGCCTCGATCAGCGCCCGCCCCGACGGCACAGGACCCGCCCGTACGAAGGTCCCGCGTCCCACCTCGCCGACCACCAGCCCCCGCCGCACCAACTCCGCGTAGACGCGCCCTGCCGTGGACCCGGCGATACGCCGCCGACGCGCGAACACCCGTTGCGGCGGCAGCCGTTCGCCGGGCTTCAGCCGACCGGTGAGGATCTCCTCGGCCAGCCGGTCGGCGATCCGCCGATAGTCCTCCACACACACCCCATTCCCCTCGCCCCGGATTGCACCGAGGGCAAAGATTTCATTGCACCGAGCAGTTGATGCCACCTAGGGTCCACTCATGGCACCCTTCCTCGCATACGAGGACAAAGGCCCGAAAGTCTCAACGCCTCTGCCTCTTGTCCTGATCCACGGCCACCCCTTCGACCACACGATGTGGACACCCCAGGTGGCGGCCTTCTCCCCGACCCGCCGAGTGATCGCCCCGGACCTGCGCGGCTACGGCGCGTCGCCGGTCACCCCGGGGGCCGCTCCGGGGGCAGCTCCAGAGGGCATCCCACTCACCCCACTCTCCACGTTCGCCGAGGACATAGCGGCCCTGCTCGACGAGCTGCACGTGGAGCACTTCATCCTCGGCGGCCTGTCGATGGGCGGCCAGATCGTCATGGAGTGCTACCGCCAGTTCCCGGACCGCATCCGGGGCCTGATCCTGGCCGACACGTTCGCCTCCCCGGAGACTCCGGCCGGCAAGAAGTCCCGCAACGAGACGGCGGACCGGCTCCTGAGGGAAGGTATGCGCGGTTACGCGGACGAGGTCCTCCACAAGATGGTCGCGCCGTACGCCGACGCGGACGTGGCCGCCCACGTCCACCGCATGATGACCGCCACGCCTCCCGCGGGCGCGGCAGCGGCCCTGCGGGGGCGGGCGGAACGGCCCGACTACCGCGACCTCCTCACCCGGGTCACGGTTCCGTCGCTGGTGGTGGTGGGCGAGGACGATTCGTACACACCGGTTTCCGACGCGCAGGCGATGCACGACGCACTCCCCGACTCGACGCTCCACGTCATCACCCGCGCGGCCCACATGCCGAACCTGGAACGTCCGGGGGAGTTCAACGAGGCACTGGCGGCTTTCTTGGAGCGGGTCGACGCGTTGGCTTGAGCGGTCAGCGTCCGCAACCCATCGTTCAACGGTCTTGCCGGAAGCGGACTTCGCCGCCGCGGATCTTGCCCACCTCGCCCGCGCTGTCAAGCGCAAGCTCAAGAAGATCCAGTACCGGCCCGACCTGATCGAAGGCTGTCTCGCGGCACCAGCCTGATCATCGAACCGCCACCGGACACCACCAGTTAGTCAGGGGCGATCGGGGACATATCGAGGAGCCGCAGCATCGCGGGGAGCAAGTCGCTCGTCAACGGATCTGGGGTGTCGTCGTCGATCGCGCCCTCCAACGCGAGGCTTGTGTAGCCGTGCACGAGTGACCACACTGCGTAGCTCGGCACCAGCGCAGGGTCCGCATTGTCCGGTAGCTGCGCATCTTGGCCGCGCAGGCCACGGTCCAGGGCGCGGAGTGCCCGGTGCTTCTGCTCGATCAGGTCCGGATCGTTGAAGTCGAACTGGGTCATGCGCCACATGAGGTCGAACAGCGCGCGGTTGTCCCGGGCGAACGCAACATATTCGGCCGAGAGCGCCGCGACCCGCTCCCGCACATCGCGCCCGACGACCTCCACCGCCTCCAGCCGGTCGCAGAGCTGGCGGTAGGCGCGCGTGGCGAGCGCGCCGAGCAGCCCGCGCGCATCGCCGAAGTGGTGCTTGGGAGCGGACTGCGACACTCCCGCTCGCCGCGCGGCCTCGCGCATGCTGAACCCGGCGACACCGCTCTCGGACAGCACTTCCAGTGCGCTGTCGAGCAGCGCCGCGCGCAGATTGCCGTGGTGGTAACGATCGCCGGACCTCGGCTCTTCGGTCATCATCAAGTCCCTATCTTGACAGTGAGTAGACCGCCCGTAAACTGCTCACTGTCAAGATCGGGCGATCAGCTGGGGTAGATATGACAGACACGGTCCTTGTCACGGGTGTCTCGGGGTTCATCGGCGGTCACATAGCGGCAGAGCTTCTGCGGCGCGGATACGCGGTCCGCGGGTCGGTGAGGTCACCGGCCCGCACTGCCGAGGTGCGCGCTGCGCTGGAAGGGGCAGGCGCAGACGACACGTTGTTGGAGGTCCTGCAGCTCGATCTGCTGTCGGACGAGGGATGGGCGGCCGCGACCGCAGGCTGCCGTTTCGTACTGCACGTCGCTTCCCCCTTCGTCACGACGAAGCCGAAGGACCCGGAGGACTTGATCCGCCCCGCCGTACAGGGCACGACGCGGGCAATCGACGCAGCGCTCGATGCAGGCGTGGAGCGCGTGGTCGTCACCTCGTCTCTCGCGGCGGTGCAGTTCGCTCCGGCGCGCAGCGATCACGTCTTCACGGCATCCGACTGGACCCGACTCGACCGCCGCGGCCTCGGTGCCTACGTGGTTTCGAAGGTCCAGGCCGAGCGCGCGGCGTGGGACATCGCCGACCGACGCGGCGTGCGCGACCGGCTCGCCGTCATCAACCCGGGAGCGGTCATCGGGCCCCTCCTCTCCGACGACCCGGGCACCTCGGTCTCGGCGATCCAGCAGATCATGGCCGGCGCGCTGCCGATGGTCCCAGACCTGCGACTCCCGTGGGTACACGTGCGAGACGTCGCCGACGCGCACATCGAGGCGATGACCTCCGAAACGGCGGGGGCGAATCGCACGATCGTCGCGACCGACCCGTCCTCGCTCATCGACGTCGCCGCGGTGCTCCGCGAGAGGCTTCCCGAGGCGAGCGGGAAGATCCCCAGGCGGGCGATGACGACATGGCTTACCTGGGTCGCGAGCGTGTTCGAACCTCAGCTGCGCGACAACCGGTGGCTCATCGGCTCGGCGCAGCGCTTCGACCACAACCCCGCCGAGGCGCTCCTGGGCCGCCCGCTTCACTCGATCCCCGACACGATCGAGGAAACCGGCCGCAGCCTCGCCGAGCGCGGACTCGTCTGAGGCCGGGCTGGAAGCAACGGCAGGTGCGCGCCGGCCCGCACCACAGGAGAACCGCGCCACGTTTCTCACGGCGGCGGCTGCCGGGACCGGCTGGTCGCCTGCGGCGGTGGTCCGCAGTTTTCCCTGGCCGACTTCGCGGCGGTGCTTGGGGCGTGGATCGACGTCGAGGACGAGTCCGGCTTCTCGAAGGAAAAGCCCTGCGCTCACCACCCCGTGTGGAACAGGTGGTTGACCGTCAGTGCAACCATCACCTGGGCAGCCAGCCACCCCCGCTGCCCGCCCCGAGGCAGCAGCGCCGTCGCGGGCAACAGCCAGAAGGCAAAGGGAAGCCAGATGCGTTCCGTCTCCGCCTTGCTCATGCCGGAGAGGTCGGCGGCGAGCACCATGAGGAGCCCGGCCACGACGAGACCGACGAGGCGGTCGGTGGTGGTCGGGACTCCGGCGCGCACCCGACGGCAAGCACCCGGCACGGTGGTCAGCGTCCGCCGCAGCCCCGCCACCGTGGCCGGCCCCACGAGAAGCACCGTGCACGCGAGGTTGGCCCAGACGAAGTACCAGTACGGCCGGAAGCCACCCGCACCCTGGTAGTAGCGCTCGACCAACAGGCGGTATCCCTCCCACCAGTTGAAGCCCGCGAGGGTGAAGGCGACGGGCACGACGGCCACGCCCGCCAGCAGCGGGACGAAGAGGGCCGGTGGCCACTGCCGCCAGGTCAGCAGGAGCACGGTGGCGGCGATGATCGCGAACAGGGTCAGGCCGTACGACAGATAGACGGTGAGGCCGAACAGCAGCCCCGAGGCGAGTGCGACGGCGGCCCGTGCCCGTGTCCGGCCCGTGCCGGTGACCGCCAGCGCCAGCAGCGCCACCGCCCACGCCGCGACCGCCGCGAAGTAACCGTCCGCCGAAGTGCCCACCCAGACCGCCGCCGGAGCCAGGGCGAGGAACGGGGCGGCCCGGCGGGCGAGTGCCTCGTCGGTGAGGGCGCGTACGGCGACGAGGACGGCCGCGGCGGCGGAAGCTCCGACCGTGATGCAGAAGACGCCCGCCCAGCCTCCGCCCCCGAGGCCGATGCGGTCGAGCCAGACGAAGGTGAGTGTCGCGGCCGGCGGATGGCCGGCGGTGTGCGGGGGCCAGTGGTCGGGCGAGTCGATCAGGATGTGCTGCGTGAAGCTCCGCAGGGTCGCCCCGATGTCGTCGAAGCGGTCGATGACCTGGAGGTACTCGTACCTGGTGGTGAGCCGTCGCGCGATGCCGTAGTACCAGCCGTCGATGAGCGCCAGCGACCACGTCCAGGCCATCGCGGTGACCCAGGCCGCCGGGACGAGCGCACGCCAGGGCAGACGGGCCGCGACTCCGGGGCCGTACGCGATCACCGCCACGGCCACCGTGATCGCGGCCGGGGTCCCGGGGCCCACCTGCGGCGACCACCAGGCGTACAGCGGCGCCCAGGCGAGGTGCAGCGTGCCGTCGGAGTTCTCGATGGCGTGGCCGACGACGGCGGCCGTGGCGAAGAGGAGCGCCGCGGCCACGGCGGCGTACAGGTCACGGCGAATGTCCCGGCGCGTGTCGCGGCGAGGGTCCCGGCGGAGATCACGACGGAGGTCATGACGGAGGTCACGGTTCACGGCGGAAACGCTAGGGCGGGACCGCCCCCGCATGGCCCCGGCCAGCGCGGACGTCAGCCTTTCGTCATGAGTCGCGCACCCCTCGGTGGGCCCGCACCGGCCTACCGTCGGGGCATGAGCGAACGGCTCCCCACCTCCCCCGCCTTCTGGCGCAGCCCCCTGCGCGGACCCCGGCTCACCTCGCTGCTCGGCGTCGTGCTGCTCGCCGGGATCACGGTCCTGTTCGTGACGGGCCTCGTGTCGTACGCCGCGTACAACCCGAACCTCTCGCCGGTCAACGACAAGACCCCGGACAAGGGCCTCCTCGGCTTCTACCTGTTCGCCTGGCCCACCGATCCGCCCTGGCTGTACCGCCTCAACCAGGGCGTGCACGTCACGCTCGGCGTCGCCCTGATCCCCATACTCCTCGCGAAGCTGTGGTCGGTCGTGCCGAAGCTCTTCGAGCTGCCGCCCGCGCGCTCGCTCGGCCACGCGCTGGAACGGCTCTCGCTGCTCGTGCTGGTCGCGAGCGCGCTGTTCGAGTTCGTGACGGGAGTGCTGAACGTCCAGCTGGACTACGTCTTCCCCGGCTCCTTCTATCCCCTGCACTTCTACGGCGCCTGGGTGTTCTTCGCCGCCTTCGTCGCGCACACGGCGCTGAAGACGCCGACGGTCCTGCGCAACATCCGCCGCGCACGGGGCGACGAGAAGGAGAAGGAGAAGGGGGAGTTGGTGTCGCCCCGGCCCGATCAGCCCAGCGTCTCCCGGCGCGGGGCGCTCGGACTGGTCGGCGGCTCGTCGCTGTTCCTGCTCGTCACGACCGTGGGGCAGAACTTCGACGGGCCCCTGCGCAGAACGGCGCTTCTCGCGCCGCACGGCGGTTCGGACCCGGGATCAGGACCCGGCGGCTTCCAGATCAACAAGACGGCCGCGGCGGTGGGGATCCGGGCGGGTGAGACGAGCGACGAGGCGTGGCGGCTGGTCGTCGAGGGACGCCACCGCGCAGTCCGCCTCAGCCGAGCCGACCTCGACCAACTGCCCCTGTACAGCGCCGCGTTGCCCATCGCCTGCGTGGAGGGCTGGTCGACGGGCGACCAGTGGTGGCGGGGCGTACGGCTGCGGGATCTGGCGGAGCTGGCGGGGTACGAGCAGGCGCCCGACCTGTTCGTGGAGTCCCTTCAGCGGCGTGGTGCCTTCCGCCGGGCCGCCCTGCGCGACAACCAGGTCAGCGACCCGCGCTCGCTGCTCGCCCTGTACGTCAACGGCGAGCCGCTGACCCCCGACCACGGCTACCCGGCGCGCATCATCGTCCCCGCGGCGCCCGGTGTCCTGAATACCAAGTGGGTGGCCCGGCTGACGTTCGGAGACCTGTGATGCGCGTACGAGACCGATGGCGCCGCTGGTACGGCGAGAGCCCTCTCCAACTCCTGCTCCTCGCCTGCTCGTTCGCGCTCGTCGCGTACGCCGGCGTGCAGCTGCTCGCGGGGGACTGGTGGGGCGTACTGATGTGGATGGTCGGGGCGGCGCTGCTGCACGACCTCGTACTGCTGCCGTTGTACGCCGCTGCCGACCGGGTCGTCCGGACGGCACTCGGGGCGGTCGGCCACCGGGAGTGGATCGCGTTCGTCCGCGTCCCGGCCGTGCTGTCCGGACTCCTCCTGCTGGTGTGGTTCCCGCTGATCAGCGGGCGGGTGGAGCGGCGTTACGAGGCGTCCAGCGGCCTGCCAGGCGATGTGTTCCTGGGCCGCTGGCTGCTGATGACGGCGGTGCTGTTCGGGGCGTCGGCGCTGTGGCTGCTGATCCGTATGGTGCGGGCGCGGCGCAGGGCCACGAAACAGCGGCCTTCCGCCGTCCACTGACCGCCCGTGCGGTCCGTGCGGTCCATACGGTCCGTGCGGTCCGTGTGGTCCGTACGCCAGCCGAGTCGGCGTGCGCGTCGGAGCAGGGCCCGGCTGCCGAGCCGGGCCCAGGGGAAGGGGGTTCCGGCGGCTCCTTGCGCGTCGGTGACGTGTACCTGGACGCGTTCGTCGATGTCCACGGGCGCGGTCTCGGCGATCAACAGGCCGCCGGGCGCGAGGAGTTGGGCCATGCGCCGCAGCAGGGCGTCCGGATCCCCGCCGATCCCGATGTTCCCGTCGATGAGCAGCGCCGTACCCCAGCGCCCCTCCCCCGGCAACGGCTCGAACACCGACCGGCGCAGCGCCTGCCCGCCGAGCTCCACGGTGTGCGCGACGGCCGCCTCGCTGACGTCGATCCCGAGCACGGTGCGCCCCCGTACGGCGAGCGCCGCGACCAGCCGCCCGGGTCCGCACCCGACGTCCAGCACGGCCCCTTCGCACCGCCGCAGCGCGGACAGATCGGCGGCGTCTGCCCGCGCACACCACCGCTCGACCTCCAGCGGGAGCAGCCATCCGTCGGCGCGGCGGAGGAAGAGGGGGCCGCGACCGTTGCGGAGGGCGTCCGCGTACGGGTCGACGCACCACGCGGTCGCCGTGCTCATGGCACTCGCGGTGCTCATGGCACTCGCCGTGCCCATCGCATTCGCCGTGCTCATCGCTCGACGACCGATCGCCCCACGCCCGACGTCAGCCGTTCGAACTCCGCTGCGAATCGCCCGTACTGTCCCTGAGCGGTGGCAAGCTCGGCGACCAGGGAGGCGTCGTACGCCGTGTCGACATCGCGCAGCCGCGGCAGATCGCGTACGCGCAGTCCGGCGGCGGTCAGCCGCGCTCGCTGCACGGCGCCCGTCGTGGCCGTCGACATCGGGACTCCACGCAGCAGCGCGGGGTCGGGCGAGGCGAGCCCCAACGCCCAGAAGCCCCCGTCCTCCGCGGGCCCGAACCACGCGTCGCAGTCCGTGAAGTCGGCCCCGAACGCGAGGAGTTCGGCGGTCACCTGAGGCGTGTCCATCCCGACCAGCAGCGCCGGTCCTTCGCATCCGCCGAAGGCGGCGGCCAGCCGTTCGTCGAGCCCGCCCGCGCACTGCGGGACCACCTCGACGCCGGGCGGCAGCCACGGTCCGGGCTCCCCGTCGAGCACCAGCACCCGCCGGTCCGCGGGCGTCGCGAGCACCGCGCGCAACGTGTCGGCCAGCGCGGCCTCCGCCAGCTCCGCCGCCTGTCGGGGCGTGAACGGCGGGGTGAGCCGGGTCTTCACGCGTCCGGGCCGCGGTTCCTTGGCGATGACGAGAAGGGTGGTCATCGGCGGGCTCCTCCTTGGACGGGGTCTTGGCCGGGTCCATGGCCAGGTGCTTGGACGGGTTCGCGGCCAGGGCCCTGGAAGGTGGCGTACGCCGGCTCCGCCAGCACCCGGCGCATGTCGCGCACCGCGTGCCAGGTCCCGCGCCAGGTGCCGGTGACCTTGGAGGCGCCGGTGCGCGGCAGATACGGGACGTCGTGCTCGGCGATGCGCCAGCCGGCGTCGGCGGCACGGACGACCATCTGCAGGGGGTAGCCGCTGCGCCGGTCCGTGAGGCCGAGGCCGAGCAGGTCCTCGCGGCGGGCGGCGCGGAGAGGGCCGAGGTCGTGCAGGCGTACGCCGGTGCGGCGGCGGAGCATCCGGGAGAGCGCGAGATTGCCCGCGCGGGCGTGCGGCGGCCAGGCGCCCCGGCCCTGCGGGCGCCGCCGCCCGAGCACCAGGTCGGCCTCGCCGTCCCGGATCTCGCGGACGAAGGGCACGAGCAGGGACGGGTCGAGCGAGGCGTCGCAGTCGCAGAAGCACACGATGTCCGCGGTCGCCGCGACGAGCCCCGCATGGCACGCCGCCCCGAAGCCGCGCCGCTCCTCGCGGACGACTCTCGCGCCGAGGTCGCGGGCCACGTCGGCGGAGCCGTCGGTGGACGCGTTGTCCACGACGAGGGCGCGCCAGCCCTCGGGGATGCGGGCCAGCACCCAGGGGAGGGCGGCGGCTTCGTTCAGGCAGGGCAGGACGACATCGACGTCGGGTTTCGTGGTGGGGTTCACGGCTTTCACAGTACGAACGCGAAAAGGGCATTCCGGGCATCGGCTCCTTACGAAACGCGGACGTCGATTCGCCGCGCGGATTCCGTACGGATCTCCCGACGGATCTCCCGGCGGAACTCCTTATGAATCGACGGATCTCCTTACGAATCAAGGACGGTCGAGGTCTGGGGGCCGCCGAGGTACGACATCCGCGCGCCCGCGGTGCGAGGCTGACCTCATGCACCAGCCGCAGCCGCAGCCGCAGCCGTACGACACCCCGGGCGCCCGCGTCCTCGTCGTCGACGACGACCCCACCGTCGCCGAGGTCGTCTCGGGCTACCTCGACCGCGCGGGCTACGTGGTGGATCGGGCCGTCGACGGTCCCGCCGCGCTCGCGCAGGCCGCCGCGCACTGGCCCGACCTGGTCGTACTGGACCTGATGCTGCCCGGCATGGACGGCCTGGAGGTGTGCCGCCGGATGCGCGGTCGGGGTCCCGTACCCGTGATCATGCTGACCGCCCGTGGGGACGAGGACGACCGGATCCTCGGCCTGGAAGTGGGCGCCGACGACTACGTCACGAAGCCCTTCAGTCCCCGCGAGCTGGTCCTGCGCGTCGAGTCCGTCCTGCGCCGCAGCCGGCCCTCCGCCGAGTCACGCGGTCTCCTTGGCGCGGCCGGCCTCACCGTGGACCCGGAGGGCCGTCGCGCCACCAAGGACGGTACGGAACTCGCCCTCACCGTCCGCGAGTTCGACCTCCTCGCCTTCTTCCTGCGGCACCCGGGCCATGCGTACAGCCGTGAGGAGCTGATGCGCGAGGTCTGGGGCTGGGACTTCGGCGACCTCTCCACGGTCACCGTCCACGTACGCCGCCTCCGCGCCAAGATCGAGACCGACCCGGCCCGGCCCGCACTGATCCAGACGGTGTGGGGGGTCGGATACCGCTTCGACACGGCCGGTGCCTCCGACGGCGGGGAGGACTGATCGCCATGGAGGACATACCCCCCATGCAGGACATACTCCTCATCGCCTTCTTCGCCTTCCTCGGAGCGGCGGCCGCCGGACTGTTCGGGGCCCTCACGCTGTGGCTCGTCCGGCGGCGGTCCCTGACCGTCTCGCTGGCCGTGGTCACCGCCGTCGCCGTGACGGCGATGCTCGCCGGAACACTGGCGGTGGCGCAGGCGATGTTCCTGAACGATCACGACCTCGCCGTCGTGACGACGGTCGTCGCGATGGCGGCCGTGGTCTCGCTGGCGACCGCGCTGATCCTGGGCCACTGGGTGGTCGGCCGCAGCCGGGCGCTCACGCTCGCCGCCCGCTCCTTCGGCGACGGCGGTGACTTCGCGGCCCCTGTCGGCCCCGCGACCGCGGAACTCGCCGCGCTGAGCCGGGAGTTGGCGGCCACCAGCGCGAAGCTCGCCGAGTCCCGCGACCGCGAACGCGCCCTGGAGACCTCCCGGCGCGAACTCGTCGCCTGGATCTCGCACGACCTGCGCACCCCGCTGGCCGGGCTGCGCGCGATGTCGGAGGCCCTGGAGGACGGAGTCGCGGCGGAGCCGGAGCGCTATCTGCGGCAGATCCGTACGGAGGTCGAGCGGCTCAACGACATGGTCGGCGACCTGTTCGAGCTGTCACGGATCCATGCGGGCACGCTGGCGCTGAGTCCTGCACGCATGTCGGTGTACGACCTGGTCGGGGACGCGCTCGCGGGGGCGCACGCGCTCGCCCGCGAGCACGGCGTACGGCTGGTCGGCGACGGCATCGAGCCGGTGCCGGTCGAGGTCGACGGCAAGGAGATGAGCCGGGTCCTCGGCAATCTGCTGGTCAACGCGATCCGCCGGACGCCGTCGGACGGGACGGTCGCGGTGGCCGCCCACCGCTCCCCGGAGGGGGTCGTGCTGTCGGTGACGGACGGCTGCGGAGGCATTCCCGAGGAGGACCTCCCCCGCGTCTTCGACACGGGCTGGCGCGGCACCCACGCGCGGACGCCTCCGGCCGGCGCGGGTCTCGGCCTCGCCATCGTGCGCGGCATCGTGGAGGCCCACCAGGGGCACGCCGCCGTACGCAACGTGTCGGGAGGCTGCCGTTTCGAGGTCACGCTGCCGACGGTGGATGCGTGAGCGCTCCGCTTGGTGGCCTGGCGAATGCGGGTTGTTCGTAGGCTGCGGGCCGTCTGTGGCTGGTCGCGCAGTTCCCCGCGCCCCTAAAGGGGGCGCGGGCGCGCCCACAACATCTCCGTACGCGTCCTCTACCGGCTGTGCGCTCAGGCGGGACTGAGTCTGGAGCAGTGGATCATCGAGCAGCGGCTGGAGGGCGCGCGCGCCGCGGTCGCACGGGCCTGGGGCTTCACCGGCCCCAGCCACTTCACCCGCCGCTTCAAGACGGCGTACGGCGTGACGCCCCAGCAGTGGCGCAAGGCGCTGCAACCCCGGCGAATTGCATCTACTGCATCTGATGACCCATCGCCCGGCCTGGCGCCCGGGCAAGAACGCTAGGGTGCTGCTGGTCACCGCACACTTGCCCCGGCTGTTGGGGACCTGACCGATCATTGGGACACCAAGGACATCTCCGACGAGGGGCAGTAATGCTGGAAGAAGCGCTGATGACGCTCTCTGCCACGGGAGGCCTCGCCGTGGTGCAGGCCGCGGGGACGGATGCATGGAGCGGCTTTCGGCAAGCCGCGGCCCGGTGGTTCGGCCGCGGAGACGCAGGGGAGGAAGACACGGCCCTGGCCCGCCTCGACGCCACGGACGCCGCCGTGCGTTCCGCCGGCTCGGGCGAAGTCACCCACAGGCGCCGTGAGCTGGCGGCCGAATGGCAGGCCCGTTTCCTGAACCTGCTCGAGGAGCTTCCGCTGCCGGAAAGGGAGCGTGCGGGGGAGGAGTTGCAGCGAATCCTCGACAGTCACCTCAGGGACTTTCCTGGGTCCGTGACGGCTGGTCAGCGCGGTGTGGCTGCTGGGCGGGACATCAGCATCAGCGCAGAAGGCGGCTCGTTGGCCGCCGCCGAAGTGCACGGAAATGTGAACTTCAATCCCCCTCCCCCGGCCGGTCCGAACCGGGGCTGACCGGACCGGCAGACGCGAACACACCAGCTCACAACACGGGGCAGGCCCAGCGGGACGGTGGGGTGCACGCCGACCACGGCAGCATCGCCTTCGGGCACGCGCGGCACGTCACCATCAACGCCGACACCGCGCAGGGGCGTCGGGTCTACCAGGCCCAACGAGACCAGCACATCACGGAAGTCCACCACCACGTCGCACCCCCGGGCGCGGTAGCCGTCGTCGAGCCGATTGTCTCGGCTGACGAGGCAGTCTCGGACGTCTTCGTCGGACGGAGGGACGAACTCGACTCCCTGTTGGCGGTGTTGACGCCCGAGTCGGAAGCCGCGGGTACGGTCGTGGTCTCCGCCGTCGCCGGTCTCGCCGGGATCGGCAAGACCGCGCTGGCCAAACAGAGTGCGGCAACAGCGGTCGGCCGCGGCTGGTTCCCCGGCGGCGCGGTCTTCGTCGACCTGCACGGTTACGCCCCGGAGCCTGCGGACCGACTGCGGCCTGTCCACGTCTTCGCCCCGATGCTGTATGCCCTTGGCTGGGAGGGAGAGGTGGCCGACTCCGCTGCGGGCCAGGCTGCCCAGTTCCACCGGCTGCTGACTGCCCGGGCCGAGGCGGGCCGGGCAGTCCTCCTCGTTCTCGACAACGCCTCGGTCACCGAGCAGGTGGCTGAGCTGCTGCCGGCAGCACGGCGTCACCGCGTGATCGTCACCTCCCGGCACACCCTCACCCCGCGTGGCTCCCGCCCTCTCGAACTGGGCACCCTGCCACCGGAGCAGAGCGTCGACCTCATCCGGTCCCAGGTCCAGCGGTGGCTCGGCCACGACGACGGGGCACGCCTGGAGCGGGTCCCCGGAAGCCTCGCCCGGCTGGCCGAGCTGTGCGGCAACCTGCCGCTCGCACTGCATATCGTCGCCGCGCTGCTGGTGGGCGACCGCACTCGGCTGCCCAGTGATCTCGCCGACGACCTGACGGCTGCCCGCAGCCGGCTGGACCTCCTCGACGACGGCGACCGCGCGGTACGCGCCGCCTTCGACCTGTCCTACCAGCGCCTCAACGACAACCAGGCCCGGCAGTTCAGGCTGATCCCCCTGAATCCCGGACCCCACCTTTCCTCGACTGCCGCAGCCGCCCTCAGCGGTGTACCGGGGCCCGAGGGGCATCTTCTGATGGAACAGCTCGCCCGCGCCCACCTCGTGGAGCGGGCCGGGGACCGCCGCTGGCGACAGCACGACCTCATCCGCGCCTATGCCGTCGAGCTGCTCGACCAGCATGGTGACGATCAGAAGCCGGTGGTCGAACAGCTGCTGGCGCATTACGTGGTCGCCGCCGAGGCATTGGCACCTGTCGCCGCGGGAGTCGTCGTCCCCGAGTGGGCGACCGTGCAGGAGGCGGAGCAAGAGCACCCCAATTTCATGGCGGCCCTGTCCATGGCTGTGGTGTTCGGCTACCACGATCGTGCGCTCGCCCTGTCCCGGGTGCTCGTGCCCCACTTCGAGCGACATCGTCACTTCGAGGAGTGGGAGTCAGTCAGCGGGTACGCCCTGGACACCGCGCGCGAGGTGCACGACAGGCAGGCGGAGATCTGGGCGCTGACCAGCCTCACCCGTGCCCAACGGGCCGCCGGGCGTGTTGCTGACGCCGACGCAAGCGTGCGCCGGGCCGTTGAGGTCTTCGCCGCCATGGTCGCGTACCAGGAACAGAAATGGCGGGGAATCCAGGCGCCGGGCGCCCAGCGGGAGGGCGGCACGGAGGGTGGTACAGAGGGCGCCACGGAAAGCGTCGTACCGGAGCGCGACGAACTGCGGGACGCTGACACATACGCAGAGGCGCTTGGCGGGCTCCTCGAAGACCCGGCCGAGCGGAGGAGGCTCTGGGACCTGCTGCTCCGACTGGCGGAGATCGCCCTGACGGCGGGCGCGGGCGACGTGTCGGACGAGTGCTGCCGGACCGCGCTCGATGCCTGCAGACGCGACGGGCACCAGCTCGGTGAGGCCCGGGCTCTGGCCCTTCTCGGCACACTCAGCTTCCGTGCCCTCAACGACACGGAGGGGGCGTTCTCCGCCATCGACGCGGCACTCACCCTCTGCCGTGAGCAGCACCCGGAGGTGGCAGGCGGCATCCTGGTCCGGCTGGCCGCGCTCCACAACGCGACTGCTCAGCCGCACGCGGCATTTGAGGCCGGTCTGGAAGCCGTACGCCTGATGGAGTCGGCCGGTGAGGATCCGGCGCGTGGGGCGCACCGCAGCCACCTCGGCCTCGCACACGTGGAGATGAGCATCGCCCTGGCGGCCACCCTGCGGTTCGAAGAAGCGTTCACGCACGCCGAACGAGCGCTGCAGCTCTGCCTCCTGGCACAGGACGCGGACGGCGAGGCGCTGGCACTGATGCACAGCGGTATCGCAGCTACCTACCTGCGGGAATGGCACACGGCCTACGAGCGCCTCAGTCAGGCCACCAGGCTGCCGCTGGCCCGCCGGGACCGTCGCCTGACGGGCCAGCTTTCCCGATACCTGACGACCGCCCAGAGTCAGATTGCGAACACGCACCCGTCCACCGCAGACAGGACGCCCTTCTGGCGCCGTCGACCACGTCGGCCTGACGGCAACGGCATATGAGCGGGCGTGTCTCAGGGGCGCGATGGCGCAGGTGAGTCCTCTGAGTCCTCTGAGTTCCAAGGTGCCGCAGGTAGT
This sequence comes from Streptomyces scabichelini, assembly GCF_011045015.1. Classification (GTDB taxonomy): domain Bacteria; phylum Actinomycetota; class Actinomycetes; order Streptomycetales; family Streptomycetaceae; genus Streptomyces; species Streptomyces scabichelini. The sequence continues at coordinate 5,318 of NZ_JAAKZY010000158.1, read as the reverse complement.
CGGATTCTGAACCAGGCGCCGCCGTCCGACGGTTCGAGGGTTGCCGAGCCGCCGTGGGCCGTGGTGATCGCCGCGACGACGCTGAGGCCGAGGCCGGTGCCGGAGGCGGCGGTGCCCACGTCTCCTCGTACGAAGGGATCGAAGACCTGGGCGCGCAGTTCGGGCGGCACGCCCGGTCCGTCGTCCTTCACCTCCAGGACCCGGTAGCCGTCCTCCGTGCCCACGGCCAGGGTGGTCGAGGTGCCGACGGGTGTGTGCCTACGGGCGTTGGCCAACAGGTTGGCGACCACCTGATGGAGCCGCTGCGGGTCACCGCGGACGATGTGGTCGCCGGGCGCGACGAGGAGCCGTACCGGATGGCCGGGATGGCAGTCGCGGGCGGACGCGACCGCTTCGCGGCACAGCTCCGCCAGGTCCACCCGGCGGCGCCGGAGCGCCCGGCCGAGGTCGTGGCGGGACAGCAGGACCAGCTCGTCGATGAGCGAGTCCATGCGCTCGATCTCGTCGTGCACCCGCCCGAGCGCTTCGGTGCGCATGTGCTCGTGCGAGCGGTCGTCGACGAGGGCGAGCTGGGTGTAACCGGAGATGGTGGTCAGCGGGTTGCGCAGTTCGTGCCCCGCGGTGACCAGGAACTGCCGCAGCCGCAGCTCCGAGTCCTCCCACCGCCTCGCCTCCCGCCGGTGCACCCACAGCACACCGGCCGGCGTGGCAGCGAGCAGCAGCGCGACCCCGAACTGGATCCAGAGCCCGACGGTCAGGTCGTGCACAGCAGATAGCCCACACCGCGGACGGTACGGATGAGTGACTGGTCCCCGTCGCCCAGCTTCCGCCGCAGGTAGTAGACGTACGTGTCCACGATGCCGGAACCCTCGTCGCGGTGGTTCCAGACGCGCTCCTGGATCTGCGGGCGGGTCAGCACCCGCCCGGCGTTCTCCATCAGATAGCGCAGCAGGGAGAACTCGGTGTGGGTGAGTCCGACGGGCTGCCCGGCCGCCCACACCTGGTGGCTGTCGGGATCGAGTTGTACGTGACCGGCACTCAACTGGCTGTGCTGCGCGGGCCGTTCGGACGCGGGCCGTTCGGAGGTGCGGCGCAGCAGGGCGCGGATACGGGCCACCACCTCCTTCAGCTCGAACGGCTTGGTGACGAAGTCGTCGCCGCCCAGGTCGAGGCCGCGCACCCGGTCGTCGACGTCGGTGCGCCCGGTGAGGAACAACACGGGCACGTTCAGGCCCCGTTCGCGCAGGCTTCTGCAGACCTCGAAGCCGTCGAGGTCGGGGAGGTTGACGTCGAGCAGTACGAGATCGGGGGCGCGGCGGGTGACGGCCCGCAGGGCCTGGTGGCCGGTGGCGGCGCAGGTCACCTCGAAGCCGACGAATTCCAGGGCCATCGTGAGCATGTCGCGAACGCCGTCCTCGTCGTCCACCACGAGGAGACGGCCGGTGGCGGGGACAGGGTGAGTCATGTCCTGTTCCTTTGCTGGCCTTGATACTTCAAGTTTCACAGGCGCATCCATCGTCACACGTACCCACAGGTAGGGTGACGGGCTTCCTCCGCTTGCCCGATGTATCCCCGATGTATCCCTGGCATCCCCGTAGCCCCGCTTTGCACGCGCAGCGGTTACGGTGCTGACGTGCTGAACGATGGGGAGGGGGCGGGAACGATGCCAGGAACCGTGCTGTTGCTCGCGGCTTCGCCGGTGGGCAAGGGCTGTCTGGTGGACGCGACGTCGGTGCTTCCCGTGCTCGCGGCGGTGGCGCCCGCGGTGCTCTCCGGGACGGACACCGCGAACGTCGTCGAACTGGCCGACCCGTTGGAGCCCCAGGCGGTCCTGACCCGGCTGCGCGCCGCCGCGACGGCCGTCGGCCCGCTCACGGTCTTCGTCACCGGCCAGCTCCAACTCGACCGCCGCCAGCGGCTTCCGCACCTGGCCCTGGCCCGTACGACCCCGTCGACCGTCCGTTACACCGGCTTCCCCTGGCACTGGGTCCGCGAGGAACTGCGGCTGCGCGCGCCGGGCAGCACGACGGTGTTCGTCGACCTGCACGCCGACGCGGAGACCTGGCAGCACCTCGTCAGCCGGCCGCTCGACGTGGGGCCGGGGGTCCGGCTGTACGGGCGCGTCGCCCCGCCTCCGCCTCGGCGGACGCTCGCGGTGCCGACGTACATGAAGTCCCTCGCCACGATTCTGCGCAGCGGTCACCGTCCGCTGCCGGCGCAGTTGCATCAGCAGGCGTTGACGCGGGCGTCGGGGGAGGAGCTGGAGGGGGCTCGCCGGGCTCAGCGGGCTCAGCGGGACATCGTGCTGGCGGTGGACTCCACGCCTGCGCCTTTTGTACCCGCGCCCTTCACGCCCGCCGCCTCCCCGCCCGTGATGCCCGCGTCCGGCGACCCGCACGCCGAGATCGCCTCCGCCGTGGAGGCCGGGCGGCACGGTGAGGCTGCCGAGTTGGCTGCGCGGTGGGAGCAGGACGCGTTGCGTACGTACGGGCCCGGTTCCGACGAGGTCGTCCACTGGATGGAAGTACGGGCTGATCTGGCCATGTTCGCCGGTGACGCCGCTCTCAGCTGCCGTACCTGGCTGGCTGTGGCCGGTGTGCGGCTCGGTGCGGGGCAGTCCGCGGAGGACTCCGCCGTCGAGGCTGCCGTCGATCGGGCGCACCACCAGTGGGGGCGTATCGCTGATGCCGGGCCCGCTCGTGAACTGGGGGCTGCCCTGGTCGAGTTGCGGCGGCGTGTGCCGGGGCGGCGTGAGGGTGCGCTTCAGCATGTTCAGCAGCGGTTGGAGTGGCTTCGGGGTGCTCAGCGGGTGGGCTGAGCGGGGGGTTTCTTTCCCCAGCCCCGCCCCTTCCCGAAACTGGGGGCTGCGCCCCCAGGCCCCCCTTGTGACGTCGCATCTCGGCTGGCGGTCCGTTGTGGCTGGGCGCGCAGTTCCCCGCGCCCCTGAAGGGGCCCGTTGTGCAACCCCTTGGTTGCGTGTGCGGCGTTGATGTGCAACCTTTGGGTTGCGCTCAATGAGGGGAGCTCTCATGACCACCAACACGACCTTGCCGCCCCGGATCAGCGGCAGGCAGCGGTTGATTCTGTTCGTTCTGCTGGGTGCCGGGTTCATGCTGTCCGTCGACTTCTCGATTCTGAATGTTGCGTTGCCGCAGGTCGGAGCCGGTGTCGGGTTGGGGTTGGACGGGCTTCCGTGGGTCACCTCCGCCTACGCGCTGCCCGCCGCCGGCTTCGCCCTGGTGTTCGGGAGGATGGCGGACCTGTTCGGGCGCCGCAGGCTGTTTCTGTCCGGCATGGTCCTGTTGACCGGGGCCTCGTTGCTCGGCGGCTTCGCGACCAGTCCCGAGATGCTGCTGACCGCCCGGGCGCTGCAGGGCTTCGCCACCGCGATGACGATCCCCGCGGGACTGTCCCTGCTCACCACCACCTTCGCGGAGGGCGCGATACGCGACCGCGTCCTCGGCCTCAACGGCGCACTGCTCTCCGCCGGGTTCACCGTCGGCGCGCTGGTCGGCGGCACCCTCGTCAGCCTGCTGAGCTGGCGCGCCGCCTTCTTCATCAACGTCCCGGTCGCCGTCGTCATCCTCCTGATCACCCCCGCTCTGATCAGTGAGAGCAGGATGCCCGACCGGGTCAGGCTTGACCTTCCCGGAGCGGTGACCGTGACCGGCGGTCTGCTGGCCGTGATCTACGCGATCATCGAGAAGAACCTGCCCTCCGCTGTCGTCGGCGTGCTGCTGCTGGCCGCGTTCTGGGTGATCGAGCTGCGTTCAGCCGCGCCGCTCGCCCCCGTACGCATCCTGAGGCGGCCCACGGTGAAGTGGGGCAACTACGCCGGGCTCGTGATCTTCACCATGGAGCCCGCCATGATCTTCCTGACGACGCTCTATCTGCAGAACACCCTGGACTTCTCCCCGCTGACCACCGGCCTGATCTTCGGCGTCCCGGGCCTCGCGGCCGTGGCCGCCGGAGTGATCGCCGGGCGCTTCATCGGGCGCTTCGGCACCCGCAAGGTCCTGACCGTGGGCCTGTCCGTACAGGGCCTGTCGACCCTTCCCCTGGTGTTCCTCGGCGCCGACCGGATGTGGCTGGCGGTTCTGATCCCCGCGCTGTTCATCGGGTTCTTCGGGCACGTGACCTCCATCGTGGCGTACACGGTGACCGGGACCTCGGGTCTGCCGGACGAGGAGCAGGGCCTGGCCACGGGCCTGACCTCGATGACCCAGCAGGTGGCCATCACCGTCGGCATCCCGGTCCTGAGCGCCGTCGCCGCGACGCAGACCGTGGAACTGACCGGCATCCACCTCGCGCTGAGCGTGAACGTGGCCGTGACGCTCGTCAGCGTGGTCTTCATCTGGTTCGGGCTGCGTCCGCGCGGCGGGGGTAGCCGGGGAAGCGCGGCAGTTTCCGCCGTACCGATTCCAAAGGAGGTCGAGGTCGGTCAACACCTTCGTTGAGTCAACACATGACTTTGGAGGACACCATGAGCGACCTCTCCGACCGGACCACCATCGTCGTCGGTGCCAGCCGCGGCCTCGGGCGCGGGATCGCCACCGCCTTCGCCGAGGCCGGCGCCCCGGTGGTCGCCGTGTCCCGCACCGCGACCGCGTTTCCGGAGCCGGCGGACGGCACCGGCAGCATTCAGCCGGAGATCGCCGATGCCGGTGACGCCACGGTCGTAGCCGACCTCATCGACCGCTACGCGCCGGGGACCGTCGTCCTGGTGGCGGGCGCGAGCCCGCACATGCGTCCGCTTCAGCAGCAGACGTGGGAGACGTTCTCGGTCAACTGGCAGACCGACGTCCAGATCACGTTCCACTGGCTGCGCGGGGCTCTGCTCACGCCGCTGCGGCCCGGCAGCAGGGTGATCGTGATCAGCAGCGGTGCCGCCCTGAACCCGAACGGGTCACCGCTCAGCGGCGGGTACGCAGGGGCCAAGGCCACCCAGCGCTGCATGGCGGCCTACGCGCAGGACGAGGCCGAGCGCGCCGGTCTGGACATCAGGTTCACCACGGTGCTGCCCTGGTTCGCACCGGTTACCGGCGTCGGCCGCCTGGCGGTCCAGGCGTACGCGGCTCGCGCCGGGCGGTCCGTGGAGGACTTCCTCGACAGCCAGCCCTTCACGCCGGTCACCCCGGAGAGCGCCGGCACCGCCCTCGTCGAGCTGGTACGAGCGGACTCCTCGAAGCCGGAGCCCGCTTACACGCTGACCGGCGCCGGTCTGCAACAGCTCCCCTGACCCGGCCGGCGTGCCAGCGTTCACGAGTACGGCGGCGGGACCGCGTCAGCGCCCGCCGCCGTCGCGAACTCCCGCATCC
>NZ_JAAKZY010000157.1 GCF_011045015.1 Streptomyces scabichelini | reverse complement strand
GGCCCCCGGTCCCGCCGGTCTGACCCCCGTCTTCAAGAACGCCCCTCGCACACGACACAAGCGGGACAAGACGGTCGCCCTCACCTTCGACGCCGACATGACCGCCGACCAGGGGCCACGGGCAGCCGCCGGGGAACGGTTCGACAATCCGCAGCTCATCAGCACCCTGCGGCAGCTGAAGGTTCCGGCGACCGTGTTCATGACGGGGCGGTGGGCCGAGGAGTACCCGGCGCAGGCGCGAGCCATCGGCCGCGACCCGCTCTTCGAGGTGGCGAACCACTCGTACAGCCACTACGCCTTCACACCCGGCTGCTACGGGCTGCCGACCGTGGCCGAAGCGCGGATGCGGTCGGAGGTGGAGCGGACGTTCGCGGCGTTGCGGAAGGCGGGGGTGGACCGTCCGATGCCGTACTTCCGCTTTCCGGGCGGGTGCTACGACCGCCGGGCGCTGCGGGCACTGAGCACCACCGGCGTGACGGCCGTGCAGTGGGACGTGGTCAGCGGTGACGCCTTCGCGACGGACGCGAACGCCGTGGCCCGGCAGGTGCTCGACGGGGTGCGTCCGGGCTCCGTCGTGGTCATGCACTGCACCCGCAGCGCGGCACCGACGACGGAAAGGGCGGTACGAACGATCGTGCCGGAGCTGCGCGAGCGCGGGTTCCGGTTGGTGAAGGTGTCGGAGCTGATCGGGGCGTACTGAGGGGAGGCCCGGCCTACCAGCGCCCCGTAAGGGGCGCGGGGCAGTGTCAATTTGCGGCTCCGCCGCGTGGGCGCGACCAGCCACGACGAACCAGGTCGACTCCGCGCAGCACCCAGGGACCGCCGCCGAGACCGTAACGGCGGCCGGCCCCCTCCAGCAGCAACTCCCATCCCATGCAGGCCATCCTCGCGCGTACGTTCGGCCGCGCGCAGAGGAACCGATCTTCCGCCTGGCAAACTGGAGGGCGTGAGCAGCGACCAGACGACCACCCCGGGCGGCCGGCCCGAGGACAGCCCCTTCCGCCACGAGTCGACCACCCGCGACGAGGCGCCCCAGTTCGTGCTGCCGCTCGTCGTCCGCATCGAGCGGAACGAGCCCCCGGCACGTACGGACGCACTCGAAACCGCGGCCCGCGCCGTGCTGGTGATGCTCAGCGACGAGCGGTCACTCGGGGACGGCGAGTGGGCGCAGGCGATGCGGGACTGGCAGGACGCCCGTATCCGCAAGGTGGTGCGGCGGGCGCGCGGCGCCGAGTGGCGGCGGGCCGAGGCGCTTCCGGGCATCACGGTCACGGGCAAGTCGGCCGAGGTACGCGTCTTCCCGCCGGTCCCCCTGGACGGCTGGCCCAAGGACCTGGCCCGCCTCCAGGTCTCCGGCACGGACCTCGACGACCCGGAACGTCCCGCGGAGCCCGACCTTTCCGCCCCCGTCCTCTGGCTGAACCCCGACGTCGACATGTCGGCCGGCAAAGCGATGGCCCAGGCGGGTCACGGCGCCCAACTGGCCTGGTGGGAACTCCCGGACGAATCCCGCAAGGCCTGGCGCGAAGCCGGCTTCCCACTCTCCGTCCGCACCCCGCCCCCTCCCCTGTGGACCCAACTCACCACGAGCGGGCTGCCGGTGGTACGCGATGCGGGCTTCACGGAGATCGCTCCGGGCTCGTGCACGGTGGTCGCCGACCATCCGGCGCTGCGAGGCGAGTGACCGGCTGTTGTGCTTGACGTGGCACTACGCCACCAACTGACCGCGCTGCGGCGGCAGGTCGAGAATTCGGCGCCGCCGTGGTCCCCGGCGGGACCGGACGGCGGGTATGCCGCGGATGAGCGGTTTGAGGGCGAGGCTGTCGTGCATGTTCGCGCCGGACACGGCGACGGTGAGCGGGATGCCCTGGGCATCGGACAGCGCGTGCAGCTTGGGGCCCTTCTTGCCGCGATCGGCCGGGTTCGGCCCGGTCAGCGATCCCCCCTTGTGGCGCGAACGGAGGCCGCGTCGACGATCGCCGAGGTCCAGTCCACCTCGCCCCGGGCCCCGAGTTCGTCCAGCACCGCCCGGTGCAGCCGACGCCACAGGCCGGCCTCGGTCCATACCGTGAAGCGGCGATGCGCGGTGGCGGGCGACGTGCCGAACGTCGGCGGCAGATGCCCCCAGGCACAGCCGCTGGTCAGGCGTACACCACTGCCGTGAACGCGGCCCGCTCGTCACACGGAGCGGTCCCACCACCTTGCGGACGAGCAGCGAACGACGGCAGCAACGGGGCGGCCAGCTACCAGAGTTCATCAGGTACCAGACGCTTCGACAGATCAGCACCCACGACCGGCATCATGCCGCACGAACATCAAGTCACGTGAGACAACCTCTAAGCGCCTCTAAGCCTTGATTGGTGCGGCCGACCTGGCGGCCTGCTCGATCTTCGCGCAGTGGGCTGCACGGGCTTTCTCGTCGATCTGCTTCTCGTGTTCGGCGCGCACCCCGGTCCGGCCGTCGAGGCCCTCGCGCAGGATATCGGCGTGCCCGGCATGCCGGATGGACTCGCCGAGGACATGGACCATGATGGCGAACAGGTTCGTGTTGGGATAAGGCTCCGACCACCACGGCACGTGGCCGGGGGCGTCGAGGGGAAGCTCGTTGATCGTCGCGTCCGAGTGTTCCCACGTGCGCCGGTAGAACCCGATGATCTGATCGCGGGTCTCGTCCTCGGTCGCCCACAGATCGCTGCCGTTGGAGTCCTGCCACCGGGACAGCGGTTCCGGGGAAGGGCGGTCGAAGACCTCACCGAAGTACCTGGCCTCGACGGTGGCCACGTGTTTGACCAGGCCGAGGAGGTTGGTCCCGGTCGCTGTCAAAGGTCTGCGGGCGTCGTATTCGGACAAGCCGTCGAGTTTCCAGAGCAGCGCCTCACGGTCCCGCCGCAGTCTCCCGTGCAGGTTGTCTTTCGCGAATTCATCGATCATGCGGCATGAGACTGCCATGGGCTGATCGTGGTCTCAAGATCCCGTACATGGTCCGCAACGACTGGCAGAGCCGAGGCCTGGCCATGGCCGCCGCCCTGACCTGCGACAAGAAGCTCGCGAAACCTGCCACGCGAGACAACCTCTAAGCCGGAACGGCCGCCACTTCGACAAGTGGTCTGGCCGCCGGACACCACGGCGCGGGGTGGAACGCTGGGGCTACGGCGAGCACAGGGCCGCAAGGCTCCGTAAGCCGACATACGGAGCCTCACTCTGCCGCATTGGCGCCTGCTCCCGGTGCGGTCAACGTCTGTGAGCGGCTGAGCAGCGCGGTGTCGTCAGTCTCGTCTGCCTCGAGTCCACTTCGGCATTGTCAGGCCTCCGTCAACTCTGCCTTTCCCGCCCAGGGATTGCGATGCATGCTGGTGTGAACCCTCGAAGGGATGAGGAGAAGCGGCGTGTCAGTAGAGTCAGGCGACGCGCGCCCGGTTCCAGGCGACACTGATGCTCCGGCAAGGGCTCCGCGCTCGGAGCCGGCCGTGACAAGCAACCAGACACTCGGTGTCCGATCCGCAGCAGCACGACGGCCGTTACGCCGACCGCCAGGGCCAGAGCTGCCGAAGCCCAGCACTGGTGCCCAGTCCAGGGGCGGCACGCTGGTCGCTGTCTGTCCGGAGCTGGAGTCCATCCGGCCCAGTCCCCGGACGGCGAGCACGATGACGACCAACAGCCCGGCCGCCACGTCAGCCACCAGTACGAGAAGCAGGAGACAACCTGCGGTGAGGGCACCCTCTCCGCCGGAGGGCTGTTTGTCGGCAAGTTCGGGCATGGCTCGACGATCGTCCGGAATCCACCCTTCCGAACGGTCCGTCGCCGACTCGCAACCCAGGCGCACTCCGCTCTTCATGGTCCTATCCGGTCCCGGTGATCTCTCACAGGCACTCAGTTTGAGCAGGCCAGGTGGAGGGCGAGGACGGCCTGAACAAGGCTGATGATGCGGGTGGTGGAGCATCGCAGCTTGCGCAGGAGCCGCCAAGTCTTCAGGGTGGCCATGGCCTGCTCGACGGGCGCACGGATCTGCGCGGTCACTTTCTCTGCGTCGGGGGACAAGGTCAACGATCCCCCACATGAAAGCCCGAGGTCAGTTGTAGACGTTGAATTCTGCGACTGACCACCAGCTACGCGCAACATTGCCGGTATTGACGACCTTGATGTAGCGAGCTGTCTGCGTCGGGAAGGAGACCAGGTGGACTCGTTGGCCGTCTGTCACGGAAGAAATCTTGGTCCAGTCGGTTCCATCCGCAGATACATGTACGTCTGCGCTCCGCGCATAGTCGCTGACACTGCCGCCGACATCCAGCACAATCTTTTTGAACGTCTGTGCTTGCCCCATGTCGACTTGGATCCAGAGACCGGCGTACTGCCCTGTTCCGGAGCTGTACCGAGTGTCCAAATTGCCATCCAGCATGTTTCCGGGCGCATCCCACTGACTTGCGTCCGAAGCCGTTGCGGTCCAGCCTGTCCGCGGCAGCGCAGGACCTAGATCGATGATGTCGAACGAAGATCCGCCTGCATCCACTCCGCTGGTTCCCTTCACGGAAACCGTGACCTTCCCCGCCGGAAGTCCCTTCGGAACGTAGGCGCTGATGCTCGTGTCCGACCAGCTGTCTATTTCGGCGTAGCTTGATCCGAAATACACCGTGCCCAGCCCCTGGACGTCACCGAAACCAGAACCGCGAATCGTGAACTTGGAGCGCGGTGTGCCTTGGTCCGGCGCCAAACTGCTGAAGACTGGCGTCGGGAAACTTGACAGCTTCCTGGTTGTGAACATCGCTGAGGTCCCGCTTGGCAGCGTATAGGCGTACGAGCCGTCGGTGGATATTTTGAAACTCTTGCTGTCGGCGGTCCCGTTGAATACTACGGTGACCTGCGACGCTTCCTTGCTGGTCCAGGTCTTCATCTGGAGGCCGTTTGATACCGCTGTCGGAGCTGTGATCGAGCCGGTTCCACGCGCAGACCCGTACACCTCGATGTCGCCGATGGCCCACCAGAAACCCGATGCCGCGGTACTGACGATGCGAATGTACTGTGCCGTCCGGGGCGGCAACGTGACGGCTACCTTTCCTATGCCTCCGCTGCCGCTTGCGATCGCGCTGCCCCAATCGGCACCATCGTTCGACACGTATATCTGGTACTTGGTGACATAGTCGAACGAATTGTTTACGCCGGTGTCGAGGACGATTTTGTCGAAGCTCGTAGGGCTCCCCAGATCGATCTGGAACCAGTCGCCGCTCGTCGGCCCATGCCCCAGACTCCACCTGGTGTTGATGTCGCCGTCGATCGCGTTCGCGGCCACACCCCAATCCGGCTGCGCCGAAGCCGTGGCGGTCCAGTTGCTGCGGCTCAGTGCCCCTCCTGTCGTCTGGACGGAAGCTCCTATCGGAAGGGAGTACGTGACCAGCTTGTTTCCGGTACGGATGGAGTTCTGGTAGGGCAGTAGTGCCGGGTCGTACGTGACGGTGACCGGGCCGGATGCCGACTTGAACGTGAAGTCGTGTGTCGGGTCCGAGACCTTGGTCGCCGCAGGGGTGCGGCCGCTCTGCGTAGGCCCGGCATACGTGAAGGTGACGGCGTCGCCGGCGTTCAGGGTGTAGTCGAACGAGTGCGTCCCGTCCGCAACGCTGAAGGTTTTCGCCGCGCTTCCCGAGTTGTGCGCGATCAGGACCTTCGATCCGTCCGGGTTCTGGAACGCGACGTTCTCTATGCTGCCTTCCCCGAAGGTGTTCGAGTAGATCCGGTGTGCTCCGGGCCTGACGAACCTGCTGGCGTGAGCGAGGGCGTAATAGTCCACGTTGTAGGACACCCGCCCGTCGGCCGGATCGATCGTGAGCAGGCCCCGCAGCATGGGTATACCGGCCGTGTCGCTGTTGAGCGGGCCCCGATCGGGGTCGAGCGCGATGTTCCACAGCATCACCCCGTTCGCCCAATTGCGCGTGCCGTTGATGATCCACGTACCCAGTGCTTCACTGAACGCCGTCTGGTCGCTGTCCTGCCAAACGCCTCCCGTGGCTTCCGTGATGAACGTTTCCTTGCTCGGGTAGTCGTTGTGGACCAGCGTCTGGTAGTTCGGGTTTCCGCTGTAGATGTGCCACCCGGTTCCCGCGGTGTACTTGGAGGCTGCGGGGTCGCTGAAGATCGTCTCCGGATACGAGGGCACGTCCCAGTTGTGGTCCCAAGCCAGGATCTTCGTGGAGATTCCGTTGGCTTCGAACGCCTTGCCGATCTCCTGGATCAACTCGGCTTCCTGGTATGCGGACAGGAACATTCCGGGCCAGGTGGGAGTACCCATGGGTTCGTTCTGCGGGGAAATGTAGGAGATGGGCACGCCGGCTTCGCCATAGGCTTGGATGAACTTGACGAAGTAGGTGGCCAGCGCGGAGGTGTAGTCGCTCTTGAGGGTGCCTCCGATCATGGAGTCGGAGGTCTTCATCCAGCCTGGCGGGCTCCACGGGTTAGCCATGATCTTGAGGGTCGGGTTGAGTGAGAGGGCCTGCTGCAAGGCCGGAATGATGTACGGCACGTCGTGCTGGATGGAGAAGTTGGACAGCGTCGGGTCCGTTTGACCCTGGGGCATGTCGTTGTAGGAGTAGTTCCCGGACGCGTTGAAATCCGTGGCGCCCATCGGTGAGCGGAGCAGGCTGAGGCCGATTCCCTTCGAGGGATCAAACAGCTTGTTCATCAGCTTGGTCCGCTCGGCAGTGGACAGCTTGTCGATGAGCCAGGCGGAGGAGTCGGTCATGGCCGCGCCGAAGCCTTGGACCTTTTGGTACTTGACGCTGTCGTCGATCTTGATCGTGAGCGGGTTGGCCGTTCTCTTCGCCTTGAACAGCACATCGTCCTGGCCGGCGACCCACTTGTCGGCCGATACGTCCGTCAGCCACACACGGACGGAATTGTCACGTGAGGCTTGCTTCAGTTGCGGGGCGGCGATGGCGTTCCCGGAAACCGAGGTCCAGGCGGCGGCGACACCGACGGCGGTGGCCAGGAACTGGCGTCGTCCGAGACCGTATGAGCTCATGGAAGATCCTCCTTCGGACCTGCTTGGTCAGTACTTGGGAGAGGGGGTGGGACACATTGCCGAGGTGGGGGATCGACCGGTTGGTGTCGGTTCTACGGCGACGTCGGCGCCGGCTCTGCGGTGCCGGTGCTCGGCTCCTTGATCACGAGCGGGTGCAGCTCCCACGCGTCGACCGCGAAGCCGAGGCGCGTACCCGGGGCGGTGCGGGCCTCGAGTCGCCACCGGCCTTGCCCTGTGGGGTAGAAGCGCAGGGTGAGGACCTGGCCGGTGGTGGTCAGGAAGATTTCGGCGATGGAGTGGTCGACGACCACGCGCAGCTCGACCGGCTGACCAGAGGGGCAGGGCATCCGGTAGGAGCCACCGCGGGCCCGGGAGTCCAGTGAGGCGTGGTCACGGTCGACGACCAGTTCGCCCGCGTCGATATCGACGCGGATGTCGAGGTGCTCGGAGCCGTCCGGGGTGGTGAGCAGCCGCAGACCGGCGTTTCCGGTGGGCTCCAGACGGGCTGTCAGGTCGAAGGCTCGGCCCACGCTGCCGAGGTCCACCGGCTGCGGGCCCTGCGTCGCGCCTTCGGCGTGGATGGTGTGTTCGCCCCGCAGGGCGAGCAGTTCGGTGGCGGGCTGCTGGCGCAGCGTGCCGTCGCCGTCGACATGGATCTCGCGGGGCAGGGTGAGGACGCCGGCCCATCCGTCCGTGGCGGCCCAGGCTTCGTCGCGGGCTTCCCATGACCAGCCCCACAGCAGCCACCGGTTGCCCGGTGCGCGCAGCAGGGCGGGTGCGTAGCAGTCGGGGCCGTGGTCGGCGGGTACCGCTAGGCCGGCCTCGAAGTGGCCGTCGTGCCCTTTGCCGATCAGGGCCGCGACGCTCTGCGGGCCGGTGGGTTCGGTCCATGCGCTGACGATGAGCGCGCCGCGTCCGTCGACCGCCGGGAGGTACTGGGGGCATTCCCAGCCCTCGCCGGTGAGCAGGTCGGTGCCACCGATGTGCTCCGGACGGCGTGCCGCGAAAGGCCCCCGGTAGGTCCAGTTGTCCAAGTCGGGAGAGTCGTACAGGAGGGCGGCGGCGCGGCCGTCGGCGAGGGCGGCGCCGACCAGCATCCGCCAGCCGTCGCCGTCCTGCCAGACGTACGGGTCGCGGTACATGGTGCAGCCCTCGGGCAGCTCGGGGATGAGCAGTTCGCCGCGCGGGCGGAAGCTGTTGCCGCCGTCGTGGGATACGGCGCAGGTGACCGGCTGGTGCTGGAACGAGCGGTCCTCGCGGTGCGCGGAGTAGAAGGCGACGAGACGGTCGCCGTCGGAGACGGCGTTGCCGGAGAAGCAGCCGTCGGCGTCCACGCCATCGGGGTTCGGGGACAGGGCGATCGGCAGCGGCTCCCAGGTCAGCAGGTCGGGGCTGCGGAAGTGGCCCCAGTGCACGTTCGCGTGGGTCGCTCCGTATGGGTTGTACTGGTAGCACACGTGGTAGTGGCCGTCGTGGAAGACCAGCCCGTTGGGGTCGTTGATCCAGTTGTGGGGCGGGCGCAGGTGCGCGACGGGGTGGTGCGGATCACGGGGTGTGGTGGACACACGCGTGCCTTTCGGTGTTTCAGAGTGGACCCGCCCCGCCGGCCTTCGGGTTAGCGGGGCGGCGGGCCGGCGGGGCGGGGGTCTTCAAGCCCGCATGCGGGCTTCAGGTCCGGATACGGGCTTCAGGTCCGGATGCGAAATCCCGCGCTCAGCTGCTGCTCGCGTCGTGAGCTGGGGCCGACGCGGAGTGCGAACTCACCGGGTTCGACCACTCGCCGGCTGTCGGCCGTGACGAGTGAGCACTGCGCAGCAGGGATGCCGAGGCGGACGTCCAGGCTTTCGCCGGGAGCGATCTCGACCTGGGTGAAACCCTTCAGCTCCTGCTCGGCCCAGGTGACGCTGGTGGTCAGGTCGCTGACGTATGCCTGGACCGTTTCCAGGGCCGGACGGCTGCCGCTGTTGGTGAGGCGCACCGTGGCGTCGACGGTGCCGTCGGCGGGGACGTCCTGGTCGTGCACGACAAGGTCGGAGTAGGTGACGGTGGTGTAGGTGAGGCCCTCGCCGAACGCGAACAGGGGGTCTTGGGTGAGATCCGCGTAGCGGTTGCCGTGCTGGCCTCGCACCTGGTTGTAGAAGACCGGTTGCTGCCCGACGTGGCGGGCGAAGGAGACCGGGAGCCGGCCGCTGGGTTCGATGAGTCCGAGGAGGAGTTCGGCGAGGGCGCGGCCGCCGCGCATGCCCGGGTTGAACGCCTCGATGAGTGCCGCCGCGTTCAGTGCCGAGTCCGGGAGGGTGCTCGGCTTGGACTGGGCGAGTACGACGATCATGGGTGTGCCGGTGGCGGCGACCGCGTCCAGCAGCGCGATCTGGCCCCCTTGGAGGTCGAGTGTGGCCGTGGAGCGCACCTCGCCGGTGAGGGCGATGGTGTCCCCCACGACCACGACGGCGTAGTCGGCGGCTTCCGCGGCGGCGGTGGCCTCCCGAAGTTGGGTCTGGTCGACCGGGGCGGGGGTGAAAACGGCCGGTTGTGGCTGGCCGTCGGGCCCGAGGGACCACTCGAGGTTGGAGGCGGGGCTTTCGATGTCGGCTCCGCGGGCGTACGTGATGGCCCAGTCGGCGGGTACGACGGCGCGCAGGCCGTCGAGCACCGTCTCCACCGACTCGCGTGGATGTCCCTCGGGCATCCAGGGGACCTGGCCGGTGGCACCCGCCCAGTCGCCGAGCATGGCTTCCGGGCTGTCGGCGTTGGGGCCGATCACCGCGATCGTCCGCGGCGTGCCCCGGCTCGCGGCGCGGCCAGCTCCGTCCGAGGCCAGCCCGCCCTCGATGGGCAGGATCCCCTCGTTGCGCAGCAACACCAGCGAGCGTCGGGCGGTCTCCAGGTTGAGGTCGGCGTGTGCGCGGCAGCCGATCACCTGCGCCTGCCGCTCGGGGTCGGGGATACGGGGGTCCTCGAAGAGCCGGAGCTCGAACTTCACCCGCAGAACTCGGCGTACGGCGTCATCGATCTGTTTCTCTTCGACCAGGCCGCGCGCGACCGCCTCCTGCGCGCCCTCGAAGAACTGCGGCGTTGCCATGATGAGGTCGTTCCCGGAGTTGACGGCGACCGCCGCTGCCTCGGAGTAGTCCGCGCAGGTCCGCTGGTCGTAGACCATCCGGCCGACGTTGTCCCAGTCGGTCACCAGCGTGCCGGTGAAGCCCCACTCACCCTTGAGTACATCGTTGATCAGCCACTCGTTCGCCGTGATGGGCACCCCGTCGATCGACTGGTAGCCGAGCATGAAGGCGCGGCAGCCGGCCCGAGCCGCCTGCTCGAACGGGGGCAGGAACCACGAACGCAGCTTGCGTGGGCTGAGATCGGCTTCGCTCGCGTCGCGCCCGCCCAGGGTCTCGGAGTAGCCCGCGAAGTGCTTGGCGTACGCCAGCACGGCTGTCGGGTCGCCCAGGCCCTCACCCTGATAGCCGCGCACCATCGCTGCCCCGAGTTCACCGATCAGGTACGGGTCCTCGCCGAACGTCTCGTTGATCCGGCCCCAGCGCAGGTCACGGGTGATGCACAGCACCGGGGAGAACGTCCCGTGGATTCCGGTCGTCGCGATCTCGGTCGCGGCCGCACGCTTCAAGGTCGGTGGCGGGCGGCATCCGCACGAGGCCGGAACCGTCATGGACAGGACTCCGCCCGAGGGCACGGTCCTCGCCGACTTCGAAGGCGGAACCTACGGCGACTGGACAGCGACCGGGGACGCCTTCGGCACCGCGCCGGCCCCCGGCACCCTCCCCGGCCAGCAGGGTGTCTCCGGCTTCCTGGGAGACGGGCTGGCCAACACCTTCCTGAACGGCGACGCCAGTACCGGCACCCTCACGTCACCCGAGTTCACCCTCGACAAGAAACACATCAACTTCCTTGTCGGCGGCGGCAATCACCCGGCCGGCTCCGACAACCCGACCGCCGTCGAGCTCCTCGTGGACGGCCAAGTGGTGCGCAGCGCCACCGGAAAGGACGCCGAGGCACTCAACTGGGCGTCCTGGGACGTCAGCGACCTCGTCGGCAAGAAGGCGCAGATCAGGATCGTCGACAACAACAGCGGCGGCTGGGGCCACCTCAACGTCGACCACATCGTGCTGTCCGACACCCAGGCCCAGCGCGTCTCCCAGGAGACGTCCGTCAACCTGCTCGTCGACGGCAAGGTCGTCCGCAGCGCGACCGGCGCCGACAGCGAGACCCTGGACTGGGCGTCCTTCGACATGCGCCCGTACGCCGGCAAGAAGGCGCAGATCCAGATCCTCGACATGAACACCGCCGGCTGGGGCCACGTCATGGCCGACCAGTTCACCGCCGCCGAGAAGCCCGCCAAGTCCGTCGTACAGCGCGCCGACTGGGCCGACTACGGCAAGGACTACTACGCGGCGGTGTCCTGGGAGAACGCCCCGGGCGGCAAGCGGTACATGATCGGCTGGATGAACAACTGGGACTACGGCCAATCCATCCCCACCTCCCCCTGGCGCAGCGCGCAGAGCGTTCCGAGGGAGATGGCCCTGCGCACCGTCGACGGCCAAGTCCGGCTGACCAGCAAGCCGGTGGGCAGCCTGGAATCCCTCCGGCAGAAGCTCCCGGCGGCGACCGCGTCCGGCGTCACCGTCAAGAGCACCTCCAAGCCCCTGATCGGCCCCAGGGCCCAGGGCAAGGCGCTCGACATCGAGGCGACCTTCTCCCTCGAGGACGCCGACCGCTTCGGCCTGAAGGTGCGCACCGGGGCAGGCGGCGAGGAGACCGTCATCGGCTACGACACCACGACCCAGGAGCTGTACGTCGACCGCACCCGCTCCGGCGCCGTCGACTTCAACAGCACCTTCCCCGGCGTCCAGACCGCACCCCTGAAGCCCGAGAACGGCAAGGTCAAGCTGCGGATCCTCGTCGACTGGTCGTCCGTCGAGGTCTTCGGCGGCAACGGCGAGGCCGTGATCACCGACCAGATCTTCCCCGACCCCTCCAGCACCGGCGTCGAGGTCTTCGCCGAGGGCGGCACCGCCACGCTCGACCAGATGCGGGCGTGGCAGCTGAAGTCCATCTGGCGGTGACGAGCCGCGGGTCCGTGCGCCGGTCAGCCAGGAGCGGCTGCCGGCGCACGGCTCTCGGCGCGCGGCTTCCGGCGCGCGGCTGACACTGGTGTGACTCGATGAGAGAGTGCCCTTGGAGAACTGCTCAGAAGTGGGTGGTGATCCCGAAGGTCTGCCGGAGCTGGGTCATGTCGTGACGGTCGTGATCAGCAGGTTCATAGCCCTGGTGGAAGTAGACCTGGATTTGCAGTCGATCTCCCCGCGCTCCAGCTCCGCGTCGCCGCCGGTGTTCAACGCTCGTCACGGATGCGTGGCCAGCGGATCGAGGAACGTCAGGATCGAGGCGTCCTCCTCGATCAGCGGAGTGAGGGCGGCGTTGAACGGACCGCCGTACGGGGCGTCCAGGTGCGTCTGGAAGGCGTCCTCGTCCCGGTATACCTCGAAGATCCAGTAGGCGCGCGGGGCGGCCGCCTTGGTGTAGACATCGAAGGCCAGGTTGCCTTCCTCTTCGCGCACCTTCAGGGCGTAGTCCGCGATCAGGCGGGCGACCTCGCCCTCCGCTCCCTCTCGGGCGGTGAACTCGGCGAGCAGGGTTTTCGTCATGATTCGTATCCTTGTCAGTGGGTGGGGTCGAGGTGTCGGCCGACGGCCTTGTTCGTCGCGAAGTGCGCCAACTGGCCCTCCCACGGCGGGTTCGGGCCGGCAACCGAGCAGGTCAGGGCCGCGACCTGCGTGGCGAACAGGCAGGCTGCCTCGACATCGCCGAGACGCAGGTCGGTCAGCCTGCCGCCGAGGAGTCCGCGGGTGCCGAGGTGGTGCAGCAGCCCGGCGGTGAACGAGTCCCCCGCACCGACTGTGTCGACGACCTGCGTCGTCACTGCGGGGACCTGCACCCGTTCCCCGTCGAGTGAGGCCAGGGCGCCGTCGGCACCGCGCGTGATCACGACGAGCCGCGCCCCCGCTTCATGCCAGGTGTCGCACGCCTGCTCGGGCGGCGTCCCGGGCAGCAGGAGTTCCAGGTCGTCCTCGCTCAGCCGCAGCACATCCGCGAGGCCGCACCAGTGCGCCAGCCGGGCGCGGTAGACCTCGGGACGCACCAGGAGCGGGCGGACGTTGGGGTCGATGCTGATGGTGGCCCGGGGGGCGGCCGCTGCCAGGAAGTCCTCCACCACCGCCGCCCCGGGTTCCTTGACCAGGGCCAGTGACCCCGTGTGTACGCAGGCGGTGTCGGCCAGGTCCACCCCGACCAGTTCCGCGCTCGTCCACTGCCAGTCGGCGGTGGCCTGCGCGTGGAAGGAGAACGTGGCCTGGCCCTGGGTGTCCAGCTCTGCCACGGCCAGCGTACTCGGCTCGGCGGCCTCGACGGCGTGCGACAGGTCCACGTCCGATGCCATGAGGTGGGCGCGGAAGAGGCGGCCGAACACGTCGCCGGACAGCCGCGCGAGGAAGCGGGCCGGGGTGCCAAGGCGGGCCAGGGCCACCGCCGTGTTGGCGGGTCCGCCGCCCGGCAGTACCCGCAGGGCGAGTTCATTCCGCGTACCTGCGGGTTCGGTGAACGCATCGGCGACGCACTCTCCCAGGACGGTGATCTGAGGCGGGGTCATGGACTGCTCCTTTCTTGGAACGCGCTGGCAAAACGGGCACGTCGCGGGCAGTCGCTGAATGGCTTCGGGCGGGAGACGGCTGCGGGCGTTGCCGATTTGTGACGAGTGCAAGGCATTGACGTTGCCTGGAGGCGGAGTCCATCATCCTGGCCAAGCAGTGTCAACGATGACATAAGTCAACGATGACACCTCGGGACGGCATGCCCCGATGCCGGCCGCTCGCCCGCAATCCCGCAGGAGTCGTTCATGTCACGCATCTCTCGTCTGCCCTCCTCCTTGCTCAGAGCCGCCGCGTGCACGGGCATCGCGGCCCTCACCCTGACCGCCTGTGGATCCGGATCCGAATCGGGCACCGCGAGCACCGGATCGGGCAGCGTCAAGGTCGGCCTGATCACCAAGACCGACACCAACCCGTTCTTCGTGAAGATGAAGGAGGGCGCGGAGAAGGCCGCCAAGGAGAACGGTGTCGAACTGTCCACCGCGGCGGGCAAGTTCGACGGGGACAACGCCGGTCAGGTCACCGCCATCGAGAACATGGTCGCCTCCGGTGTGAAGGGCATCCTGATCACGCCGAGCGACTCCAAGGCGATCGTGCCGGCGCTCGAGAAGGCCAAGGCCAAGGGCGTTCTGGTCATCGCCCTGGACACCCCGACCGAGCCGGAGAGCGCGGTCGACGCCCTCTTCGCCACCGACAACGTGAAGGCGGGCGAGCTGATCGGCGAGTACGCCAAGGCCGCCATGAAGGGCAAGTCGGCCAAGATAGCCACCCTCGACCTCGCGCCGGGCGTCTCCGTCGGCGTCCAGCGGCACAGCGGCTTCCTGAAGGGCTTCGGCGTCAAGGAGGGCGACTCCTCCATCGTCTGCTCCCAGGACACCGGCGGCGACCAGGCCAAGGGCCAGACCGCCATGGAGAACTGCCTGCAGAAGTCGCCCGACATCAACGTCGTCTACACCATCAACGAACCGGCCGCACTGGGCGCGTACACCGCGCTGAAGGCCAAGGGCCGGGAGAAGGACGTACTGATCGTCTCCGTCGACGGCGGCTGCACCGGCACCCAGGCCGTCAAGGACGGCAAGATCGCCGCGACCTCGCAGCAGTACCCGCTGAAGATGGCCGCCGAGGGCGTCAAGGCCGTCGTGACGTTCGCCAAGGACGGCAAGAAGGCGTCCGGTTACACCGACACCGGCGTCACCCTCATCACCGACAAGGTGCAGAGCGGGGTCACGTCCAAGGACACCGCCTTCGGCCTGGAGAACTGCTGGGGCTAAGGCCGCCCCCGAGGACCGTACGAGACTGCCACTCCCCTCAGCGGGGCGGCCGCCCCTGCTCCTCCCCGACCAGCGGGGGCGGCCGCCCCCCTTGTCCTGGCGACAAGGATTTCTGTCTTCCGACAAGGACTTCGCATGACAGCCACGTCCACGCCCCCGAGCACGTCCTCGCCGTATTCGGAACTCAAGGCACCGACCACGGCCCGCAGACTGCTCACGCAACCGACCACCGGCCCGCTGGTCGCCCTCCTCCTGGCCTGTGTCTTCTTCTCCTTCTCGACCGACCAGTTCCTCACGGGCGGGAACTTCTCGCTGATCGTGCAGCAGGTCATGGTCGTCGGCACACTCGCCATCGGACAGACTCTGATCATCCTTACCGCGGGCATCGACCTGTCGTGCGGGGCCGTGATGGCGTTCGGCAGCATCGTGATCGCCAAGATGGCCGCCGAGGGATCCGTGCCCCCACTCGTCGCCATCGCCCTGGGCCTGGTCGTCTGCGGCGGCTTCGGCCTGCTCAACGGGGCGCTGGTGCAGAAGATCCCGCTGCCGCCGTTCATCGTCACCCTCGGCATGCTCAACGTGGCGTTCGCGCTGACCCACATCTACTCCGAGGAGCAGACGGTCACCAACCTGCCCGGCCCGCTGACGGCTCTCGGGAAGACCTTCCCGCTCGGCAAGACGGACATCACCTACGGCTCCCTGGTCACCATCGCCCTGTTCCTCCTGGTCGCCTACGCGCTGAGCAACACCGGTTGGGGCCGGCACGTCTACGCGCTGGGCAACAGCCAGGAGGCGGCGCGGCTGAACGGCATCCGCACCTCCCGGCTGACCATCGGCGTCTACACCGTGGCGGGTCTCCTCTACGGCGTCGCCGCCTTGTTCCTCGTCTCCCGCACCGGAGTCGGCGACCCGCAGGCCGGGCAGACCGACAACCTCGACAGCATCACCGCCGTGGTGCTCGGCGGCACCAGCCTCTTCGGCGGCCGCGGGTCGGTCCTCGGCACCTTCATCGGCGTCCTCATCGTCGGCGTCTTCCGCAACGGCCTGCAACTGATGGGCGTCGCCTCCATCTACCAGACCCTGATCACCGGCGTCCTGGTGATCCTCGCGGTGACCGTCGACCAGATCTCCCGGAAGAAGGTCCGATGACCGCCACCTCCTCCTCCACCCCGGTGCTGCAGGCACGCGGTCTGGTCAAGCGCTACGGCAACGTCACCGCCATCGACGGCGCCGACTTCGACCTGCTGCCCGGCGAGGTCCTCGCTGTCATCGGCGACAACGGCGCCGGCAAGACCAGCCTCATCAAGGCACTCACCGGCGCGGTGGTCCCCGACGCGGGCGAAATACGCCTCAACGGCAAACCCATCGCCTTCTCCGGCCCGCAAAGTGCCCGCGCCCACGGCATCGAGACGGTCTATCAGGACCTCGCCGTGGCCGCCTCCATGGACATCGCGTCGAACATGTTCCTCGGGCGCGAGCTCCGCCGCCCCGGCGTCCTCGGCAGCGCCTTCCGCATGCTCGACAAGAAACGCATGCGCCAGGAGGCCGCCGAGCACATGGCCGACCTGAAGATCGGCCTGCGCTCGCTGACGCAGTCGGTCGAGACCCTCTCCGGCGGACAGCGGCAGGCCGTGGCGGTCGCCCGCGCCGTCGCCTGGGCCCGCAGCGTCGTCGTCATGGACGAACCCACCGCCGCCCTCGGCGTCAAGGAGTCCGGCCAGGTCCTCGACCTCATCCGCCGCGTCCGCGACAAGGGCATGCCAGTCGTCCTGATCAGCCACAACATGCCCCATGTCTTCGAGATCGCCGACCGGATCCACGTCCACCGGCTGGGCAAGCGTGCCGCCGTGATCAAGCCCTCCGACTACTCCATGGCGGAGGTCGTCGCCATCATGACCGGCGCACTCACCGTCGACGAGACCGGAGGTACGGTCGTAGCAGACTCCGAGGCGGCCAAGGCCGCAGGCGTCCAGGCCAACTGACGTACGACTGAAGCACTTACAGGTTCCGGCCGCGGCAGCGGCCGGAACTGACGAGCAACAGGAGACCGTTTCCTCGATGGCAGCGAACCGCCGCCCCACCCTGGCAGACGTCGCACGAGAAGTAGGCGTCAGCGCCAAAACGGTCTCCCGTGTCCTCAACGAAGACGGACCCGTCTCGGAGCAGACACGGGAACAGGTACTCGCCGCAGTGGCCAAGCTCGGCTTCCAGCCGAACCTCATGGCACGCAACATCCGCGTCGGCGGACCCGACACCACCATCGGACTGGTCATCCCCGACCTCGCCAACCCCTTCTTCGGAGCCGTGGCCCGCAGCATCGAGGACACCGTCCGAGACCGCGGACTGACCCTGCTCATGGGATCCTCCGCCGACGACCCCGACCGCGAACGCGCCCTGACGGACAAGTTCCTCGCCCGGCGCGTCAGCATCCTGATCGTCGTGCCGTCCGTCGGCGCCGACCACTCCCACCTCAAGTCCCACCGCACGGCGGGGCTGCCCATCGTCTTCCTCGACCGACCAGGAGTCGGCCTGTCAACGGACAGCATCGTCAGCTCCAACCGTGCAGGGGCCCAAGACGGCATCGCCCACCTGATCGCCCACGGCCACCGCCGCGTCGGATTCGTCGGCGACCTCCCCGTCAAGCTGTACACCCGCCGCGAACGCCTCGCCGGATACCGCGCGGCCCTGCAAGAAGCCGACATCCCCTACGACCGCTCGCTGGTCGCCAGCGCACACGACCAGCCGGGAGCCGAGGCCGCGACCTCCCAACTCCTCGAACTGGCCGATCCCCCCACGGCCCTGTTCGCCGGCAACAACATCATGGCGCTCGGCATCGTCGCCGAACTCGCCCGCAGCAAGCGCAAGGACGTAGCCGTCGTCGCCTTCGACGACGTATCACTCGCCGAGGCACTGGAACCGGCCCTGACCGTAGTAGCCCAGGACCCCGAAGAACTCGGCCGCAGCGCCGCGGCCACCGCCCTGGCCCGGCTCGACGGCGACCGCTCCCGGGCCCGCACCATCACCGTTCCCACCCGGCTGATCGTCCGAGGCTCGGGGGAGCAACCCGCGCCCAAGCCGTAGACGGCTTGGCCACCAAGGGGGTCGCATGGGGAGTGGGGCGGTGTTGGCGCCGCTCGTGCCGCCGCCGAAGCCCGATGGGCGACCACCCAAGCATTCGCAGCGGGAGATCGTCGATGCACTTGGCTACTTTGACCGCGCCTATGCCCTGTCTTCCTCTTGGCCCGCAAGCCAGGCCAGTACTCTCGCCATCGCCTGGGCCTGCTGCTTCTGTAGGGTTTCGACATCCGACCGGTCCGCGATACTCGCTTCACTCCGGACGGCGGGAGCGTCGCCCTTCGCGATCGGGGGTGGCGCTTGGAAGTTCTGCTGCAGCACGGCGGCGGCACAGCCGGCATCGCGAACTCCTCGTCTGCCGCCGCCACTTGCTCGGCCAGGTTGAGGCCGGGGCGAAGGCAGCGGCCACCGCCCTCGTGCTCGGGGGATCGAGCCTGCAATGCCCTGCACGTTCCAAGATCGGTTGAGAGACGGCTTCTGACCTCAGCCCCAGACCGGGCGTCCAGGGCCGGTCACGTGAGATGCGGGCGAGCGGAGACCATCACGCGGAGGAGCGGGGGTGGTTCTGGTCGCGCCAGGCCCGCGGCGAGGTTCCGTATGCCTGTTTGAACACCTTGCTGAAGTGGGTCGCGTCCACGAAGCCCCAGCTCCGTCCTATGGCCGCGATGGTCCGCAGCCGGCCGTTCGGGCCGGCCAGCTCTCGCCTGCATGCGGCCAGGCGGCGTGTGCGGATCCAGTCTCCGAGCCTGATGCCCGACCGGGACAGCACCGCGTAGAGATGACGCACGGAGATGCCGTGTACGGCGGCGATCCGTGCCGCCGACAGATCGGGATCAGCCAGATGCTCCCGGATGTACTGAGTGATCCGCAGGCCGAGCGTCGCCTCCAGCGGTTCCTTGGCCAGGCGGGAGGCGCCGTGCTGGGACGTCAGGACGGCACGGAGGAGTTCGATGCTGGGTTCCACGACGGCGTCGGCGTGCACGCCCTGGTGCAATGCGTCGCTGACGGCCAGTTGGGAGAAGTAGGTGAAGGCGAGGCGCGCAACGGGGTTGTCGGATCCCAGGGGGACCGCGGTGATGTCTCGTAGCAACCGGTCGGGGAGCGCGAGTGCCACGCGGGGGAAACGGATGAAGCGGTAGTCGACACCCGCGTCGAAGAGATGTGTGTAGGGCGCGATCGATTCGTAGACGGCGAATTCCCCCGGCCTCAGCAGGCACTCGCGGCCGTTCTGCACCACCACGCTGCTGCCCGTCATCTGAACCCCGAGAGTGACGGCCGGCTCCTCGTCCTGCCGGGCGAGCCGCGCCGTCCGACGAAGGGTGACCGCGGTCGCTCGCGCCGAACAGACCCTGATGGGCCCCACGGTGCCGAGCCCTATGCGAACGGAGATGTCCTCAGCCGCGGGACCGTGGTCGATGTCGACCGCCACCATGGATTCCCACACCGCGTTCCGGACCACTTCCTCCCGGTCCCGCGGCGGTATGAACGCGGTGTCCAGGACCGGGCTCATGAGGCAGACCCTCGTCCGCGTCGGTCACAGAGCCCACCTGGCAGTACCTCGGCCCGTTCCCCCACAAGTCCCCCTCGACACGGACGGTTCGGACATCAGTTTGGCTGGATTCGATCTCACTGCGCAACCGCTTCAACGGGCACACACAGGACCCTCACCTGATGCAGCGTCAACTTGAGGCGGTGCACTACTGACAAACTTCCCTGCACGGACGACAAAGCCCGAAGCCGACGATGACCCTAAGGTCCATGAGCGAGGCCATCACTGGCTTCGGCTACACCGGCACGATCGACGGAATCGACGGAATCGACGAATTGCACTTCCGATCGTGCTCGGATCCAGTGACCGCGGGGCTGTGACGCACGAAGCCCCTTGCCGTGTCCGCCGTCTGCTCCCCCCATCATGAGAGGTACAACCATGTCCATTCGTCTCGGCAAGCGGTTCAGAAGCCTTCTGACGGCCGGCGCCCTTACCGCCGGCCTCCTCGGCGGTGCCGTTGCCGTCGCTCCTTCGGCGGCAGCGTGGCCCTACGTCGGGGAATGCTCGTCCAGCCACAAGATCACTTACAACACGACCTCTTCGCAGATGATCAAGGTCCCAGACGTGTGGTACCAGGGGTACTACAACGTGCGCTGCTGGATGGACTACGGCAGCACTGGAAACGGCGTCGAGGCTCTTCAGCTCGCCCTCAGGTCGTGCTATGGGCAAGCTATCGCCGTCGACGGCGACTTCGGCCCGGCCACACGAGACGCCCTCAAATACGCCCAGCGCCAAGAGGGAATCACCGCTGACGGGCTGTACGGCCAGCAGGCGTTCGAGAACCTGAAGTTTGCGAGGTACACGCAGGACGGGACGCGCAACGGCTGTGCCAGCCGCAGCTTCTAGCTACCTGCCCCTGAAGAAGTCGTCGATGCCGCTGAGTTGACTTATGGGGAGAGCTGGTCCGGGTTGTCGGTGGCCGCGACAGTTGAGCTGGGTCGTCGGCCGCCGGTGGCGGTGTTGCGTGTGGCGGGAGTGCAGGACACGTGGTGGGACAGGCTGCCGGAGCTGCGCAACTTGTCCCCGGCCCGGGCCGTCCCACGCGGTGACGCGACAACTCCGGGCGTCGTTCCGCCCCCTCGGGCCGGGCGGGCTGTGCGCAGCATGCCGCACCCGGGCAAGCCCCCCCGGGCAGACCGGGTTGGCGATCTTCGGGCCTTGTGCTTGCAGCGCCAGTGTCGAGCACCCTGCCCAGGGCTGTCGTGCAATGTTCGGCTGGGTCCAACTGGTCCAGTCAACGGACAGCCCCTCGAACGGGACGGCCTTCGAGATGGACCCGTTCTTCCCGCCGAAGGTCAGTCGGTCCACGATGGCCGCGCAGAGTCGGGGGGCTGTGAATGGCTGCTCCGGACGCGAGTCTCACTGGTTCTGGTGGGATCGGCCAACCGCCGCCAGGGCGAAGGTGATGCTGATCAGCAAGGCCCAGGCTCCGAACTTGTCCACTGCGACCGGCTGCCAGCCATCAAGCTGATACGGGTAGCGCCAGGCGCCCACGTAAGTGGCCAGGTTCTCCGCCACCCACAGGAAGAAACCGATCAGCACGAACGAGAGCGCCAGCGGCATCCGTCGGCGTGCACCGCGCACCGTGTAACGCACCGAGGTGCCCGCCGTGACCGCCAGGAGCAGTCCGGCCAGCAGCCAGCGCACATCGGGCAGCCAGTGGTGGCTGAAGAAGTTGACGTAAATCGCCGCGGCCACGACCGCTGTCGCCCGCGGGCGATAGCGGACCAGCTCCAGGTCGAACAGGTGCCAGGCCCGGCACACGTAGCTGCCGACAGCCGCGTAGAGGAAACCTCCATACAGCGGGACGCCGGCGAACTTCAGCACGGCAGGCTCCGGATAGCTCCAGGAGCCGAGGGACACCTTCACCAGCTCGAAAGCCAGGCCGATGACGTGGCAGACGGCGATGACAGCGATATCCCGGCCTTTTTCCCAGCCACGCAGCCAAAAAAGCAGGGTGAGCAGGGCGCCGTAGGCAACGAGCAGGTCATAACGCGCCACGGGCAGATGGGGCAGCACGGTGGATGCTGCGACCCCGGACAGCAGCGCGATGGCGAAAGAGCAGGCCCGGATGTGTATCCAGGCGAAATCACGCAGCTGACGCACCGGTACAGCAAGGGGGCCGCTGATGCTGTTGGTGAACATGGTGCCCTGTAGGACGGACTCCTTCCCGTTCAGGTTGCTGCATCGAGGACCGGACCGGACCGGCGGGGCGGTGTCCTGGTCCGGGAGGACCACGGTCTTCGCCATACATCGCCGAGGCGCGAGGCCACCCAGCTCGACGCCCCAGAACGGTGTGGTTCGGCATGCCGGGGACCGTGAGGACGGAGCTCAGATCCAGGTACTGAGCCACATTCGGGTGTGCCAGCTGGGATACGGAATCGTCAGCCCCGTATAGATCGGGAAGAAGTAGATGAAGTTCCAGGTAATGAGGAGCACCAGTACGCCTACGGCCACCGCACCGCGTTTGCGGCGTTGGTCATTCATGCCCGGCGGCCCCAGCAGCGCGCCCAGCATCATGGCCACGGCCAGGCACAGGTACGGCACGAAGACGACGGCGTAGAAGGAGAAGATCGTTCGGTCCTGGTACAGGAACCAGGGAAGACAGCCCGCGCCCACGGCACACAGGACGGCGCCCGCGCGCCAGTCGCGGCGCAGCGCCCAGCGATAGAGCAGGTACACGAGTGCGCAGCATGCCGACCACCACAGCAACGGCGTGCCCAGGGCGAGGATCGCCTGCGAGCAGTCGGCCGCCGCGTGGCAGCCGTCCCTGCCGGGTTTCGGCGACTGGTAGGAGAACAGCACGGGACGGCCGAGGACCAGCCAGCTCCACGGATTGGACTCGTACTTGTGGAAGGTGTCCAGTCCCACGTTGAACTGGTAGACCGCGTACTCGTAGTGCCACAGGCTGCGCAGCGGGGCCGGGATCCACGACCAGGTGCCGCCGCGGCCGTCCGCCCAGTGCCGCCCGTGACCGTTGTCGGACAGGAACCAGCCGGTCCACGTCGTCAGATACGTCACCACGGCCACCGGAACGAGGGACAGCACCGACCAGCCGAGGTCCTTGCGCAGCACCGCACGGTACGGGTGGCGTGCCCCCGCGATACGGCGGGCGCCGACATCCCACAGCACGGTCAGGATGATGAAGAAGGCAAGGAAATACAGGCCGTTCCACTTGCCGGCGACTGCCAGGCCCAGGAAGAAGCCGGCCGCGAGCCGCCAGGGACGCGCTCCCGTCCCGGCTCGGTCGCCAGTGTGCGCGTCCGGGCGCGCACGGCCGTCCTCAGCCACCGGTAAGGCTGCCGCCAGCCGGACCCGGGCACTGTCCCGGTCGAGGAGCAGGCAGCCGAACGCCGCCAGGACGAAGAACATGACGACGAGGTCGAGCAGCGCGGTGCGGCTCATCACGTAGTGCAGGCCGTCCACCGCCATCAGGGCGCCGGCCAGGCAGCCCAGCAGGGTCGAGCGGAACAGGCGGCGGCCTATGCGGCACAGCATCAGCACCGACAGTGTGCCGAGCACCGCCGTCATGAAGCGCCAGCCGAACGGGGTGAGGCCGAACATCCACTCACCGACGGCGATCACCCACTTGCCCATCGGCGGGTGCGCGACGAAGCTCCCGGCGTCGGAGAGCGGGATGACCTGCGGGTCCGCCAGGATCTGCGGGTCGGCGACCTTCCGGTCCGGCCAGGTCCCCTCGTAACCGAGCCGCAGCAAGGACCAGGCGTCCTTGGCGTAGTAGGTCTCGTCGAAGACGAAGTCGTGCGGGCTGCCCAGGCGCCAAAAGCGCGGCAGCCCGGCAAGGAATGCCACCAGCAGCGGCCCGCCCCCACCCCGACCAGCGCGCCAGCCGGCCCGCCACTACCGGGGACAGCCCGAGCGTGCGCCACAGCCGTGATCCGGGTTCGGGAAACGGCACCACCAGGCGGTCGCGCACGGACGTACGCGGCCCTTGTACGTACCCGAAGCGGCGCAGCCGCCGCTCCCAGGACGTCGGCCGGCGATCCGCCGCCTGCCGCGGCACGTCGACGAACGCGGTCGCGTTCTCACGGGTCACGTGGTCAGCTTTCAACTCGTGGCGAGCAGGACAAGCGAGGACCGACTGCCCGGCGGTCGGTCGTAGTCACGCCGGCTCAGGCAGCGCCCCGCCCATGGGGACCGACCGCTTGAACCTGGCCAAGGCGCTACCTGGTGCTTGAGGTCCGTGTCGGCATCGGGGCCGGCTCGGTGGTGGAGGGGCGGTACGGCATCGGCACCGGCCTGGTAGTCGACGTGCAAGTCGGCATCGGCACCCCTTTGGCAGTGGAAGCGGGAGGGGGCGTCGACGGCACCGGCACCGGCCCAGTAGTTGACGTACAGGCAGGCACCGGCGCCCCGTTGGCCGTGGACGCGGGGCGGACCGTCGACGGCATCGGGACCGACTCGGCAGAGGTGACGGGGCGGGGCTGAGGGCCAAGAGGCCCGCCCTGAGCGAAAGAGCTCGGCAGGACCATCAGTACGACTCCGAGTCCGGCCAGGGTCAGCACGGAACCGGTGGCCATCCAGGCCGCCCGGGCCCGCCGTCGGGCGCGAACGCCGGCTTGCAGCCGGTGTCGGTGCCGGTCCTCATAGGGCATGTCGTCCTGGCTGTCACGCATCATCCGTGCCAGCTCCTGCTCGAAGTGATCCATGGCTCCTTCTTCACTCCACCGGCTCGACGGCCTCAGCCAGCAGCTGCCGCAACCGTGCGACGCCGCGTGCCGTGAGCGAACGGGCGGTACCCACCGGACACCCCAGCACCTCAGCGACGTGCCGCTCGGGCAGGTCCTGGTAGTAGCGCAGCACCACCGCGGCCCGCTGCCGCGCCGGCAGCAACGCCAACATGGCTTCCAACCGGGTCCGTTCGTCCACGGCGGCTGTCTCGTCTCCCACCCCGGGCGGGTCGGGCAACTGGTCCACGGGATGCTCGCCCCACCAGCGACGCCGCGCCGAGCGAGCCGCGGCACGGGCCATAACCTTGCGCACATACGCCTCGGGGGCTTGCTCGGCCACCTTCGGCCAGGCGAACCACAACTTGACCAGCGCCTCCTGCAGCAGATCCTCGGCCCGGTGCCGGTCTCCGCCGGTGAGCAACCGCGCCAGGTGAAGCAACGCCGACCACCGAGCCGCCACGAACCGGTCGAACGCATCGGCCCGCAACTGCCCCATCAGCGTCGCCCCTTACCCCCGCACGCCCCTACTC
>NZ_JAAKZY010000156.1 GCF_011045015.1 Streptomyces scabichelini | reverse complement strand
CTTCCGCCCTCCAGTACCTCCCGAGCCGGCCGGCGAGATCGTCGACGTCGGGGCCGAGGTCACCGACCTGAAGGTGGGCGACCGCGTGGTCGTCAACCCGCAGGGCGCACCCTCCGGCATCATCGGCTGCGGCGGCGCGCAGGGCGGCATGCGCGAGTACCTGCTCATCGAGGACGCCGTCCTGGGCAAGAGCGTGGCGGTCATCCCCGACACCATCCCCTTCGACATCGCCGCACTCAACGAACCCATGGCGGTCGCACGCCACTGCGTCAACCGTTCCGAGGCCAGGCCGACCGACAAGGTCCTGGTGTTCGGGGCCGACGCCGTCATCGACTCCTCCAAGGAAGACGTCACCGCCCGCCTGACCGAACTGCACGGCCAGGGCGCCAACTCCCTCGGCCAGCCACGCCCCGACACCGACATCTACATCGACGCCGCCGGTGTCGCCGCCGTCGTCAACACCGCGCTCACCTCGGCCAAGTGGGGTGCCAAGCTGGTCACGGTGGCCGTGCACAAAAAGCCCGAGCCGATCGACTTCGGCGCGATCCTCCGCAGCGAGATGACCATCATCGGCTCCCAGGGCTACCCCACGGAGATCTTCGAGGTGACCCAGGAACTCGTGGAACACCAGGACCGCTTCGCCCGCCTGATCAGCCACCGCGTTCCCTTCTCGGAGGTCGAGCGGGCCTTCGACCTCACACTGACCCCCGGGGCGGCCGAGAAGGTGGTCGTCACCTTCGACGCGTAGACGAATCCAGGCCGAGAAGTACGCGTGGACGCAGAGCTGGGAAGCCGTGGCCCCGCAGGTCACAGGTGCGGGCCACGGCCCCCGGTCTGATACGCTGATCCAGCGACATCGGGCCGCCAAAGCGTGTCCCTCCGGTCACCGAGCATCACCAGACCGGCGGCACTGCGGCACAAATCCCGTTGGGAGCACGCAACCCCGTGTGCGACACTGTTCGCACGCAACAGCTTGGTCCTGTGGAGCAGTTTGGAGTGCTCGCCACCCTGTCAAGGTGGAGGCCGCGGGTTCAAATCCCGTCAGGACCGCCGAGGTTTCACGTGAAACCTCCTGGCTGGGTAGCTCAGTTGGTACGAGCGATCGCCTGAAAAGCGATAGGTCGCCGGTTCGACCCCGGCCCCAGCCACAGTCAAGGCCCCGATCTTCGGATCGGGGCCTTCTTCGATGTCCGGCTCTGACCTCGGCTTCGATGTCCGGCTTCGATGTCCAAGCAAATCCATTGGCCACCTCTTTTCGCGAGGTGAGATCCTGGACCCCGTATGTCTACGCATCCTGCCCCCGCCCTCGGCGATCTCGCCCCCCGTCTGGCTGAGCTGTCCCTGCGCGATGCGCATCGGCTCGGGCGCAGGCTCGAAGGGGCGCGCCGGATTCGTAAGCCCGAGGCTCGGGCTGCCGTCATTGCCGAGATCGAGGCGGAGGTGGCCAAGGCCGAGGCACGTATGGCCGAGCGGAAGACGCACGTGCCGGCCGTTTCGTACCCCGAGCAACTGCCCGTCAGCCAGAAGAAGGACGCGATCGCGGAGGCCATCCGTGATCACCAGGTCGTGATCGTGGCCGGTGAGACCGGCTCCGGGAAGACGACGCAGATTCCCAAGATCTGCGTCGAGCTGGGGCGCGGTGTCCGGGGCATGATCGGGCATACGCAGCCCCGGCGGATCGCCGCCCGTACGGTCGCCGAGCGTGTCGCCGAGGAGCTGGACACCCCGCTGGGCGAGGCCGTGGGCTGGAAGGTCCGGTTCACCGATCAGGTCAACCAGGACTCGACGTTCATCAAGCTCATGACCGACGGCATCCTGCTCGCCGAGATCCAGACGGACCGTGAGCTGCGCGCTTACGACACGATCATCATCGACGAGGCGCACGAGCGGTCGCTGAACATCGACTTCCTGCTGGGGTATCTCGCTCAGCTACTGCCCAAGCGGCCGGATCTGAAGGTCGTCATCACCTCGGCCACCATCGATCCGGAGCGGTTCTCCCGTCACTTCGGCGATGCCCCGATCGTCGAGGTCAGCGGCCGTACGTACCCCGTCGAGGTCCGTTACCGTCCCCTCCTCGAAGAGGACGCCGACGATGCCGACCGCGATCAGATCACGGCGATCACCGACGCCGTCGAGGAGCTCCAGGCCGAGGGCAAGGGCGACATCCTCGTCTTCCTCTCCGGAGAGAGGGAGATCCGGGACACCGCCGATGCGCTGACCAAGAAGAACTATCGGTTCACGGAAGTCCTGCCCCTGTACGCCCGCCTCTCGCACGCCGAGCAGCACCGCGTCTTCCAGCCGCACACCGGCCGCAGGATCGTGCTGGCGACCAACGTCGCCGAGACGTCCCTGACCGTCCCGGGCATCAAGTACGTCATCGATCCGGGCACTGCCCGCATCTCCAGATACAGCCACCGTACGAAGGTCCAGCGTCTCCCCATCGAGGCGATCTCGCAGGCCAGCGCCAACCAGCGCAAGGGCCGCTGCGGACGGACCAGCGACGGCATCTGCATTCGCCTCTACAGCGAAGAGGACTTCAACGCCCGACCGGAGTTCACGGACGCCGAGATCCTCCGTACGAACCTGGCCTCCGTCATCCTCCAGATGACCGCCGCCGGCCTCGGCGACATCGAGAAGTTCCCGTTCATCGATCCGCCGGACCACCGCAACATCCGTGACGGCGTCCAACTCCTCCAGGAACTGGGCGCGCTGGACCCCCAGCAGAAGGACGTACGCAAGCGCCTCACCGAGACCGGCCGCAAGCTGGCCCAGCTGCCCGTCGACCCCCGTCTGGCCCGGATGGTCCTGGAGGCCGACA
Source organism: Streptomyces scabichelini (assembly GCF_011045015.1). Taxonomy (GTDB): domain Bacteria; phylum Actinomycetota; class Actinomycetes; order Streptomycetales; family Streptomycetaceae; genus Streptomyces; species Streptomyces scabichelini. Next base: position 22,173 of record NZ_JAAKZY010000156.1, on the reverse strand, counting down.
AGAACGGCTGCGTACGCGAGGTCATGGTGATCGCCGCCGCGCTCTCCATCCAGGACCCGCGCGAGCGCCCCGCTGACAAGCAGACGCAGGCGGACCAGCAGCACGCCCGGTTCAAGGACGAGACGAGCGACTTCCTCGCCTTCCTCAATCTGTGGCGGTACATCCGCGAGCAGCAGAAGGAGCGGGGTTCGTCCTCGTTCCGCCGGATGTGCAAGCAGGAGTACCTGAACTTCCTGCGGATCCGGGAGTGGCAGGACATCTACTCCCAGCTGCGCACGGTCGCCAAGCAGATGGGCCTCCATCAGGAGCCTTCGGCGGGTACTGCCGCGCCCGACCAGCAGGTCCACGTCTCGCTCCTCGCCGGGCTGCTCTCGCACATCGGCATGAAGGACGTGAAGGAAGGCGCGAAGAACGAGTATCTGGGCGCCCGGAACGCCAAGTTCGCGATCTTCCCGGGCTCGTCGCTCTTCAAGAAACCCCCGCGTTTCGTGATGTCCGCCGAGCTCGTCGAGACGTCCCGCCTCTGGGCCCGCGTCAACGCGAAGATCGAGCCGGAGTGGGTCGAGCCGCTGGCCGAACACCTCCTCAAGCGCACGTACAGCGAACCGCACTGGGAGAAGGACCAGGCGGCGGTGATGGCGTACGAGAAGGTCACGCTGTACGGCGTACCGATCATCGCGCAGCGCAAGGTCAACTACGGGCGGATCGACCAGGAGACGTCCCGCGAGCTTTTCATTCGCAACGCGCTCGTCGAGGGCGACTGGCGTACGCACCACAAGTTCTTCGCCGACAACCGCCGGCTCCTCACCGAGGTCGAGGAGTTGGAGCATCGCGCCCGGCGCCGGGACATCCTGGTCGACGACGAGACACTCTTCGACTTCTACGACCAGCGGGTGCCCGAACACGTGGTGTCGGGCGCGCACTTCGATTCCTGGTGGAAGCACAAGCGGCATGAAGAGCCCGAACTGCTCGACTTCGAGCGGTCGATGCTCATCAACGAACGCGCCGGTGACGTCAGCAAGGACGACTATCCGGACTCATGGCGTCAGGGGCGGCTCAAGTTCCGCGTGACGTATCAGTTCGAGCCGGGAGCCGACGCGGACGGCGTGACCGTCCACATCCCGCTCCAGGTCCTGAACCAGGTCACGGACGAGGGCTTCGACTGGCAGATCCCGGGGCTCAGGGAGGAAGTCGTCACCGAGCTGATCCGCTCCCTCCCCAAGCCCATCCGCCGCCATTACGTACCCGCGCCCAACTACGCGAAGGCGTTCATGGAGCGGGCGGTGCCCCTTCAGGAGCCGTTGCCGGTGACCATGGCGCGTGAGCTGAAGCGCATGGTCGGCGTACCGCTCACGCCCGACGACTTCGACTGGTCGAAGGTCCCCGACCATCTGAAGATCACCTTCCGGATCGTCGACGAGCGACGGCGCAAGCTGGCCGAGGACAAGGATCTGGAGGCGCTCAAGCTCCGGCTGAAGCCGAAGGCGCGGCAGGCCATCTCGCAGGCAGCCGCGGCGACGGCGGAGCGGCAGGGCGGCGAGTCCCTGGAGCGCAAGGGCCTCACGGACTGGACGATCGGCTCCCTCACGCGCGTCTTCGAGACGCGGCGGGCAGGCCAGCCGGTCAAGGCGTACCCGGCCCTCGTGGACGACGGCGACACGGTCTCCGTGCGCCTCTTCGACACCGAGGCCGAGCAGCAGCAGGCGATGTGGAAGGGCACGCGCCGGCTGATCCTGCGCAACATCCCGGTGAACCCGGCCAAGTTCGCCTCGCAGAAGCTGACGAACCCGCAGAAGCTCGCGCTGTCGGCCAATCCCCACGGCTCCATCCAGGCGCTGTTCGACGACTGCGCGATGGCGGCCGCCGACAGGCTGATCGGGGACTTCGGCGGACCGGCCTGGGACGAGGAGTCGTACCGGAAGCTGTACGACAAGGTGCGGGCCGAGATCGTGGACGCGACGGTCCGTACGGTCGACCAGGTCCAGCAGGTCCTCGCCGCCTGGCAGTCCTGTGAGCGCCGCCTGAAGTCCGTACGGAGCCCCGCGCTCCTCGCGAACCTCACGGACGTACGGGGGCAGCTGGACGCCCTCGTGAAGCCGGGCTTCGTGACGGAGGCGGGTCTGCGGCGTCTTCCGGACCTGATGCGCTACCTGGTCGCCGCGGACCGCCGCCTCCAGCAGATGCCGACGAACGTCCAACGGGACACGACCCGTATGGAGAAGGTCCATGAGATGCAGGACGAGTACGCCTGGCTGCTGGAGCAGATGCCGCAGGGCCGGCCCGTCCCCCAACAGGTACTGGACATCCGCTGGATGATCGAGGAACTCCGCGTCAGCTACTTCGCCCACGCGCTGGGCACGGCGTACCCCGTCTCGGACAAGCGCATCGTGAAGGCGATCGACGCCGCGGCGCCGTAACGGCCCCTGCACGTTGGGTGAGTTCGCCCCTGGGGGCCACCCTCCTGTAGAGTCTCTTCTCGCAGCGCAACGCTTGAATCGCCTGCGAAACCAGGTCCTGTGGAGCAGTTTGGAGTGCTCGCCACCCTGTCAAGGTGGAGGCCGCGGGTTCAAATCCCGTCAGGACCGCAGCGAATGCCGAAGGGGCCCGCATCCGACAAGGATGCGGGCCCCTTCCGCGTGCCCCGGGGGCGCGGCCAGCCACAAGCCACCTTGACGGCGTCACATTCCGCCGGTACTCAGACAGCAGGACCCCGTATGGAGGTGGCGTATGACGGCGACCGCCCGGCACGAGACGCGAGCCTTGTTGCGCGCCCATCTGCAGGCCGCCTCCGGGTACCGGCACCTCACGCGGCACTGCCCGATCTGCCATCGGCTCCAGAACCTCGCCATGGAACGCGCCGCGGACGACACGGACGACCCGGCGGGCGTGGCCGAGGACGAAAGCCCCGCCACGGCATGAGTGGCCCCCTCTACCGCAGGTAACACACCATCAACAAGGACCCCGGCATGTGATGGGTGTCACCGCATAAGTTTTCAAACTCGCGGTACTCACACCTCACCTACAACTGGTCAATTTAATATGTGCAATTGCACCAGACCGCCGGGTCGCCTTCACGCCGCTCCCAGCCCGCTCACAGACCATCCCATAGGCCTCAGGGGCGCCCACGAAGCCCCCAGGACCAGCGCACAAAAAAGATCGCGCTGGACCCGGCGGAGTCCAGCGCGATCGACGACGCACCCTTGTTGCTTGTGATTCTGGCTCGGGCGTGGGCTCTGTTGGGGCAGAACCCGCGTCGCTTGGAGCTTTGGTTCGGGCCGTCCGGCACGTTGGGGGAACCTGCCGAAATGCCCTGCTATGTGGTTGTTCAGGCTTCGCTACGCTGTTGCGGGATGCCCGCGAGCAGAGCGCGGACCTCAGCTTCGCGGTAGCGGCGATGCCCGCCGAGCGTACGGATCGACGTGAGCTTGCCTGCCTTCGCCCACCGCGTGACCGTCTTTGGGTCAACGCGGAACATCGTGGCGACCTCAGCGGGGGTCAGCAGCGGCTCGGCATCAGGGGTGCGAGCGGTCATGAGCGGCCTCCTCGGGAGAACCGAACCTTCTCGGTTCTTTCCTCTAAATTCTGCACCTTGACCCGCGTTGCCCGAAATGGCGGACGCGGGTCGAGTCGGTTATAGGACGAACGGCTTGTCCTCGGCACTACAACTACACCATCTGTCCAGCCGCGTCGGCCAAACCGATGGAATTGCCCTCCCAGGTGTTCATCAGCGACGGAAGCCGATGGACCATGCCATAGCGGACAGTCACGCCGCTGTGACGATCAGTCACAGGGCGATCAGGAGTCACGAGACCCCCCATAGCGTGCAATGCTGAGATTCCACCCATACGTGGGCAGAAGGAGCCCTCCCCGGACTCCTTGTCCTATTTTGACATGAGGAGGGGCGTCTGGTGCAAGGTCCGCGTTAGTGCCGTCCGTCACCCTTACCCACAAAGTCCTGATGGTGACTTACGTCCCGTCAGTTCGCCGACCGACGGTCCCGGACCGCCCGCCACCGCTCCACGAGCCGACCGTACGCTTCGCCGGCCCCGACCCCGTCGCCCGTGCGCAGCGCCTCGATCCCCTCGGCGACGTCCGCCGCCGAATGGTCACCGTCGAGCTCCTCGGCGGGCAGGACGTGCACCAGGCCGCCGTAGTCCAGCTCCACCAGCGAGCGCGGATGGAACTCCTCCAGCCAGCGCCCCACATCGATCAGGCCGTCGATGAGCGGCCCCTCGTCCACGGCGTCCTTGAGCGCCTTCAGACCCCGCGCCACCCGCCGCCGCGCCTGCACCATCGGCGTCCGGTAGCGCAGCACGGGCGCGTCCTCGCCCGACCCCTTGTCGTACTCGCGCTCCTCGTCGGCGACCAGCACGAACCAGTTCAGCGGCACGTGCCAGGTCGAGGACCGGATCCAGGGCCGCGCGTCGGGGTTGCGGGTCAGCCAGCGCTCGTAGTCCTGGGCGGCCTGGCGGCGTACAACCGGGGGCAGTACCGCGTCCAGGACCGGCGCGGGCAGCTCCTCGGGCAGCTCTCCCAGGGCCTGCCAGCCGCGCAGCCGCGTGCGCCAGGGGCACACGCACAGCACGCCGTCCACGTCTGCGACGAACGCGTCGCCGCTCTCGTGCACGGGCACCGGGATGGGAGGCGTGGGCAGCAAGTCGGCCAGGGAGCGGCGCAGTTCCTCTTGGTACGAGGGCCGGTCGGAGCGGCGGGCGTACCGCGCCCAGTGGCCGCGCTCCGGTTCCGGGAAGGCGGCCAGCGGTTCGTACACGCGCAGATAGGACGCGTACGGGACGATCACCGGGGACACCTTGGGCACGCTTGCTCCCTCCCCCGCGGACCTGATGGAAAACCCTCGAAACCCGCGCGCGGGAGCGCGGGGAAGCACTGCACAGCGTCCGACGGCACACCGTGACCGTACTCCGAGAGAGGGTGATCCTGACCACTGGACCGATGGCGGGCACGCGCAAGCTCTAATCTCGTGTCACGGAACCCGCCACCTCTACGGGCCCCGCCCTCAACACCGCCGCTACTTACCTGGGAGTCACCACCGTGACCGACGTAACCGGCACCCCACCTGACGTACTGGACACCCTGTTTCACTCGAATCAGGGCGGTCATGAGCAAGTAGTGCTCTGCCAGGACCGCGCCAGTGGGCTGAAGGCCGTCATCGCCATCCACTCGACCGCCCTGGGCCCCGCCCTCGGCGGCACGCGCTTCTACCCGTACGCGAGCGAGGAGGAGGCCGTCGCCGACGCGCTGAACCTCTCGCGCGGGATGTCGTACAAGAACGCCATGGCCGGTCTCGACCACGGCGGCGGCAAGGCCGTGATCATCGGAGATCCCGAGCGGATCAAGACCGAAGAGCTGCTGCTCGCGTACGGCCGGTTCGTGGCCTCGCTCGGCGGGCGCTACGTCACGGCGTGCGACGTCGGCACGTACGTGGCCGACATGGACGTCGTCGCCCGCGAGTGCCGCTGGACCACCGGACGCTCGCCCGAGAAGGGCGGGGCCGGCGACTCCTCCGTACTGACCGCGTTCGGCGTCTACCAGGGCATGCGTGCCTCCGCGCAGCATCTGTGGGGCAGTCCGTCGCTGCGGGCCCGCCGGATCGGCATCGCCGGTGTCGGCAAGGTCGGCCGCCACCTGGTGGAGCACCTCGTGGCGGAAGGCGCCGAGGTCTTCGTCACGGATGTGCGCGAGGAGGCCGTACAGCGGATCACCGAGCGGCACCGGGACGTCCTGGCCGTCAAGGACACCGACGAGCTGATCCGCGTCGACGGCCTCGACGTCTACGCCCCCTGCGCGCTCGGCGGGGCCCTCAACGACGACTCCGTGCCCGCCCTCACCGCGGAAATCGTGTGCGGCGCCGCCAACAACCAGCTCGCGCACCCGGGCGTGGAGAAGGACCTCGCCGACCGCGGGATCCTCTACGCGCCGGACTACGTCGTGAACGCCGGCGGTGTCATCCAGGTCGCCGACGAACTCCACGGGTTCGACTTCGAGCGGTGCAGGGCGAAGGCCGCGAAGATCTACGACACGACGCTGATGATCTTCGCACGTGCGAAGGAAGACGGGATTCCGCCGGCCGCCGCGGCCGATCGGATCGCCGAGCAGCGGATGGCGGAGGCGCGGCTCCGCTGAGGTTCGGGGGTACCCGCCGACGGGGTGTTGGAGAGAACTCTCACTTTGTCGGCGGGTCGTGCGCCGAGAAGAGGTTAAAATCGCGGTTGACCAGCGGGGACAGGGCTCCCCGAGGGTTCTGGGCGACGGCACGTCCTGCGGGCGACGTACCGTATGGGCGTGGGCTCAGGTACCGTGGATGCCCTACGGACCGGTCTCTCTGCGGAGAGCCCGTTCCAGAACATGAACGCGTGTCAAGACTCTGGGGCCGTCGAGCCCCGTCACCGAGGGGGTCGAGCCATGGGGCGCGGCCGGGCCAAGGCCAAGCAGACGAAGGTCGCCCGCCAGCTGAAGTACAACAGCGGCGGGACTGACCTGTCGCGTCTGGCCAACGAGCTGGGCGCTTCGACTTCGAGCCAACCGCCGAACGGCGAGCCGTTCGAGGATGACGAAGACGATGACCCGTACGCCCAGTACGCGGATCTGTACAACGACGACGATGAGGACGAGGACGACGAGTCCGGTCCGTCGTCGCAACAGCAGCGTCGCGGCGCTTGACTGTCTTAGCAGCGCTTCACCCGGTCCGGAGCGGTTCCATATCGCGCCGGGCCGGGTTTTGCGCGTGGCGCTCCGCTGGGTTCGCGGTTTGAGGCTGCGGGTCCGTCGTGAGCTGCGGGTCCGTCGTGGCTGGTCGCGCAGTTCCCCGCGCCCCTTAACGGGGCGCCCCCTGACCCGGCGCTAATCAGTTGGAGTGGGCATAGTCGCCGGTCAGTGCCGCGCCCACCTCGTGATCGTCGCGGTCCGTGATCTCGCCCGCTACCCAGGCGTCCACTCCGCGATCGGCGAGTGTGGCGAGTGCCACGTCCGCTGATTCCTCGGGGACGATCGCGATCATGCCCACGCCCATGTTCAGGGTCTTCTCCAGCTCCAGGCGCTCGACCTGACCGGTCGTGCCGACGAGGTCGAAGACCGGGGCCGGGGTCCAGGTGGCGCGGTCGACGGTCGCGTGCAGGCCGTCGGGGATCACTCGGGCCAGATTGGCCGCGAGACCGCCGCCCGTGATGTGCGAGAAGGCGTGCACCTCGGTCGTGCGGGTCAGCGCCAGGCAGTCCAGCGAGTAGATCTTCGTGGGCTCCAGGAGCTCCTCGCCGAGCGTCCGCCCGAAGTCCTCGATGTGCTTCTCGATGCGTAGCTGCGCGCGGTCGAAGAGGACGTGCCGGACGAGCGAGTACCCGTTCGAGTGAAGGCCGGAGGACGCCATGGCGATGACCGCGTCCCCCTTACGGATGCGATCCGGGCCGAGGAGCCGGTCGGCCTCCACCACGCCCGTGCCCGCGCCCGCGACGTCGAAGTCGTCCGGGCCGAGGAGCCCGGGGTGCTCGGCCGTCTCGCCGCCGACGAGGGCACAGCCCGCGAGCACACAGCCCTCGGCGATGCCCTTCACGATGGCGGCGACGCGCTCGGGGTGGACCTTGCCGACGCAGATGTAGTCGGTCATGAAGAGCGGTTCGGCGCCGCACACGACGATGTCGTCCATGACCATCGCGACGAGGTCGTGGCCGATGCTGTCGTACACGCCGAGCTGCCGGGCCAGGTCGACCTTCGTACCGACGCCGTCCGTGGCGGAGGCCAGCAGCGGGCGCTCGTAGCGCTTGAGGGCGGAGGCGTCGAAGAGGCCGGCGAAGCCGCCGAGGCCGCCCAGGACCTCGGGGCGCTGCGTCTTCTTCACCCACTCCTTCATCAGCTCTACGGCGCGGTCGCCCGCTTCGATGTCGACGCCGGCAGCCGCGTAGGAAGCACCGGTACTTGTCTCAGACATTGCCTGGGATCTTTCGCGTTGATTGGTACGGGGCTCAGGGGCGACGGATCGCGTCGGCCGCGGCCGTGGCTGCCGGACCCGCGGCCAGCTCGGTCTCCAGGAGCTGCTTGCCGAGCAGCTCGGGGTCCGGGAGGTCCATCGGGTACTCGCCGTCGAAGCAGGCGCGGCACAGGTTCGGCTTGGCGATGGTGGTCGCCTCGATCATGCCGTCGATGGAGATGTACGAGAGGGAGTCGGCGCCCAGGGAGGTGCCGATCTCGTCGATGGTCATGCCGTTGGCGATCAGCTCGGCGCGGGTCGCGAAGTCGATGCCGAAGAAGCAGGGCCACTTCACCGGGGGCGATGAAATCCGGATGTGGACCTCCGCCGCGCCTGCCTCACGGAGCATCCGGACGAGCGCGCGCTGCGTGTTACCGCGGACGATGGAGTCGTCCACGACGACGAGGCGCTTGCCCCGGATGACTTCCTTCAGCGGGTTCAGCTTCAGACGGATGCCGAGCTGGCGGATGGTCTGTGAAGGCTGGATGAAGGTCCGGCCGACGTACGCGTTCTTCACCAGGCCGGCGCCGAACGGGATGCCGGAGGCTTCCGCGTAACCGATCGCGGCGGGTGTGCCGGACTCCGGGGTCGCTATGACGAGATCGGCGTCGACAGGGGCTTCCTTGGCGAGCCGGCGGCCCATTTCGACGCGCGAGAGGTAGACGTTCCGCCCGGCGATGTCGGTGTCGGGGCGGGCCAGATACACGTACTCGAAGACACAGCCCTTGGGCTTCGCTTCCGCGAATCGCGACGAGCGCAGACCGTTCTCGTCGATGGCGACGAACTCGCCCGGCTCGATCTCGCGCACGAAGCTGGCGCCGCAGATGTCGAGGGCGGCGGACTCGGAGGCGACGACCCAGCCGCGCTCCAGGCGGCCGAGGACCAGCGGGCGGATGCCCTGCGGGTCGCGAGCGGCGTACAGCGTGTGCTCGTCCATGAAGGTGAGGCTGAACGCGCCCTTGACCTGCGGGAGGATCTTGGCAGAGGCCTCTTCGATGGTCAGCGGCTTGCCGTTGTCGTCGACCTGGGCGGCGAGGAGCGCCGTCAGGAGGTCGGTGTCGTTGGTGGCCGCCACGCGCGGAGTGCGGCCCTCCTGCTTGGGCAGGTCGGCGACCATCTCGGCGAGCTGGGCAGTGTTGACCAGGTTGCCGTTGTGGCCGAGCGCGATGGATCCGTGCGCCGTCGCACGGAATGTGGGCTGGGCGTTCTCCCACACGGAGGCGCCGGTGGTCGAGTAGCGGGCGTGACCGACCGCGATATGACCCTGGAGCGAACCGAGTGAGGCTTCGTCGAAGACCTGGGACACGAGGCCCATGTCCTTGAAGACGAGAATCTTGGAGCCGTTGCTGACCGCGATTCCCGCGGATTCCTGGCCCCGATGCTGGAGGGCATAGAGCCCGAAGTAAGTGAGCTTGGCGACCTCTTCGCCCGGAGCCCAGACACCGAAGACGCCGCAAGCGTCCTGGGGGCCTTTCTCACCGGGGAGCAGATCATGGCTGAGTCGACCGTCACCACGTGGCACGCCATCGAGTGTAGGCGAGGTCGTCCACTGGTCCGAATTGGGGATTCGGGCTCGTTGTGGATCACTTGGCGGCGACGGCTTCGAGTCCGGTGCCGTTTTCGCTGGTCAGCGTGAGGGTGCGGTGCTTCAACTCGTAGCTGACCGGCCCATCGAAGAGCTTGAGCAGAGCCTTTTCGGTGTCCATGAGTGAGGGGGAGCACATCATGCGGGTGGTGGACGGGGATCCCAGAGTGATACGTCCGTCGCTGACCGTCGCCTTCGCCGTCACCTTGTTGCAGCCGAGCTGCCCCCGGACGCTGTCCTTGCCGTCGAAGGTGAGGTGGACCTTGCCCTCGGCCTCGGAGGCCAGCGCGGTGACTGTGCCGCCCTTGTTGGTGCTGCCGGTGACGTTCCACTTCGTGCCCACGAGCTTGGCCGGTTCCTCCGTGGTGAGCTTCACGGTCTGTCCGTCCTGGGTGGTGAGCGTCAGCTTGTCGCCGTTGACCTCGGTCTTGATCGTGCTGTCGGAGAGCGCTTCGGCGATCTTGGACTCGAACTCCATCGGCTTGTCACCGCAGGCCATCTTGGTCTGCAGGGTGTCGGGGCCGACCTTGATCGTGTCACCCTTCATCTCGGCGGTCGCCCCGAAGTGGTTGCAGCCGTAGTTGCCGCCCACCTTGCCGTCCTCGCCGAACTCGATGTGGGCCTCGGCCGGGGCGTCGTACGTGGTGCCGCCGACGCTCACGGTCTCCACTTTCCAGTGCTTGCCGGTGATCGCGGACTTCTGCCCGGCACCGACGGACGCGGATTGGTCGTCACCGCTCTCCGTTCCGCAGGCCGCGGTGGTGAGCAGGCCGGTGACCGCCAGGACGCTGAGAGTAAGACGTTGCGTGTGCATGTCGCTGTGACGGGACCGGTGGGGTGGTTGGTTCCCTTCCAGTTTCGCTCGTCTTTGCTCGTTCCGTCCCCGCTGCTCAGGCCATCAGCGGGAGCAGTCCGCCCAGGTCGGCCCGCTCGCCGCTGGCGCTGACCTTGGCGTCGTCGAGGGCCGCCCGCCATTCCGTACGCCCGGTCGCGAGCCGTATCCACGTCATCGGGTCGGTCTCGACGACGTTCGGCGGGGTGCCGCGGGTGTGGCGCGGGCCCTCGACGCACTGCACGACCGCGTACGGCGGGACGCGCACCTCGGTGGAGGCGCCGGGTGCCTTCACAGCGAGCGCGTCGGCGAGCACGCGGGTGCAGGCGGCGAGGGCCTGGCGGTCGTACGGGATGTCCAGGCCCGGCACGGCGGCGATCAGGTCGTCGGTGTGGACGACGAGTTCGATGGTGCGGGTGACGAGGTAGTCGGCGAGGGTCATGAAACCGGGACGGGTGGCGAGCAGCCGCTCGCCCGGGGTGGCGGCCAGCCGCTCGGTCAGCCGCTGCTCGGTGCGGGCGTACAGCGCGTCGAGGTCCGGGTGCTCGCGGGCGGCCTCGCGGGTGCGGTCGGCGTTGGCGGCGGCCAGTGCGGGTACGGCGGCGGTCGCGGACGGCCAGTCCAGCAGGGCGAGTTCGGCCTTCGCGGGTGGTTCCAGGTCGATGGTCCGGCTGACGCTCTCGACGGCCAGGGCGATATGTGTGGCCAGTTCTCGTACGGTCCACTCGCCGAGGCGCGTGGGGCGCGTGAGCTGCTCGGGGGTGAGGGTGCGGACCGCATCCCGTACGTTCCCGAACTGGGCGAGGACCGCGGCGCGGATCTTGGCGGGGTCGTAGCTGCGGATGCGCTTCTTGGCCGGTGGCATGGAGATCAGCGTACGGACACGTCGAAGGCCTCGCCCTGGTTGCGGGCGAGGCCTTCGGGGACGTACGAGAGATCAGGCCAGCAGCGCCGGGATCGTGTCCTCGTGGGCCGTGCGCAGCTCGGTCAGGGAGAGGCTGAACTCGCCCTGGACGTCGACGACCGCATTCGAATCGGACACGGTGCCGTCGACGACACCGATACGGGTGGCCGGCAGGCCGCGCGCACCGCACATGTCGTTGAAGCGGAGCTCTTCGGAGCGGGGGACGGCGACGAGCGCGCGGCCGGCCGACTCCGAGAAGAGGAACGTGAACGCGTCCAGGCCGTCGGGGACGATCAGGCGCGCGCCCTTGCCGCCCAGCAGCGCCGACTCGACCACGGCCTGGATGAGGCCGCCGTCGGACAGGTCGTGCGCGGAGTCGATCATTCCGTCGCGGGACGCGGAGATCAGGATCTCGGCCAGAAGGCGCTCGCGCTCCAGGTCCACCTGCGGCGGCAGTCCGCCGAGGTGGTCGTGGATCACCTGTGACCAGGCCGAGCCGCCGAACTCCTCACGCGTGTCGCCGAGGAGGTAGAGCAGCTGGCCCTCCTCCTGGAAGGCAACCGGCGTACGGCGGGCGACATCGTCGATCACACCGAGCACGGCCACGACCGGCGTCGGGTGAATCGCCACCTCGCCCGTCTGGTTGTAGAGCGAGACGTTGCCGCCGGTCACCGGAGTGCCCAACTGCTGGCAGGCGTCGGCCAGTCCGCGGATGGCCTCCGCGAACTGCCACATCACCGCCGGGTCCTCGGGCGAGCCGAAGTTCAGGCAGTCGGAGACGGCCAGCGGCTTGGCGCCGGTGGTAGCGACATTGCGGTACGCCTCCGCGAGCGCCAACTGCGCGCCCGCGTACGGGTCGAGCTTCGCGTACCGGCCATTGCCGTCCGTGGCGATCGCGACGCCGAGCCCGCTCGCCTCGTCGATGCGGATCATGCCCGAGTCCTCGGGCTGGGCCAGCACCGTGTTGCCCTGCACGAAGTGGTCGTACTGGGAGGTGATCCAGGACTTGGAGGCCTGGTTCGGGGACGCCACCAGCTTCAGGACCTGGTCCCGCAGTTCGTCCGACGTCGCCGGTCGCGGGAGCTTGTTGGCGTCGTCCGCCTGGAGGGCGTCCTGCCAGGACGGACGGGCGTACGGGCGCTCGTAGACCGGGCCCTCGTGCGCGACCGTGCGCGGGTCGACGTCGATGATCTTGCCGCCGTGCCAGTAGATCTCGAGGCGGTCGCCGTCGGTCACCTCACCGATGACGGTGGCGATGACGTCCCACTTGTCGCAGATCTCCAGGAAGCGGTCGACCTTCTCCGGCTCGACGACCGCACACATGCGCTCCTGCGACTCGCTCATGAGGATTTCCTCGGGAGAGAGCGTCGAGTCGCGCAGCGGTACGTCGTCCAGGGTGACGCGCATGCCGCCGGAGCCGTTCGAGGCCAGCTCGGAGGTGGCGCAGGACAGGCCCGCCGCGCCCAGGTCCTGGATGCCGACGACCAGCTTCTCGGCGAACGCCTCCAGGGTGCACTCGATGAGGAGCTTCTCCTGGAAGGGGTCGCCGACCTGGACGGCGGGGCGCTTGGACGGCTTGGCGTCGTCGAAGGTCTCGGAGGCGAGGATGGACGCGCCGCCGATGCCGTCGCCGCCCGTCCTGGCCCCGTACAGGATGACCTTGTTGCCCGCGCCGGACGCCTTCGCGAGGTGGATGTCCTCGTGCTTCATGACGCCGATGGCACCGGCGTTGACCAGCGGGTTGCCCTGGTAGCAGGCGTCGAAGACGACCTCGCCGCCGATGTTCGGCAGGCCCAGGCAGTTGCCGTAGCCGCCGATGCCGGCGACGACACCGGGGAGTACGCGCTTGGTGTCGGGGTGGTCCGCCGCACCGAAGCGGAGGGGGTCCACCACGGCGACCGGGCGCGCGCCCATCGCGATGATGTCGCGCACGATGCCGCCGACGCCCGTGGCCGCGCCCTGGTAGGGCTCGACGTACGAGGGGTGGTTGTGCGACTCGACCTTGAAGGTGACCGCGTAACCCTGACCGACGTCGACGACGCCGGCGTTCTCGCCGATACCGACCAGCAGCGCGTCGCTCTGCGGGGCCTTCTCGCCGAACTGACGGAGATGGACCTTGGAGGACTTGTACGAGCAGTGCTCGGACCACATGACCGAGTACATGGCGAGCTCGGCACCGGTGGGCCGGCGGCCGAGGATCTCCACGACCCGCTCGTACTCGTCCTTCTTCAGGCCCAGTTCGGCCCAGGGCAGCTCGACGTCCGGGGTCGCGGCCGCGTGCTCGACCGTGTCCAGAGGAGTGCGGCTCATACGTTGACCAGCTTCTTGAGGATCGAGGTGAAGAAGGGGAGGCCGTCGGTGCGGCCGGTCCCGATGAGGGGCTCGACGGCGTGCTCCGGGTGCGGCATGAGGCCGACGACGTTGCCCGCCTCGTTCGTGATGCCCGCGATGTCCCGCAGCGAGCCGTTCGGGTTGAAGTCCAGGTAGCGGAAGGCGACCCGGCCCTCCGCCTCCAGCATGTCGAGGGTGCGCTCGTCGGCGACGTACCGCCCGTCCATGTTCTTCAGCGGGATATTGATCTCCTGGCCGTCCTCATAGTCGGCGGTCCAGGCCGTGTTCGCGTTCTCCACCCGCAGCTTCTGCTCGCGGCAGATGAAGTGCAGATGATCATTGCCGAGCATCCCGCCGGGGAGGAGATGCGCCTCGGTGAGGATCTGGAAGCCGTTGCAGATGCCGAGCACCGGCATTCCCGACTTCGCCTGCTCAATGACGGTCTCCATCACCGGCGAGAAGCGCGCGATGGCGCCGGCGCGCAGATAGTCGCCGTAGGAGAAACCGCCGCACAGCACCACGGCGTCGACCTGCTTGAGGTCCTTGTCCTTGTGCCAGAGCGCCACGGGCTCACTGCCCGCGAGCCGGATCGCACGCTGTGTGTCCCGGTCGTCGAGGCTGCCCGGAAAGGTGACGACGCCAATACGAGCGGTCACTTTCCCGCCTCCGCCTTCACTTCCTCCACCTTGACGGTGAAGTCCTCGATCACGGTGTTGGCGAGGAAAGATTCCGCGAGTTCGTGGATGCGGGCGAGCGCGGTGTCGTCGAGCGGCCCGTCCACCTCGAGTTCGAAGCGCTTTCCCTGACGTACGTCGGAGATGCCCTGGAAACCGAGGCGCGGCAGTGCACGCTGCACCGCCTGGCCCTGGGGGTCGAGGATCTCCGGCTTGAGCATGACGTCGACTACGACGCGTGCCACTGGCACTCCCGATGTGTGGTGCTGAGCAGGTTCCTTCAGACTACCCGCACGGAGTTTCTACGCGGGTAGACTCGTAGGAATCTACGTGATGGCCATCACGATTTCGCATCAACAGGCTTCCTTCACGGAAAATCCTGGGAAAGATCCGGATCAACACCCGGAACCCTATTGCGGTGGGACACGCGGACCGATTAAGTCGGGCTTCACATTGCATTGCTCAGCCCTGTACAAAGGAATTGGCAATAGCCGATACTTTGCCCAGTACGCTCCACCCATCGCTCTATACCTGCTTTACGCTCAATAAATCAGCCGAACAGTCGGCACCTCCGCACGTCATCGCACGTCAGCCGCAGAGGTGCCGCACGAAGGGACCGATATTCGTGGCGCAGCGTGTCGTAGTCACTCTCTTCGACGACATCGACGGCTCGGAAGCGGCGGAAACGATCGCCTTCGGTCTGGACGGCAAGTCGTACGAGATCGACCTCAATCAAGCCAATGCCAAGGAACTGCGCAAGGCCCTGGCGCCGTACATGGAGGCCGGCCGCAAGCGGTCGCGCTCCGGCAAGGCCTACAAGCAGACGGCGGTGGCCCCTGACCCGGCGGCCGTCCGCGCCTGGGCGCAGTCCAACAAGATGGAGGTGCCCGCGCGCGGGCGCATCCCCAAGAAGGTGTACGAGGCGTTCGCGGAGGCTCAGTGAGGGTGCGGGGGCTCGGTGAGGGTCCGCCCTCCGGCCGGTGAGCGCGGGTCGGTCCCGCGCCCAGGGCTCGGTCCAGGGTTCCTCAGCGGGCCCTGGGGTCAACCGACTTGCGCAGCACCCCTGCTGGTCAGTTAGAGTCTGGAGCACGCCGAGGGGCAAGGCCGAAAGGCCCCAGCTCACGGAGTTACGCGGGTGTAGTTCAGTAGTAGAACATCCCCCTTCCAGGGGGAAGGCGCAGTGTGCAATTCCTGTCACCCGCTCTGCATCCCTTGCCGGGCATCCTTTTGGATCAGGTAAGGTGGTGTTCGCGCCGATCGGTGAGAGCCGGTCGGAGGCAATGCGGACGTAGCTCAGTTGGTAGAGCGCAACCTTGCCAAGGTTGAGGTCGCGAGTTCGAACCTCGTCGTCCGCTCCAGAGGGAAAGGCCTCGGTCATCATGACCGGGGTCTTTTTCGTGTGCCTATCTCTTGGCTCCGTCTCATGTGGGCCGGTTCATGTGGACCGGTCCATGTCGACCGGTCCATGTGGGCTTGTCTCGAGGCTGCTGACATTTGTCATGTGCAGCGATGACAGGGTGCACTGCCGCGGTCTGTCGGCGGCGGGGAGGCTGGTCTCATGGAAACGAACGAGCGCGTGATTGAGGTCACTGATCTGCGACGCGTGTACGGGGGAGAGTTCGAGGCGGTCCGGGGGGTGACCTTCGCCGTGGGCCGCGGGGAGCTGTTCGCACTGCTCGGTACCAACGGCGCGGGCAAGACCTCCACCGTCGAACTCCTCGAGGGCCTCGCGCCGCCGGCCGGCGGCCAGGTGCGCGTCCTCGGCCACGACCCGTACACGAACCGCGCCACGGTGCGCCCGCGCATCGGCGTCATGCTCCAGGAGGGCGGCTTTCCGTCCGAGCTGACCGTCGCGGAGACCGTACGGATGTGGGCGGGCTGCACGAGCGGGGCGAGGCCTACGGCGGAGGCCCTGGAGATGGTCGGGCTGGCCCGTCGGTCCGACGTACGCGTCAAGCAGTTGTCCGGGGGTGAGAAGCGGCGCCTGGACCTGGCGCTCGCGCTCCTCGGCCGCCCCGAGGTCCTGTTCCTGGACGAGCCGACGACCGGGCTCGACGCCGAAGGGCGCCAGGAGACCTGGGAGTTGGTGCGCGAGCTGCGCTCGGCGGGTACGACGGTGCTGCTGACCACGCACTACCTGGAGGAGGCGGAGGGGCTCGCCGACCGGCTCGCGATCCTGCACGCGGGGCGCATCGCGGCCTCGGGGACTCCGGCCGAGGTGACGGCCTCCCAGCCGTCCCGGATCTCTTTCGAACTGCCCGACGGCTACTTCCCCGGGGACCTCCCGCCGCTCGCCGAACTCGGAGTCACCGGGCATGAGGTCGAAGGGCGGGTGATCCGGCTGCGTACGAACGAGCTGCAACGCGCCGCCACCGGGCTCCTCGTGTGGGCCGAGCGGACCGGGGTCGAGCTGCGACGGCTCGATGTGCGGTCGGGGTCGTTGGAGGAGGCGTTTCTGCGGATCGCTCGCGAGGTGTCGGCGACGGATTCGAGGACCGCTGCGGAGAAGGAGAGCGTGGCATGAGCACGGGGACTGTGACGGATACGACGGACACGTCGACGGCGGGACGTACGACCGTGACCAGGGCGGGGCGCCTGGCCTCACTCGCGCGGGCCGAGATGACGCTGCTCGGGCGGAGCAAGGGCACGCTCTTCACGGCCGCGTTCATACCGTTGGTGCTGCCGGTCAGCATCAGTTCGGCCTTCGACGACGCGGACCTGAAGGAAGCCGGGCTCACCTCGGGCGAGGTGCTGCTGCCTGCGGCCTTCGGTTTCTCGCTGCTCTTCGCCGTGTACACGGCCCTGACCGCGACCTATGTGGCCCGCCGTGAGGAGCTGGTCCTCAAGCGGCTGCGTACCGGCGAGCTGCGGGACGAGGAGATCCTCGTCGGGGCGGCGACGCCGGCCGTGTTCCTCGGGCTCGCGCAGTGCGTGCTGCTGGCGATCGGCTGCACCGTGCTCCTCGACGTCGGGGCGCCCAAAGCGCCTCATCTCGCCGTCGTGGGGCTGCTGTCGGGGATCGTGTTGTGCGCCGCGGCGGGCGCGGTCACCGCGAGTTTCAGCAGGACCGCCGAGAGCGCTCAGGTGACGAGCATGCCGTTCATGTTCGTGTCGCTGCTGGGCTCGGGTATGACCGTCCCGCTGGAGCTCATGCCCGACCGCCTCGCCTCCTTCTGCGAACTGCTGCCGCTGGCACCGGCGATCACGCTGTTGCGTGGCGGCTGGAGCGGGAACCTCTCCGCGTACGACGCCCTGGGCACCGTCGCGACGGCGGTGGCCTGGACCGTGCTCGCGGTGTTTGCTGTACGGCGGTGGTTCCGCTGGGAGCCGCGGCACTGAGCGTCGGGAACAGCACAGAAGTGGGGGCGGGTATGCGCGGGCCGGGGGCTTGGTGGCACGGGAAGAGCACGCCGGCGAAGGTCGAGACGTACACCCGCTGGTCCTTCCACGCCTTCCCGCTGGCCGAGGTGACCGCGGTCGGGCTGCCGGCCTTCGGGCAGGTGGGGGTACCGCTCGCCCTCTGGGTGGTCCTGCCGCTGCTGTGCGGGCACGCCCTGCTGGGCGCGGTGACCGCGTCCCGGGCCCTCGACTGGACGCGGGGCCGCCGTGAGCAGCCCGTACGTCTGCTCTGGGCGCTCGGCGTCGTCACCGCGCTGCTCGGGACCGGCGCCCTCGTCGTCTCTGAGCACGGGCCGAGTGGCGAGGACATCGACAGTTTGGCGGGCACGTTCACCGTGGTGGTGCTGGCCTTCGGGATCGGCAATATGACGCTCGGAATGGGAGACCGGCGGCGCGTGGCGGCGCTCGCGGGCGGCTTCGCCGCGGGTACCGGGGCCGTGGCGTTCGCCATCGGGATGCCCGCAGCCGCCGCGCTGGCGTCGGCGGTCGCGGTGCTGATCGCCGGTGGGTGTCTCGCCCTCACCTCGATCCTCGCGGTGTGGCTGTTCAACTGCGTGTACGAGCTCGACGCGGCCCGCGAGACCCGTACACGCCTCGCCGTCGCCGAGGAACGGCTGCGCTTCGGGCGCGACCTGCACGACGTGATGGGCCGCAACCTCGCGGTGATCGCCCTGAAGAGCGAGCTCGCCGTGGAGCTCGCGCGGCGTGAGCGACCGGAGGCCGTGGAGCAGATGATCGAGGTGCAGCGGATAGCGCGGGAGTCGCAGAGGGAGGTGCGGGAAGTCGTGCGCGGGTATCGCGAGGCTGAGCTCGGCACCGAACTCGTCGGCGCGCAGGGCGTGTTGACCGCGGCCGGGGTCGAGTGCGCGGTGACCGGTTCCGCGGCGGGGCTGCCCGCGGCGGTGCAGTCGGCGCTGGGGTGGGTCGTACGGGAGGCCACCACGAACGTGCTGCGGCACGGGGACGCGAGGCGGTGTTGTGTGTCGCTGGAGGTGGTGAAAGGTCGCGTTGTGCTGACCGTGGAGAACGACGGGGTGCGGACGGGCGGGGTGCCGGGTTCGCGCAAGGACAGCGGGTCCGGTCTTGCCGGGCTGCGGGAGCGGCTGTCGGCGGTGGGCGGGACGCTGGAGGCGGGGCCGGTCGACGGTGATCTCTTCCGGCTCGTGGCCGAGATTCCGCTGCCTCCGTCACCTTCCTCGCCTTCCTCGCCTTCCTCGCTGTCGTCCGTTCCGCGTTCCTTGAGCGAAGAGGTCACCTCATGACGTCCGTACGCCCCATCCGGCTGCTGCTCGCCGATGACGAGCACCTCATCCGTGGGGCGCTGGCCGCGCTGCTCGCGCTGGAGGACGACCTGCTGGTGGTGGCGGAGGCGGCGACCGGTCCTGAGGCCCTCGCGATGGCTCGGGCCCACGCGCCGGACTTAGCCGTACTGGATCTTCAGATGCCCGGCGCCGACGGTGTGAAGGTGGCCACATCGCTGCGGGCCGATCTGCCCGCGTGCCGGGTGCTGATCGTGACGAGTCACGGGCGGCCGGGGCATCTGAAGCGGGCGCTTGAGGCGGGGGTGCGCGGTTTCGTCCCGAAGACCGTCAGCGCGCAACGGCTCGCGGAGATCATCCGTACGGTGCATGCCGGGAACCGTTACGTCGACCCGGAGTTGGCCGCCGACGCGATCGCCTCCGGGGACTCGCCGCTGACCGAGCGCGAGGCGGAGGTGCTGGAGTACGCGGCCGACGGTGCGCCCGTCGCGGAGATAGCGGAACGGGCCGCGCTCTCGCAGGGCACCGTACGCAACTATCTCTCGTCGGCCGCGTCCAAACTGGGGGCCGAGAACCGTCATACGGCGGTGCGGCTCGCGCGTGAGCGAGGTTGGGTATAGTGGCTTTCGCGCAACGGCGCAGTGCGGACGTAGCTCAGCTGGTAGAGCGCAACCTTGCCAAGGTTGAGGTCGCGAGTTCGAACCTCGTCGTCCGCTCAAGGGAAGAGGGAGAAGCCCCCGGTCATCGAGACCGGGGGCTTCCTCGTTTTTATGACTCGTTCTACGACTTTACGACTGGTTCTACGACCAGCTCGTGCCGGTCAGGCGCTCGTACGCCTCCACGTACTTGGCGCGGGTCGCGGACACGACCTGCTCGGGCAGGGGCGGCGGGGGCTGCTCGCTCTTGCGGCTCCAGCCGGAGTCCGCTGAGGTCAGCCAGTCGCGCATGAACTGCTTGTCGTACGAGGGCTGCGGGCGACCCGGCTCCCACTCGTCGGCGGGCCAGAAGCGGGAGGAGTCCGGGGTCAGCACCTCGTCGGCGATGACGAGCGCCTCGCCGTCGAAGCCGAACTCGAACTTCGTGTCCGCGAGGATGATCCCGCGATCGCGCGCGATGTCGCGGCCGCGGCTGTAGACGGCGAGCGTCGCCTGGCGCAGCCGGGCCGCCGTGTCCGCACCGACCTGGCGGGCGACCTCCTCGTAGGAGACGTTCTCGTCGTGCTCGCCGACCGCAGCCTTCGTCGCGGGCGTGAAGATCGGCGCGGGCAGCTCCGAGCCGTCGACCAGGCCCTCGGGGAGGGCGAGGCCGCAGACGGTGCGGGTCTCGTCGTACTCGACGAGGCCGGAGCCGGTGAGATAGCCGCGGGCGACGCACTCGACCGGGAGCATCTGCAGGGACTTGCAGACCAGGGCGCGGCCCTGCCAGTCGGCGGGGGCGCCCTCGGGGAGGTCGGTGCCCAGGACGTGGTTCGGGATCAGGTCGGCGAGCTGATCGAACCACCAGAGCGAGAGCTGGGTGAGAATGCGGCCCTTGTCGGGGATCTCCGTGGGAAGCACCCAGTCATACGCGGAGATGCGGTCGCTGGCGACCATCACGAGGTCGCCCGCCTCGTTCTGGTACAGGTCGCGCACCTTGCCGGTGTGCAGATGTACCAGGCCCGGGACCTCGATCGGCTCGGGCTTTTCAACGAATCCGGACACGGTTCCTCCCCGTGGTTTTGTCCAAGTGGGTTGATTCTCCCGTATGCCCGGGACAGATTTCTCGCCGGGCCCGTCAGGACGGGGCAGTCCCGTTTGCACATCGGGTCAGTCCCGTTCGCCGATCGGGTCAGCCCTGTTCGCCGATCGGGTCAGTCTCGTTTGCAGATGCGGTCCAGGAGGTTGGCCGTGGCTCGCTGGATGCGGGGGTCGACGTGGCCCGGGCGGTCCAGGGCCGGGGACCAGGCGAAGGTGCCGGACGCGAAGACGAGGGCGCCGGAGGGGGCGCGGTACAGGGATGTCTCCTGGTGGCGGAGCGCGCCTTCGGTGTCGCGGTACGGGGAGTGGGCCAGGAGGATACGGCCCTGGTGTTCCGGGAGCGGGGCGCGTGGGAAGTAGCGGTCGGCCTCGCCCGCGACCATGCCCTCCAGTTCGTCGCCCTCGTGCGCGCCGGTCGCCTCCCACAGCCAGTGGTCGGCGTTACGGACGACCAGCGGGTGCGCTTCGGGGACGCGGCCCGCGTACTGGATGCCCAGGAGCTCCTGTTCCGGGCGGTCGATGTCGCGCCACAGGGCGGGTTTTCCTGGGCCGCGGCGTTTTCGGCAGGTGAGGAGACGGTCGGGGACGCCTGACGGGGACGGGCCCAGCTCCGCCTGCCAGTACATGGTGTTGGCGGACAGGAAGACGAGGGAGGTGCCGTGTTCACGGGCGAGTTCCGTGGTGCGGCGCATCGGCGTCGACCAGTACTCGTCGTGGCCGGGGAAGACGAGGCCGCGGTAGCGGGTGGGGTCGACTCGGCCTGCGTGCAGGTCGCGGACGTCCGCGTAGGCGAGGTCGTAGCCGTAGCGCTCGGCCCAGCGGATGAAGTCGTACGCGTGGCCGACGTGGAGGGGCAGGCCCGCGCCCGCGTACGGGCGGTCGAACGAGACCGTCGTCGCAGCGTCCGCCTCGCCGAGCAGGCGGCCGTTCGCATCCCATGCGTGGTAGAGGCTCGCACCGGTGTGGCCGTCCTCCGGGTACAGGTTGTACGCCTGCCAGGTGATGTCCGGTAGGAGGAGCAGGAGGTCGGCGGGGTGGGTGTCGCGGACCGTGAAGGGGACGTGGGAGCGGTAGCCGTCGGCGGTGGTCAGGACGGCCACGTATGCGCCGATGCTCCAGTAGCTCGGGATCTGGAGGCGCCAGGAGAGCCACCAGTGGTGACAGGAGACCGTGCGGTCGGCGGTGAGCGGGGGTGGCTGGACGATGCCGGAGAGGCGGGGGCTGGTGGTGATCTTGCGGGCGCCGTCGCCTGCGTAGTGGCCGATGCGGTAGATGTCCACGCTGAACTGCTGTGGCGGGTCGACTGTGATGCGGAAGTCGATGGCCTCGCCCGGGGCGGCTGCGCCGGTGGAGGTGAAGCCCTTGATCTGGCGGTGGACGTCGTCGGCGGACCGGGGGCCCGGGGTGTGGTTTCGAGGGGCGGGAATCCTGCGGGTTCCGTAGTTTCCGGGGGGTGCCGCGCCGGGGGGCGG
>NZ_JAAKZY010000155.1 GCF_011045015.1 Streptomyces scabichelini | reverse complement strand
TCCCGAAACTGGGGGCGCAGCCCCCAGTTTCGGGAAGGGGCGGGGCTGGGGAAAGAAACCCTCCCGCACCCGACCACACGCCGTTCAGCCCGCCTGGGACCCCGCCAGCACCTCCGGACGCAGCAGCGCCGCCAGGCGATCCGCGGGCAACAGCCCTTTTTCCAGGACGAGTTCGGCAACTCCGCGCCCCGTGGCGAGGGCCTCCTTCGCAATGCCCGTGGCCGCCTCGTACCCGATGTACGGGTTGAGCGCGGTCACCAGGCCGATGGAGTTCTCGACGGCCTCGCGCAGCACGTCCTCGTTGGCCGTGATCCCGGCGACGCAACGTTCGGCGAGGGTGAGGCAGGCGGCGCGCAGATGCGTGATGCTCTCCGACAGCGAGTGCAGGATGATCGGCTCGAAGGCGTTGAGCTGGAGCTGCCCGGCTTCGGCGGCCATCGTGATGGTGACGTCGTTGCCGATCACCTCGAAGGCGACCTGGTTGACGACTTCGGGAATCACCGGGTTCACCTTGCCGGGCATGATCGACGAACCCGCCTGTACCGGCGGCAGGTTGATCTCGTTCAGGCCCGCCCGCGGGCCGGACGACAGCAGCCGCAGATCGTTGCAGCTCTTCGAGAGCTTCACGGCGATCCGCTTCAGTACCCCGGACATCTGCACGAACGCGCCGCAGTCCTGCGTGGCCTCGACGAGGTTGGCGGCGGTGACCAGCGGCAGCCCGGTGATGTCCGCGAGGTGACGGCGCGCGGCCTCGGCGTACCCGGCGGGCGCGTTGAGCCCGGTGCCGATGGCCGTCGCGCCCAGGTTGATCTCGTGGATCAGCTCGACCGCCTCGGCGAGCCGGCTGCGGTCCTCGTCCAGCATCACCGCGTACGCCGAGAACTCCTGGCCGAGCGTCATCGGCACCGCGTCCTGAAGCTGCGTACGCCCCATCTTCAGCACGTCGCGGAACTCGACTGCCTTGGCGGCGAAGGCGTCCTGCAGCACGGCCATTGCCTGGAGCAGCCCGCGCACGGCGAAGATGGTGGCGATGTTGACGGCAGTGGGGTAGACGTCATTGGTCGACTGGCCCAGGTTGACGTCCTCGTTCGGGTGCAGGAACTCGTACGCGCCCTTGGGGTGGCCGAGCAGCTCCAGCGCCCGGTTGGCGACGACCTCGTTGGCGTTCATGTTCGTCGAGGTTCCGGCGCCGCCCTGGATGACGTCGACGACGAACTGGTCGTGCAGCTTCCCGTCGCGGATCTCCTGGCAGGCTTCGACGACGGCCGCTGCCTTGGCGGGGTCCAGGAGGCCGAGTTCCTCGTTGGCGCGGGCGGCGGCCTCCTTGACGGCGGCGAGGGCGTCGATCAGGTGGGGGTAGGCGGAGATCGGCGTGCCGGTGATGGGGAAGTTCTCCGTGGCACGCAGGGTGTGGATGCCCCAATAGGCCTCGGCGGGTACATCGCGGTCGCCGAGCAGGTCGTGCTCGCTACGGATGGCTGCGACGGTCATGACAGTGCGGGTCCCTCTTTCGGGGTTGAAGAAGTTGAAGAATGCGTACGTGGGGCGCCCGACGGGGGCGCCCCAAAGGGGCGCGGGGCTGTGTCAATTTGCGGCTCCGCCGCGCGGGCGCGACCAGCCCAACACGGCCCGCAGCCTGCAACCACCCTCACCCGGCAGACGCAGCACAGCGCCCACGCAGACGCAGCGCAGCGTTACCGCGGCAACGGGTCGAGCGCACGGACCGGACGAACCGACCCAACCCGCACACCGCCCCCGAGCAACGGAACGTCGGCGAACTCGGCCAGCACCGCGGGATCAACTCCCGCACGGGCAAGCACCGCAGCAACCACAGGCACACGTGCCCGGTCCGCCCCGTCCGCGATCTTCACGGCGACGGCCCGGCCGTCGGGAAGCGCCGCGACGTGTACGCCTTCGAAGCCGTCCTTGGTGAGCAGCCCCGGCACGGCCCGCATCAGCGCGGCGACGTCGCGGCCGGAGCCGGACGCCATCTCGGCGTGCTCGCGCATCGCGTCGGCCACGAGCGCCTCGGGCGTGTCGGGTGGGGCGGTGGTGATCCGGGCGGCGGTGCGTGCGAGCCCGTGCAGCGAGACGGAGAACAGCGGCGCCCCGCAGCCGTCGACGGACACCTGCGCGACGGCCTGCCCGGTGAGGTCCTCGACGATCTCCGCGATGGCCTGCTGGAGCGGATGCGCGGGGTCGAGGTAGTCGTCGAGCGACCAGCCGTTCAGCCGCGCCGTGTAGAGCATCGCCGCGTGCTTGCCCGAGCAGTTCTGGGCGAGCCGGGACGGCAGGCGCCCCGCCCGGATCCAGTCCTCGCGGACGACCGGGTCGAAGGGCAGGTCCGGCACATTGCGCAGGTCGTCCTCGGCGAGCCCGGCCAGCTCCAGGATCCGCCGGGTTCCGGCGAGATGCCGCTCCTCGCCGGAGTGGCTGGCCGCGGCCAGTGCGAGCAGCTCCCCGTCGAGCGGCAGTCCGGCCCGCAGCAGCGCCACGGCCTGTACGGGCTTGAGCGCCGAACGCGGGTAGAAGGCCGCCTCGATGTCGCCGATCTGCAGTTCCACGTTTCCGTCGGCGCCGAGCACGACGACCGAACCGTAGTGGATGCCCTCGATGACACCGCCGCGTACGAGATGCGCGACGGGCGCGTGCAGCGGTTCCCGGACGGCGGGCGCCTCGGCGAGCGAACTTCCGTATTCGGCAAGGGTGTTGAGGCTCACGCGTCCCCTCCGGACTTCCGTACGGCCGCCACCCGGCCCCTTACGCCGAACCATCCCGCCACCAGCGCCGCCACGATCAGCGGCAGACACAGCACCGTCGTACGTCCCGGTCCCCCGTCGGCGTACATCAGCACCAGCACGGAGGCGAGGAAGAACAGCGTGACGAGTTCCGTCCAGGGCGAGCCCGGCAACCGGTAACCGGGGCGCTCCAGCTCGCCGTTCTGCGTCTTCCGCCAGAACAGCAGATGACAGATCATGATCATGCCCCAGGTGGCGAGGATGCCGATCGCCGCGAAGTTCAGCACGATCTCGAACGCGTCGGCGGGGACGACGAAGTTGAGGCCGACGCCGAGGACACAGATGCCGCTGGTGAGCAGGATCCCGCCGTACGGGACCTGGCTGCGGCTCATCACCGAGGTGAACTTCGGCCCCGAGCCGGACATCGCCATGGAGCGCAGGATGCGGCCGGTGGAGTACAGGCCGGAGTTCAGCGACGACATGGCGGCGGTCATCACGACGAGGTTCATCACGCCGCCCGCGGCCGGGATGCCGATGTTGGACAGCACGGTGACGAAGGGGCTCTCGTCGGCGCTGTACGACGACCAGGGCAGCAGCATCGACAGCAGGACCACGGAGCCGACGTAGAAGAGACCGACGCGCCACATGATGGAGTTGATCGCCTTCGGCATGATCTTCTCCGGGTTCTCCGTCTCGCCCGCCGCGACACCGACCAGCTCGACGGAGGCGTAGGCGAAGACGACGCCCTGGACGATCAGCAGCATCGGCAGCAGGCCGTTGGGGAAGACGCCGCCGTTGTCGGTGATCAGTGAGGGGCCGGGGGTGGTGCCGTCCACGGGCTGCTGGGTGACCAGCAGGAAGATGCCGATGAGCATGAAGGCGACCAGGGCGCCGACCTTGATGATCGCGAACCAGAACTCCAGCTCACCGAAGATCTTCACGGAGATGAGGTTCACGGTGAGGACGACGGCGAGCGCGATGAGCGCGATCACCCACTGCGGGATGTCGGAGAACATGCCCCAGTAGTGGGTGTAGGTGGCGACCGCGGTGATGTCGGCGATGCCGGTGGTCGCCCAGTTGAGGAAGTACATCCAGCCCGCGGTGTACGCGCCCTTCTCGCCCATGAACTCCCGGGCGTACGACACGAAGGCGCCGGAGGAGGGCCGGTACAGGACGAGTTCGCCGAGCGCCCGTACGACCAGGAAGGCGAAGACGCCGCAGACGGCGTAGGCGATGAAGAGCGAGGGGCCTGCGTCGGCGAGGCGGCCGCCGGCGCCGAGGAAGAGGCCGGTGCCGATGGCGCCGCCGATGGCGATCATGTTGACGTGCCGGGACTTCAGGGACTTGCTGTACCCCGCGTCGCCGGCGTCGACGTGAACGGCCGGTTTCCGTATCTCTTCGTCGAGGGACTGCTCGCTCACGCCGGGGTCTCGCCTTCTGTGGGGGGTTTCGTGCTCGCGGGGCTTTCGGTGCTCTCGGGGCGCACGATCGCGGTGAGGGTCGTCTCGACGCGGTCGAGGTGGTGTGCCATGGCTTCGGTGGCGTCGTGCTCACTGCCGTCGATCAGCGCCTCGACGATGGCCCGGTGTTCGCGGTTGGACTGCTCGCGACGGCCGCCGAGTTCGTTGAGGAACGCCGACTGGCGGGCCAGCGCGTCACGGATCTCCTCGATGACGCGGCGGAAGACCGGATTCTGCGCGGCCTGTGCGACGGCCAGGTGGAAGAGCGTGTCCATGGCCACCCAGGCGGTGGTGTCGGTCTCGCGCTCCATCCGGTCGAGCAGGTGGGCGAGATGGTCGAGGTCCTCGGGCGTACGGCGTGCGGCGGCGTAGCCCGCGACGGGGATCTCGACGTGACGCCGGACCTCGATCAGATCACTGGCCGCGTAGTCGCCGAAGGTGGGGTCGACGACCGGCCCGTTCGAGACGACGAACGTGCCCTTGCCGGTACGGGAGACGGTCAGGCCCATCGTCTGCAGGGCCCGCAGCGCCTCCCGCAGCACGGGTCGGCTGACCTCGAGACTGCGGCACAGCTCCGCCTCGGACGGCAGCTTGTCACCGACGGCGTACTCGCCGCGCTCGATCGCACTCCGCAGATGGCTGAGCACCGCTTCCATCGCGCTGACGCGACGCGGCACCGAGCCACCTGTCTGGCTGTCTGACAGGTTCACGGGGGTGATCCTGCGGGGAACGAGAGGTGACTGTCAAGGGTCCGGGGTCGGCTCCCAGGTGAGCCCGTCGGTTACGCCCACAGGGCCTGAGCGACCGAGACTCCGACAAATGCCGCGCCGAGCCCCGCGACCACGCTCGCGATCACATTGACGGTGGCGTAGAACCGGGCCCCGTCCTCGACCAGCCGCAGGGTCTCGTACGAGAACGTCGAGTACGTGGTGAGCGCTCCGCACAGGCCGGTGCCGAGCAGCAGCTGGAGGTGGGAGGAAGCCGCTCCGGCCGCGGCCGCGCCGGTCAGCGTGCCCAGGATCAGACAGCCGACGACGTTCACGGCGAAGGTGCCCCAGGGGAAGACCGTGTCGTGCCGGGACTGCACCGCGCGGTCGGTGAGGTAGCGCAGGGGTGCGCCGACCATGCCGCCTGCGATCACCAACAGCCAGTTCACGAGGACTTCTTGCCTTTGCGACCCGCGGCGGCGGGGTTCTCCTCGCGCCCCTCGCGGCCTGCATACCTGATGACCTGGCAGTCGTCGAGGATGACCAGCCCCTCCCCCACCAGCTCGTCGAGCTCCGGCAGAAAGGCGCGTACGCGTTCTTCCGTGTCCACGATGACGATGGCCACCGGCAGGTCCTCGCTCAGCGACAGCAGTCGCGAGGTGTGGATCAGCGAGGACGCGCCGAATCCCTCGATGCCCCGGAAGACGCTCGCGCCCGCGAGTCCCGCCGCGCGCGCCCGGTGGACGATCTGCGAGTACAACGGTTTGTGGTGCCAGGTGTCGTTCTCGCCGATGAAGATCGTCAGCCGTAGGGCGTCGCCGGTCAGCCTCGTCATCGCCGCCTCCATGCCAGCACCCGGCGGGCCGCCGTCACCGCGAGCCACACCGCCACGAGCGCCGCGACCAGGGTCGCGGCGAGGTAGGCGAGGCCGGTCCGGGGGCGGCCCTCGTCGACCAGTTTCTGGATGTCGACGGCGTACGTCGAGAAGGTGGTGAAGCCGCCGAGTACACCGGTGCCGAAGAACGGGCGGACCAGCCGGTGTGCCGCCCACACGTCGGTGATCACGACCATGAAGACGCCGATCACGGCGCATCCGACGACGTTGACCCAGAGTGTGGTCCAGGGGAAGGCGCCTGTTTGCGTGGGCCAGATCAGCGAGGCCCCGTATCGGGCGCTCGCGCCGAGCGCGCCGCCGGCCGCGACCACCGCCACGACCGGCCCCTGTCCGTGCCACGACGACGGCCGCCCGGCGGGCGCGCGGAGTTCCGCGGGTCCGTCCACCTTCTCGGAGTGGGGCGCTGTCATGAACGTATGTCTCCTGGTCGTGGCAGGAGATCAGGCTAACGCTCCGGGGTTCTCAGGCGCCCGCGGCCTCTCGTTCGATGCTCTCGAACCGGTCCGCCATCGCCTGCTGGAGCGCCTGGGCACCGGACAGCGGGCGGACCATGACCGTGAGGTCGTCGATCCGGCCGTCCTCGTCGAAGTGCAGGATGTCGCAGCCCTGGATCGCCCGGTCGCCCACGCGCGCCTCGAAGACGAGGGCCAGGTCGCGGCCGTCCGGGTTCGCGATCTCTCGGACATAGCGGAGGTCCTCGAAGACGTGCAGGACAGCGCCCAGGATCGCCGCGGTGATCGCCTTTCCGGCGTACGGCTTGAACACCACGGGACTGGTGAACACGACGTCCTCGGCGAGCAGGGCGACGACGGCTTCGTGGTCGCCGTCCTCGACGGCCTTGCGGAAGGGATTCATGACCCACCTCATAGTCAATTTGTTGATTAGGTGTGTCGGACATTACGCTCCTCGCATGGCACTGCGCAACGCCCTGTTGGCCACGCTCCTGGACGGCGAGGCCTCCGGCTACGACCTGGCGAAGACCTTCGACGCGTCGGTCGCCAACTTCTGGATGGCGACGCCCCAGCAGCTGTACCGCGAGCTGGACCGCATGGCGTCCGAGGGACTGATCGAGGCCAGGGTCGTACGCCAGGAGCGCCGTCCGGACAAGCGGCTCTTCGCGCTGACGGAGGCGGGCCGGCGGGCTCTGTACGACTTCACGGCCGCGCCGGCCCGGCCCACCGCGATCCGCGACGAGCTGCTCGTCAAGCTGCAGGCGGTGGACGAGGGCGACGGCCCGGCCGTACGCGCGGCCGTCGAAGAGCGCATCGAACGGGCCCGGGGAAAACTGGCCCGGTACGAACGCCTCCGGCTGCGGTTGCTCGACGGCCGCACCGAGGAGGAGCATCTGACCCGGTCCGAGCGTGTGGGCCCGTATCTCACGCTGTTGGGCGGCATCGAGTTCGAGGAGGCCAACGTCCGCTGGGGCGAGCGGGTGCTCGCGATCCTTCAGCGGCGGACGGCGGCGCGCGAGTCGCGGTGACGGCCGGGGTACGTACGGAGGGATCACCGAACCCGGAGGTGCTGTCGTGTACTACCCGTTGACCGTCCGTGACTTCCTCGACCGTGCGGCCCATGTGTATCCGGACCGCGTCGCCGTCGTGGACGAACCGGAGCAGCCAGGACCGAGTCTTGGGGAGCTCACGTACCGGGAGCTGGCCGCCCTGGCGCGTGCGCAGGCCGCCCGGCTCGACCGTCTCGACGTTCCCGTGGGCGGGCGCGTCGCGGTGGTCTCGCAGAACTCGGCTCGGCTGCTGACCTCGTTCTTCGGGGTCTCCGGGTGGGGGCGGGTCCTGGTACCGGTCAACTTCCGCCTCACTCAGCCGGAGATCGACTACATCGTCCGGCACTCCGGCGCGTCCGTCGTCTACGCGGACGCGTCGTGCGCGCAGATGCTCGACACGCTCGACGTCAAGCACAAGTTCGTCCTCGGCGAAAGCGACGACGAGGAACTCTTCCTGCACGGCACCGAGCCGCGCGAGTGGGCCGAGCCGGCCGAGGGCGCCACGGCCAGCATCAACTACACGTCCGGAACGACCGCCCGCCCCAAGGGAGTTCAGCTCACGCACCGCAATCTGTGGCTGAACGCGACGGTGTTCGGGCTGCACACCACGATCAGCGACCGTGACGTCTATCTGCACACCCTGCCGATGTTCCACGCCAACGGCTGGGGCATGCCGTACGGCGTCACGGGGGTCGGCGGCCGTCACATCGTGCTCCGGCAGGTCGACGGCGCCGAGATCCTGCGCCGCGTCGAACGGCACGGCGTCACCCTGATGTGCGCGGCGCCCGCCGTCCTGAACGCCGTGCTCGACGCGGCGGCCGACTGGGACGGTGAGATCCCCGGCCGCGACCGGGTCCGCATCGTGTGCGCGGGCGCGCCGCCGCCGACCCGCACGATCGACCGCGTGATGAGCACTCTGGGCTGGGAGTTCATCCAGATCTACGGCCTCACCGAGACCTCCCCGCTCGTCACGGTCAACCGCGGACGTGAGGAGTGGGACGACCTGGACACCACCGAACGCGCCCGCCGCCTTGGCCGGGCAGGGGTGCCCGCTCTCGGCGTACGCGTCGACGTGGACGTCGACGGCGAGGTACTCACCGCCTCGAACCACAACCTGGACGGCTACTGGGACCAGCCCGAGGAGACGGCGAAGGCGCAGGCAGGCGGCTGGTTCCACACCGGGGACGGCGGATACGTCGACGACGAGGGCTACTTGGTGATCTCCGACCGCAAGAAGGACGTGATCATCTCCGGCGGCGAGAACGTCTCGTCGATCGAGGTGGAGGACGTGATCACCTCGCATCCCGCCGTGCGCGAAGTGGCGGTCATCGGCATCCCGGACGCGAAGTGGGGCGAGCTGGTCACCGCGCTCGTCGTGACGGACGGATCGGGCGTCACCGCCGAGGAGCTGATCGCCCACTGCCGTACCCGGCTCGCCGGTTTCAAGACGCCCAAGCGGGTCGACTTCGTCGAGTCGCTGCCGCGTACGGCCACCGGGAAGCTGCAGAAGTTCAAGCTGCGCGAGCCGTTCTGGACGGACGGCGGCACCAGTCTGTGAGCCGTCATGCCGAACACCGTGATCCGGACAGCGTCCGCATCACACGAAGTCTGCGCGACGAGCTGTACGACTGCGCCGACGTGACCTAGGGAGGGCCCGGCCGCTTCTGCGGCCGGGCCCTCCCTCACCTGCGCACTCGTGGCTGAAGCGCACTCAGCGGTGGCTGAACCACGACATCGCCGGGAGCGCCCTGTCGTCGTAGCCGAACAGGGCCTGGTTCTCCCAGCCGTTGCCGGAGGAGGCGTCGGTCGGGTCCCAGCCGTTGCCGGAGACCGCGGTCCAGGTGGATTCCCAGTAGAAGATGCCGAGGCCGCGGCCGTTCGGGACGGCCTCCACGATGCTCGCGATGTCCTTCATCCACTGCGTCTGGCCGGCCGTCGAGGCCGGGTACCCGGACACCAGCTCACCGCTCGTGTTAATGATGTCCTCGTGCGCGTCCTCACTGCCAAGACGGAACGGGTAGGCCGTCTCGGCGACGTAGACCGGCTTGCCGTAGCGGGACGCTGCGTCGTCCAGGGTGGTCTGGAAGTCGTGGAGCGAACCGTGCCAGTAGCCGTAGTAGGACAGGCCGATGACGTCGAACTTCACGCCGTTGGAACGCGCGCTGTCGAACCACCAGCGGGTGCCCGCCAGGTCGCCGCCCTTGGCGAGGTGCAGCGCCACGGTCGTGGACGAGTTGACCGCCTTGACCGCGTCGTAGCCGGAGTTGAGCAGCCCGGCGAGCTGCGCCCAGTTGTCGGTGGAGCCCTCGTTCCAGAGCATGCCGCCGTTGATCTCGTTGCCCACCTGCACCATGTCGGCCGTCGTGCCCTGCGCCTTGAGCGCGCCCAGCACGTCGTACGTGTGGTTGTAGACGTCGCTCTTGAGCTGGCTGTACGAGTGGCCGGACCAGGCGGCGGGCTTGGACTGGGCGCCCGGGTCGGCCCAGGTGTCCGAGTAGTGGAAATCGACAAGGAGCTTCATGCCCTGGGCCTTGACGCGCTTGGCCATCGCGAGGACGCGCGTCTTGTTGTTGTAGCCGTCGGCCGGGTTCACCCACACCTTGAGGCGGGCGTAGTTCTGCCCGGCGGACTTGAGGATGGCGAGCGCGTCCCCGGTCGTGCCGGAGCTGGTCTTGTAGACGCCGCCCTTGGCCTCGCTCTTCGCGAGTGACGAGACGTCAGAGCCCTTGACGGCCAAGGCAGCCGTCGAGCCGGAGGTGAACGTCAGGTCGTCGACGTTGAGCCAATTGCCCGCGTTGGCATCGGAGTTGATGCTGACCGTGCACTGGTTGTTCGTCACCGACACGGGGACGACGATCCGGATCCACCCGCTGGTGGAGACCGGCAGATCGGTGCGCTGCTCGGCGCCTCCGCAGTTCTTGAGCGCCATGTAGGCGGACTTCTGCCCGCCGCCCGAGCGCACCCAGGCCCTGAGGGTGTAGTTCCCGTTGGTCAGCCCGGACAGGTACTGGTAGGTCTCCACCTTGTACGCGGAGGACGCGTAGTGCGACAGGCGGTAACTGCCGCTGCGGCCACCGGACTCCACGAACGACGCGCCGGTGGAACCGTACTCCGACCAGCCGCTGGGCGCGGCGGCACCGGAGCCGTCGGACTCGAAGCCGACGTTCTGGAGCGTGCTCGCCGCGACCGCCGACTGTGCGGGCAGGGCGGTGAGGGCGAGCCCGGCCGCGAGCGGCAGCAGCAGGGCCTTGAGCGTGCGTCTGGGATGGAACATCGTCGTCCGTCGTCCCTTCGACGTGATGGGTATGGGGGGTGCCCCTCCCGATGGGGAAGGGAGGGCACCCTCCGCCCGCGGCTCGTGTGCTCACACGGGCGGAGGGAGTCGGCTCAGCCGTCGAGTCGTACGACCCGGACGGCTCCCGCGGGGACCGCGAGGTGCCCCGCGGCGCGTTCGCCCGTCAGCAGTTCGGTGCCGTGCGCCTCCAGCGGCACTTTGGCGTCCGACGGGGTGTGGTTGATCGCGAAGAGGTAGGTGCCGGACTCGCCGGTGCGGCGCACCACTTCGACGTCGCGCGGCAGGTCGGCGCGGGGCGCGATCCGGGCGTCCTCGGCGGCCCAGCCCATGAGGGCGTCGAGACCATCGTGTCCGAGGCGCGTGGAGACGTACCAGGCCGTGCCCTCGCCGAGCCGGTGCCGGGTGACCGCGGGGTGGCCCGCGGTGAGTCCGTCGGTGTACGTCCACACGGTCTCGGCGCCGCGCGGCACCACGAACTCCGACCACACGTCAGCGGTGAGTTCGGAGCCGTCGGGGCCGGCGATGGACACCCGGTCGCCCGCCAGCAGGGGCGAGAACTCCTCGACGGTCAGGCCGAGTACGTCCCGCAGCGGGCCCGGGTAGGGGCCGTCGTGCACGGCGTCGTGCTCGTCGACGATGCCGGAGAAGTACGAGACGACGAGGGTGCCGCCGTTCTCGACGTACTCCTTGAGGTTCCGTCCGGCGGCCTCCGTCATCAGATACAGCGCGGGCACGACGACAAGGGGATAAGCCGACAAGTCGGCTTCCGGATGAGCGAAATCGACCGTGAGGTGACGGTCGAAGAGGACTTCGTAGAAGGCGTCGGCGCGCTCGCGCGGGTCGTGGTCCTCGCTGGGGCGCCACTGGAGAGTCTGGGCCCACCAGGAATGCCAGTCCCAGAGCACGGCCACGTCGGCGACCGTGCGCGCCCCCTGGATCGGCGCCAACGCGCCTACGGACGCGCCGAGTTCGACCACCTCGCGCCACACCCGCGAGTCCGTGCCCGCGTGCGGCAGCATCGCCGAGTGGAACTTCTCCGCGCCGCGCCGCGACTGCCGCCACTGGAAGAACAGGGCGCCGTCGGAGCCGCGGGCCACATGGCCGAGGGAGTTGCGGGCCATCTCGCCGGGGGCCTTGGCGGGGTTGCGGGGCTGCCAGTTGACGCCCGACGTGGAGTGTTCGAGCAGGAGCCAGGGGGCGCCGCCCGCGACGGAACGGGTGAGGTCGGCGGCCATGGCGAGGTTCACGTGCGTACGGCGGCCGTCGGTGATCAGGTAGTGGTCGTTGGTGACGAGGTCGACCTCGCGGCCCCAGGCCCAGTAGTCGACGGAGTCGCACTGGCTGAGGGCGGTCATGAAGTTCGTGGTGACGGGGATGCCGGGTGAGAGGCGGTGCAGGATGTCGCGTTCGGTCACGAAGTTCTCGCGCATGGTGGCGTCGGCGAAGCGCTTGTAGTCGAGCGCCTGGGCCGGGTTGCCGACCGTGGGGGTCACCCGGGGCGGGTTGATCTGGTCGAAGTCCGCGTACCGCTGGCCCCAGAAGGCGGTTCCCCAGGCCTCGTTGACGGCGTCGACCGTCTCGTACGTCGCCTCCAGCCAGCGGCGGAAGTGCGCGGCACAGGAGTCGCAGTAGCAGGCCGAGACGGGGACGCCGTACTCGTTGTGGACGTGCCACATCGCAAGCCCGGGATGGTCGGCGTACCGCGTGGCGAGGCGCGTGGTGATGGCCGAGGCGGCCTCGCGGTAGTGCGGATTGCTGTGGCAGATGGCGCCGCGCGAGCCGAACTCGTACCGCGTCCCGTCGGCGGCCACGGGCAGCGCCTCGGGGTGCGCCCGGTAGAACCAGGCCGGCGGCGCCACGGTCGGCGTGCCGAGGTCGGCGCGTATCCCGTTCTCGTGCAGAAGATCAAGAAGCCGGTCGAGCCAGCCGAATTCGTACGCCCCGGGTGAGGGCTCCAGCAGCGCCCAGGAGAAGATCCCGACGCTCACCATCGTGACGCCCGCTTCGCGCATCAGCCGGACGTCCTCGTGCCAGACGGCTTCCGGCCACTGCTCGGGGTTGTAGTCCCCACCGAAGGCGAGCCTGGTGAGGCCCTTGGGGGTGGTCTCCGGCATGGATCTCTCCCGTTTGGTCGATCATTTGGGAACGTGCACACACAGCGCTGACGGCGCGATCCCAACATAACCGCACAGCAACAACCATTGACAAGTGTCCTGGATGTTTCTCTACTGTGAACGCTCACAGAAGCAGCGGGCGAGCCGTAGGGGCGCGCCGGTGTCGAGGGTGCGAGCGCGCGGAGGCCCGAAGGGTTGAGCACGGTCGTGCCCTCGACACCGGCTGAAGCGCCCCGGAGGCGACCGCGCAAAAAAAAGGGGCAGGTCGCCGCGACAGAGCGGAGGCCCAGGTCAGGGAGAAAAGATCCATGCCAAACACGAAGCTCCGTCGTCTTGTGGCCACCTCGGTGGCCGTCGCGCTCGGTGCGGCCGCACTCGCCGCGTGCGGCTCCTCCGACGAGGACAGCGAGGCCGACTCGGGGCCGGTCTCGCTGACGTACTGGTCCTGGACGCCGGGCATGGACAAGGTCGCCGACCTGTGGAACAAGGGCCCGGGCAAGGACGAGCAGATCACCGTCACGGTGAAGAAGCAGGCGTCCGGCGACACCCTCGTCACCAAGATCCTCACCGCGCACAAGGCGAAGAAGGCCCCGGACCTGGTGCAGGCCGAGTACCAGGCGCTGCCGACCCTGGTCAGCAATGACGCGCTCGCCGACATAGCCGGTGACGTGGACGGGGTGAAGGACAAGTTCGCCGAGGGTGTCTGGCAGCAGACGACGCTGGGTTCGGACGCGGTGTACGCGATCCCGCAGGACTCCGGGCCGATGATGTTCTACTACCGCGAAGACCTCTTCAAGAAGTACGGCCTCGAAGTCCCGGGGACCTGGGACGAGTTCGCGGAGACCGCCCGCGCGCTGAAGAAGAAGTCCCCGGAGACGGACCTGACCACCTTCTCCGCCAACGACTCCGGGCTCTTCGCGGGTCTCGCCCAGCAGGCCGGCGCCAAGTGGTGGACGACCGAGGGCGAGAAGTGGAAGGTCGGCATCGACGACGCGGCGACGCAGAAGGTCGCCGACTTCTGGGGTGGTCTCGTCAAGGAAGGCGCGATCGACAACCAGCCGATGTACACGCCGGCCTGGAACAAGTCGCTCAACACCGGCAAGCAGATCGCCTGGGTGAGCGCGGTCTGGGCGCCGGGCACCCTGACGACCGCCGCTCCCGACACCAAGGGCAAGTGGGCGATGGCCCCGCTGCCGCAGTGGTCGGACGGCGAGAACGTGACCGGCAGCTGGGGTGGCTCCTCCACGGCCGTCACCACGGACTCCAAGAACAAGTCGGCCGCCGCGAAGTTCGCCGCCTGGCTGAACACCGACCCTCAGGCGCTGACCGCGCTCGCGAAGGAGGGCGGCATCTACCCCGCCGCCACGACCGCGCAGCCCAGTGACGCCTTCGCCGAGCCGCCGGCCTTCTTCGCCAACCAGCCGGACTTCTACACCCGGGCCGCCGACATCGCGAAGACCACCGCGCCCTCCGCTTGGGGCCCGAACGTGAACGTCGCCTACACCACCTTCAACGACGCGTTCGGCACGGCCGCCAAGAACAAGTCGGACTTCGGTGCCGCCCTGAAGACGATGCAGGACGACACGGTCGGCGACCTCAAGAAGCAGGGCTTCGAGGTCGCGGAGTGACCAGCGCACGCAAGGACCGGAAGTCGTACGGGGTCAAGGGTGCCCCGTACGCCTTCCTCCTCCCCGCGGCGATCCTGTTCGCCCTCTTCTTCGCCCTCCCCATCGGCTACGCGGTCTGGCTCAGCCTCCACAAGGTCCAGGTCAAGGGCCTGGGTCTGGGCTCGGGTGCCCGCAGCGAGGTCTGGGCGGGCCTGGAGAACTACACCGACGCCCTCACCGACTCGGAGCTGCTGGACGGCGCGCTGCGCGTGCTCGGGTACGGCGCCATCGTGGTCCCGGTGATGCTGGGTCTCGCCCTGGTGTTCGCGCTGATGCTCGACTCCGAGCGGGTCAGGCTCGCGCCGTTCACCCGGCTCGCGATCTTCCTGCCGTACGCGATTCCCGGCGTCGTCGCGGCGATGCTGTGGGGCTTCCTGTACCTGCCGGATGTCAGCCCCTTCTACTTCGTGCTCGACAAGCTGGGGATGCCGCAGCCGGATCTGCTGGACGGCGGGCCTCTCTACATCGCGCTGTCCAACATCGCGGTCTGGGGCGGCACCGGCTTCAACATGATCGTCATCTACACCTCGCTGCAGGCGATCCCGGCCGAGGTGCACGAGGCGGCGAAGCTGGACGGTGCCACCCCGCTGCAGACCGCGCTGCGGATCAAGATCCCGATGGTGGCGCCCTCGCTGGTGCTGACCTTCTTCTTCTCGATCATCGCGACGCTCCAGGTGTTCAGCGAACCGACCACCCTCAAGCCGCTCACCAACTCCATCTCCACGACCTGGAGTCCGCTGATGAAGGTGTACCAGGACGCCTTCCGCAAGGGTGACATCTACTCGGCTGCCGCGGGCGCCGTGCTCATCGCCATCGCCACCCTCGTCCTGTCCTTCGGGTTCCTCCGCGCCGCCAACTCCCGTACCAGGCAGGAGCAAGCACGATGAGTTCTCTTGCCGTCCGCAAGGCCGCTCCGGCCGCCAGCACCACGCCCGGCACCGCGCAGGGGCCGCCGCTGCGCCGCCGGATCTCCTTCGTCCCGACCGTCACGCTGCTGCTCGGCGCCCTCTACTGCCTGCTGCCGGTGGCCTGGGTGGTGATCGCGGCGACCAAGTCCGGCAGTGAGCTGTTCTCGACGTTCACGTTCCTGCCGGGCACCGGCTTCGCCGAGAACCTGAAGGACCTCAACGCCTACCGCGACGGCGTCTACTGGAAGTGGATGGGCAACTCCGCCCTCTACGCGGGCCTCGGCGCCCTCCTGTCGACAGCCGTCTCCGCGCTCAGCGGCTACGCCCTCGCGATCTACCGCTTCCGCGGCCGCGAGACCGTGTTCAACATCCTGCTGGCGGGTGTGCTGATGCCGCCGGTCATCCTGGCGATCCCCCAGTACCTGCTCCTGGCGAAGGCCGACCTGACGGATTCGTACGCGTCGGTGCTGCTGCCGCTGGTCCTCTCGCCGTACGGCGTGTACCTCGCACGGATCTACGCCGCCGCGGCCGTGCCGAGTGATGTGGTCGAAGCCGGGCGGATGGACGGGGCGAGCGAGTGGCGGATCTTCACTCGGGTCGCGCTGCCGATGATGGTGCCGGGTCTGGTGACCGTCTTCCTGTTCCAGTTCGTGGCGGTGTGGAACAACTTCCTGCTGCCGTACATCATGCTCAGCGACGACGAGAAGTTCCCGATCACGCTGGGTCTGTTCACGCTGCTCGAACAGGGCGCCAACACTCCGGCGTTGTACACGCTCGTGATCACGGGTGCCCTGCTCGCGGTGATCCCGCTGATCGCGCTGTTCCTGGTCATCCAGCGGTTCTGGAGCCTCGACCTGCTGTCCGGAGCCGTAAAGTCATGACCATGCACTCGACGGGGGGCCGGCGCAAGCCGCCGACGATCCATGACGTGGCGCGCGAGGCCGGTGTCTCGCGCGGCACCGTCTCCCGCGTCCTCAACGGCGGGCACTACGTGAGCCCGACGGCGCAGGAGGCGGTCAACGCCGCCATCCGCAAGACGGGTTACGTCGTCAACCGGCACGCCCGCTCGCTGATCACCGGACGCTCGGACTCGATCGGTTTCCTGCTCACCGAACCCCAGGAGAGGCTGTTCGAGGACCCCAACTTCAATGTCCTGCTGCGGGGTTGCACGCAGGCGCTGGCCGCGCACGACATCCCGCTGCTGCTGATGCTGGCCGGCACGGAGGACGAACGGCGGCGCATCGCGCGGTACATCACCGCGGGCCATGTCGACGGAGTGCTGCTGGTGTCCAGCCACTCCGGCGACCCGGTCGCCGAGCAGCTGCGGAAGGCGGGGGTGCCGCTCGTCGCCTGCGGCAAGCCCATCGGCCTGGGATCCAAGGTGAGTTACGTGGCCGCGGACGACCGGGACGGCGCCCGGGACATGGTGCGACATCTCCTGTCGCTCGGCCGCCGCCGTATCGGTGTGGTGACCGGTCCGCTGGACACACCGGGCGGTGTCGAACGGCTCGCGGGCTACCGGGAGGTGCTCACCGAGGCGGGTATCGAGGTCGACGAGCGGCTCATCGTCTCCGGCGACTACAGCCGCTCCAGCGGAGAGGCGGGCGCCGAGCGGCTGCTCGCCCAAGTGCCCGACATGGACGCCGTCTTCGTTGCCTCCGACCTGATGGCGCAGGGCGTACTGGCCGTGCTCCAGCGGGCCGGCCGCCGTGTCCCGGAGGATGTCGCGGTCGGCGGCTTCGACGACTCCCCCGCCGCCACCGCCGCGAGCCCCGAGCTGACCACCATCCGGCAGCCCTGGGACCGCATCAGCGCGGAGATGGTGCGCGTGCTGCTCGCCCAGATCGGCGGCGAGGACCCGGCGGCGGTGATCCTGCCGACGGAGCTGGTGAAGCGCCGCTCGACCTGAGCACCAGGGCGGCCTCAGGGTTCGACGAGGCCTTCAGGGTTCGACGAGCAGGAGCCGTACACCGTCCGCCGACAGCGTCAGACCGTCCGGCGAACCGGGGTCGATGCTGAGCGAGCGGCCGCCCTCGGGCCAGTGGGCCGGGAGCATGCCCAGCGGGACGAGGTGGTAGCACTGGACGTCCGGCAGCGCCTGGGCCATGCGTTCCTCCGAGGTGAAGACCTGCACGGTGCGGCCCGTCAGCGGGAGGTCCAGCTTCAGGGCGTCCGCCTCGTCGTCACAGGGGTCGGCGGGCACCAGCACCTCGCTCCCGGCGAGCAGTGCCCGCGCGTCGACGTCCTGGCCGTTGTACGCCAGGACACCGAGGGCGCGCAGGATGACGGTGGCCGGGTCTTCGTCGGGAGGGCTGGTCATGGCGGTGCGTTTCGTCCGTGCCCCGCGGGCGCGACATTGCGTCCGCGGGAACATGGCTCGCATACCCCTCGATCGCACGCCCATGCGAGGCACGCACGAACGCCCGGTACACTGGATGATCGCGAAGGGGAGTAGCTCTGCGAACCGGTCGTCGACACACTGGAACCCACGGGTTCCCGGTGGCCGGGCCCGCGTGAACATGCGGGTGGGCGAGACCTTCGGCCAGGCATTGATGTGCTCGCACGCCGTGCGGCGCACCCGTCATGCCGGGCCGATCGGTTCTCCCGTCGCCCCAGCCGAGGGCGCTTCGCGAAGATCCGGGGGTCCGGCCCGTACAGAAAGCCACCCGGATGAATCTCGACCCCCTGGCGATCATCACCGCCTTCGGGCTGATCTTTCTCGCCGAACTGCCCGACAAGACGATGTTCGCGTCGCTGGCCATGGGCACCCGTATGCGGCCGTTGTACGTGTGGTTCGGCACGTCGACCGCGTTCGCCGTGCACGTCGCGATCGCCGTCGGCGCCGGAAGCCTCATCGGCCTCCTTCCCGACTGGACCGTCAAGTCCGTCTCGGCCGCGCTCTTCGCGTTCGGCGCCTTCATGCTGCTGCGCGGCGGAGCGGACGACGACGAGGAGGACACGGGCGGCGGGACCGTCACCGGATTCTGGCCCGTCTACACCACCGCCTTCATGGCCGTCTTCATCAGCGAGTGGGGCGACCTGACGCAGATCACCACCGCCAATCTCGCGGCGACGAACGGGACCGCCTCCGTGGCCGTCGGCTCCGCGGCCGCCCTCATGTCGGTCTCCGCCCTCGCACTGCTGGCGGGCCGTTTCATCGCCAAGCGGGTGCCGCTGAAGACCGTCCAGCGCATCGGCGGCCTTTGCATGCTCGGCCTCGCCGTCTGGTCGGCCGTCGAGATCTTCACCGGCTGACGTGTCACGTGGGGGGGCAGCCGGTCAGTTCTGGAGAAGCGAGCTCCCGTCGACCGGCCATAGCGTGAGAGCACCGGCAAGACCACCGGTGCTCTCATCGTCCGTGGAGGAGTCCGCCATGCCCGAAGGCCTCGAAGGACGAGTCGTACTACGTCGGGTTCAGGGCCGGCGGGCCGGAGGTGGGGACGTCGGCGGCGGCAAGCTGATCGCTTCCGTCAAGGACGTGGACGGCAATCTCGTGGGCCTCGTCCAGGCACCCTGACCGCTTACATGCGTCTGCACTAGTTTCAACATTCAACCAAGTGCCATTTTCTGTTACCGTGCATGTATGGCAGCAGTGAAGGCCGACTCCCGGCTCGAGGACCAATGGCGGGACATTCTGGCGGTGCACGCGCGCACGATGTGCGAGATCGACCGCGAGCTGCATCCGTACGGCCTGGGCGCCAGCGACTTCGAAGTCCTCGACATCCTCGCCTCGGGCACGGCTGCGAACCCGGGCGAACAGTGCCGCGTACAGAACATCGCCGAACGCGTCCACCTGAGCCAGAGCGCCCTGTCCCGCCTCATCGGCCGCCTGGAGAAGGAGGGCCTGGTGGAGCGCTCCGTCTGCCAGGAGGACCGCCGCGGGGTGTGGGTCGCGCTCACCCGGAAGGGCCGCGACCTGCACACCGAGGTACGCCCGCTGCAGCGTGCGGCACTCGCGCGCACGCTGAGCAGCGAGTGAGCGAGACCTCCGTCAACGGACCAGCAGAGTACGCACGCCCTCCGAGTTGAGCGTCAGGCCGTGCGGCGAGCTGGCGTCGATGGTCAGCGACAGATCGCCCGCGGGCCACTGGGAGGCCAGCGCCCCCAGGGGCACCAGCCGGTAGCGCGAGACATACGGCAGCAGCTCGGCCATCCGCACCTCCGAGGTGAACACCGGCACGAGCGGCGTCTCGCCGTCCTGTTCCAGAACGGGCAGCGACACGGTCGTGGGATCGGCCGCCGTCTCGTCATCGGTGTCGTCGGGCACCGGAACCAGCACCTCGGTGCCGGCCAGTGTGTCCAGCGCCGCGTCGTCCTCGGTGTTCTCGGCCAGCACAGTCAGCGCCCGCTCCGCCTCCGAGGTGGCGCTGTCGTTCGAGGGTATCTCCATGGCATATCCCGACGTAGTGGCGTTCTCAGGCCACCCGGGACGCGTCCACCCCGGGTGCGTGGCTCGTGTACCCGCCCAGGGCCGTGGCATTCCTGCCCCACACATCACAGAAAGCTCACGGAATGAGGGGGATGTCGCCCGAGGGCAGCCCGAGCCGGTCGCGGCCGACCCGCCGCGCGAGCGGCTCCGCCATGCTGGGGCCGACATGTGACCAGTACGTGGCCGCGTCCCGGAAGTAGCGCTGCATCCGCTGCCCGTCGCGGGCGTAACGGGAGCCCGCAGTGCGGAAGAGGGTGTTCTGCATCGCGTCCCAGGCCATGCGGCCGGCGTTCAGGAAGACCATCGCGAGACGGTTGTCCTCGACCACGGTGAAGAGGGCCTCCCCCGTCACGTTGCGGCGGCACGCCTCCATGTAGTCCTCGGCGTTGCGCTGAAGAGCTGCGTGCGCCGTGTGGATGACACCGAGCGCCTCACCCAAGTGGCGCTGGTAGTCGTGGAGTTCGGCCCGCGTGCGGTCGGGTTCGAGCGTCAGCGGTCGGTCGGCGACGATCCGCGCGTACTCGTCGGCGGCGGCGTACGCGGTGCCGATCATGATGGCGGCCAGCTCGCCGTGGAAGAAACTGATCGCGCGTCCCGCGTACAGGGGGTTGCCGTGCAGCTCCGAACCGAGGCTGCCACCCTCGACCGGCAGCTCGAGCAGGCTGACCTCGCGGGTGAAATACGAAGGGATGCGGGCCTGTTCCATCCGGATGCTGTTGGAGCCGCTGCCGCGCAGGCCGAGGACGCCGTGCCAGTCGTCGAGCAGCGTCCAGACCGCGCGCGGCGCGACGAACAGCACCATCGGTCCGGGCGGGTCGCCCGGCTTCTCGGGCGCGCGCAGGGTCTGGCCGACATAGTGCGTGGAGTACGGGGAGCCCGACGAGTACGGCCAGGTGCCGTCGAGAACGACATGGCCGCCGCCGTCCGGCCGGGCCACGCCGACGGGCATCACGGTGGATGCGGCCCGGAAGTCGCCGTCGTCGCCGAAGATCTCGTCCTGCGCCTTCTCCTCGAAGACGGAGGCGACTTGGAGGACGTGGGCGGCCGTGAGTGAGAGGGCCCAGCCCGTGGAGGGACAGCCGCGGGCGATCTCGGTGACGACTCGATAGAAGGTCGGCAGGCCGAACTCGTATCCGCCGTAGCGGCGCGGTTGCAGGATCCGGTAGAAGCCGGCCCTCAGAAAGTCCTCGTGGGTGTCCTTCGGATAGCGCGTCAACCGCTCGGTCTCCGGCTGACGTTCGAGCAGCGCGGGCCGCATGGCCACGGCCCGCTCGATCAGTTGGCTTTCAGTCAGGGCGGGTTCGGGAGGGGCGATCACGGTGCCTCCTGACGCGTGGGGCCGTCCGTACGTAGCGCGGTACCGGTGATTGAACACGCGACGGGCACCTTCTGTACCCACGGAATAGCGCCAAGTAGGCGGAGCCGTGGGTGATTCGGGGGGCGCGAGGGGAGCACACCTCCTCACTGCGTGCTGCCGCGCGCCGCCTCCACGGATGACTAACAGAGATCGATTTGCACTAGATCTATACACACAGCGTGATGGCACGGATGCGCCACGTCATCAGGCATACGACAGAGCAAAAGGAAAAGGAGAACGATGTCGGTCCAGACGAGCACGACCTCGGCCGCGAGCGCCGATGAGCAGGAGCGCGAGCAGCAGAGCCTCGGCACCGCCGCCGCGCGGAACCTTGCCACGACCACCAAGTCCGAACCCCAGATGCAGGGCATCAGCTCACGCTGGCTGACCCGCATGCTGCCGTGGGTGAACGTGCCGGGCGCCACCTACCGGGTCAACCGGCGCCTGTCGTACCGGGTCGGAGACGGCCGCGTGACATTCGTGAAGACCGGCGCGAGGGTGAAGGTCATCCCGGCCGAGCTGGGCGAACTGCCACTGCTGCAAGGCTTTTCGGACGGTGACGCGCTGGACGCCCTGGCCGAGAAGTTCGTACAGAAGGAGTTCGAGCCGGGCCAGGTGATCGTCCAGGAGGGCCGCAAGGCCGACCATGTCTTTCTGATCGCGCACGGCAAGATCGAGAAGCTCGGAGAGGGCAAGTACGGCGACGAGGTGGTCACGGGCCTGATGGCCGACGGGGACACCTTCGGCGGCCACGTCCTGGCCGGGGCCGACGGGAAATGGGAGTTCACGGCCCGCGCGGCGACAGCCACCACGCTGCTCGCGCTGCCGCACTCGGCGTACAAGGCGGTGGCGGAGCGGCACGACGCGCTGCGCCAGCACGTGCAGACGCTCAGTTCCGACGGGCACAGGCCGTGCAACAAGTCCGGCGAGGCCGACATCGCGATGAGCTCGGGTCACGAGGGCGAGGCCATGTTGCCGGGCGCCTTCGCGGACTACGAACTCTCCCCGCGTGA
Organism: Streptomyces scabichelini; assembly: GCF_011045015.1. Taxonomy (GTDB): domain Bacteria; phylum Actinomycetota; class Actinomycetes; order Streptomycetales; family Streptomycetaceae; genus Streptomyces; species Streptomyces scabichelini. The sequence continues at coordinate 3,000 of NZ_JAAKZY010000155.1, read as the reverse complement.
GTACGAGTTGAGCGTGGCCCAGACCGTGCTGCGCGTGCACAGCAGGGTCGCCGACCTCTACAACGAGCCGATGAACCAGACGCAGCAGCAGTTGCGCCTGACCATCGAGGCCCTGCGCGAGCGCCAGGAGTACGAACTGGTCAACAACCAGGACTTCGGGATGCTCCAGAACGCCGACTACGACCAGCGGATCTCCACGTTCTCCGGGCCGCCGACCCCGGACGACCTGGACGAGCTGCTCAGCATGCGGCGCGGCACCCGCTGCATGTTCGCCCACCCGCGGGCCATCGCCGCCTTCGGCCGTGAGTGCAACAAGCGCGGCATCTACTTCAGCGGTGTCGAGCTCAACGGCCATCACCTGCCCGCGTGGCGGGGCGTTCCGCTGCTGCCGTGCGGCAAGATCCCGATCAGCAAGGAGGGCTCCTCGTCGATCATCGCGATGCGTACGGGCGAGAGCGACCAGGGCGTGATCGGCCTGTACCAGACGGGCATCCCGGACGAGGTCGAGCCGGGCCTGAACGTGCGGTTCATGGGCATCGACGAGAAGGCGATCATCTCCTACCTGGTCAGCACCTACTACTCGGCCGCGGTGCTGGTGCCGGACGCACTGGGCATCCTGGAGAACGTCGAGGTCGCCCGCACGAACGGGGGCTGACGGCGGTGTCGTTGATCTCCCGGGCCCTCGCGCCGGCGGCCGCCCATGACGTGGCGGGCATGGTGGTCGGCCTGCTGCAGGATCCCAGACGCCCCGGCAAACGGGACGTGCTCGCACGGGTCAAGCCCGACGCCGGACGTACGTCGCCCGGGGTACCACGGCTGCCCAGCAGGCCGACCGGGCTCGGCACTTCGGGGGTACGGATCCCCACACCGGGCGTGGGGGTCCCCCCGCTCATGGGGGTCCCCCCGCTCGAGCGAAGTCGAGAGTGGGGGAGCAGCCGAGAGTGGGGGAGGCCGGCAGCTCCGCTCGCCGACCGGAGCGCGGTCACCCCGGACTCACTCCCCCGTCTCCCCTCGGGCCCGACCGGCCTGGGCACTTCGGGGACCCGTCCGCGACCGGAGCCGTCGCAGCCGTCGAAACCGGCCGCGGCGAAAGGTCCGGTGATCTACTGCCCGCCCGCCGTCCGGGACGATCCCGCACTCGGCGAGGAGGTCAACGAGCGGCTGGTGGAATGGGCCGAGGAGTGCGGGATCTACCCCGGCCAGCTCGACCGGGTCCGGTCGGCCGGCTTCGGCCGGCTGATCATGCTCGCGCACCCCGACTCGGACGACCCGGACCGGCTGCTCGCGGCGGCGAAGTGCGCACTGTCGGAGTGGGCGGTCGACGACCACTACGTCGACGGCGAGGCGGAGGAGGCCCGGCACGAACTGCTCGGCCAGCGCCTGGCGATCGCCCACTCGGTGATCGACCAGGCCCATCTCCCGCTGCGCTACGCACCGGAGCTGGAGGAGGTCGTACGGAAGGATCCCGTCACGGTCGCCCTCCGCTCCGGCCTGGACAACCTGGCCAGGTACGCCACGACGACACAGGTGCGCCGACTCCGACACGAACTGGCGATCATGTTCGTCGCGTACAACCAGGAGGCTGTCTGGCACACGGCCGAACAGACCCCGCCGGTCTGGGAGTTCCTGATGCACCGGCACGAGAACAGCTTCGTGCCGTGCATGGCGCTGATCGACGCGGTCGGCGGCTACGAGCTGCCGCAGGCCGAGTTCGCCGATCCGCGGGTGCGTCGCGCGTTCACCATGGCGGGTACGGCGAGCGTGATCGTCAACGACCTGTACTCGATGGGCAAGGAAGACCCCACGGACCTCAGCCTGCCCAGGGTGATCGCCGCCGAGGAGAAGTGCTCCTTGCGGGAGGCCGTCGAGCGCACCGTCCTCATCCACGACGAGCTGATGCACACATACGAAGCCGAGGCCGCCGTCCTCGCGGCCGCAGGATCACCGCAGTTGGCCCGCTTCCTGGCCGGCGTGTGGGCCTGGCTGGGCGGCAGCCGCGAGTGGCACGCGGGCAGTGCCCGTTATCACCAGAACTGATCAAGGAGTACGACCATGACCACGTCCGTCACCAAAGTCCTGCGCACCGACTACCAGAGGTCCGTGGCCGACTACTGGAACACCGAGAGGGACCCGGTCAACATCCGTCTCGGCGAGGTCGACGGCCTCTACCACCATCACTACGGCCTCGGTGATTACGACCCGTCGGTCCTGGAGGGCCCCGCGGAGACCCGCGATCAGCGGATCATCGAGGAGCTGCACCGGCTGGAGACCGCCCAGGCCGAGGTGCTGCTCGACCACCTCGGCCCGATCGGAGCCGACGGCCGGCTTCTGGACGCCGGTTCCGGGCGCGGCGGCACCAGCTTCATGGCCAACCAGCGGTTCGGCTGTGCCGTGGACGGAGTCTCGATCTCCGAGGAGCAGGTGGCCTTCGCCAACCGCCAGTCCGAGGAGCGGGGCGCGAGCGACCGGGTCCGCTTCCACTTCCGGAACATGCTGGACACGGGTTTCGCCACCGGTTCACGGCGCGGCATCTGGAACAACGAGTCCACGATGTACGTCGACCTCTTCGAGCTGTACGGGGAGTTCGCCCGGCTGCTCGAGTACGGCGGCCGGTATGTGTGCATCACCGGCTGCTCGAACGATGTCACCGGCATGCGCTCCAAGGCCGTCAGCCGCATCGACGAGCACTACACGTGCAACATCCACCCCAGGAGTGAGTACTTCAAGGCCATGGCCGCCAACGGCCTGATCCCGATCAACGTGGTGGACCTGACCGCGCAGACCATCCCGTACTGGGAACTGCGCGCCAGGTCCTCGGTCGCCACGGGCATCGAGGAGCCGTTCCTGACCGCGTACAAGGAGGGCAGCTTCCACTACCTGCTGATCGCGGCCGACCGCATCTGAGCACGGACGGCGACGGGCGTCGGTCCCAGGCCCCCCGCGGGCTGTCTCTTATACACACTGACGCTGCCGACGAGAAGGTTGGTGTAGATCTCGGTG